>NZ_CP110973.1:1200000-1500000 GCF_026248825.1 Larkinella insperata | reverse complement strand
ATCTACCTGAAAGGCCAGGAAACCGGCATTGACCTGGCCAAAGAACTGGAAGACAGTACCATCCCGTTTATTTTTATTTCGGCCAACGACAACCGCAGTATTCTCGAACAGGTAAAAGCCACACAACCCAGCGGTTACATTGTAAAGCCGTTTCGGGAAAAAGACATTCTGACGACGCTGGAAATCGGACGCTACCGGCATGCGCACAGCGCGGAACTGAAGCTGCGCGAAGAAAAGGCCCTGCAAATCGCCCTGACCGACGCCCTGTCGGAAAAGGAGCCCTGGGAAACCAAGCTGCTGAAGGCTGCGCAACTGCTTCAGCCGCACATCCCGTTCGATTACCTGACCATTCGGCACCAGAAAGCCGCATCCGAGCACACGTACAGCTACTACCGGGTGGGATTTGAAGAATACCAGATTATTCGCGAAACCGATTTTCTGCACCTTACCAAAACGACGCCCGAGCAACTGTTCCGGATGCAGACCAGCTTGGTTTTCGAAGGGGCGGGCCGCTACAATCAGGAAGCGTTCGACCGGTTGAGCCAGCAGAATCCTTTCATCCACCTGCTGGCAACCAACTTCCGGCTGCAATCGGCGCTGGTGGTGCCGCTGAAAACCGGGCAGGCCGAAACGTTCACGATTACTTTTCTCAGCCGCCAGCCCGAGACCTACCTGGGCCGTCACCTGGCGCTGCTCGAACGGCTGGAGCAACCCATGCTGCTGACGCTGGAGCGTGTTCTGGCGTTTGAGGAAGTGGCCCGGCTTAGTGAGCAGCTCCAACGGGAAAATTCTTACCTGCTGGAAGAGGTCAAAACCGCGGCTAATTTCGAGGAAATCATCGGAACCAGTCAGCACCTGCTGCGGGTGTTCAACCAGGTATCGCAGGTGGCACCCACCGATACAACGGTGTTGATACTGGGTGAAAGCGGAACGGGAAAAGAGCTTTTTGCCCGGGCCATCCACAATCTGTCGTCGCGCAAAGACAAAATTCTGGTCAAGATCAACTGCGCGGCCCTGCCCGCAACGCTGATTGAGTCGGAGTTGTTCGGGCACGAAAAGGGCGCATTCACGGGGGCGCTGGACCGGCGTATCGGCAAGTTTGAACTGGCCAAAGGCGGCACTATTTTTCTGGACGAAATCGGGGAAATGCCGCTGGAGCTTCAGGCCAAGCTGCTGCGGGTGTTGCAGGAAAAGGAGATTGAGCGCGTGGGTGGGAATACGCTGATTAAAACCGACGTGCGGGTTATTGCCGCCACCAACCGGCAGTTGGAGAAGGAAGTGGCCGAGGGTCGTTTTCGCATGGATTTGTACTTTCGGTTGTCAACGTTTCCGATTCACCTGCCGCCGTTGCGCGAACGAAAGAGCGACATACCGTTGCTGGCGACATTTTTCGCGCAGAAGTCGGCCCGCAAGCTTGGCAAACCGTTTTGTGGCATCAACGACCGGGTGTTGGGCGAACTGGTTAACTACTCGTGGCCGGGTAACATCCGCGAGCTGGAAAACGTCATCGAACAGGCCGTTATCTTGAACAACGGCCAGACTCCGCTGGAACTGGGCCGGCCGCTGGTGAGTGCGTTTTCGGTCAACCTGCTGGCGTCCGGTTCGGGGGAGAACGGCCGGGATGCCGGGGCCTTACCGTCTGCGCAGCCCCGCGATCTGCTGGATGTCAAGCAGATTCAGCAGGAAACCGAACGGGAGTACATTCTGGGTATTCTGAAGCAGACCAACGGACGCATCCGCGGCAACGGCGGGGCCGCCGAACTCCTCAATCTGAAACCCACGACGCTGGAATACCGCATGGAAAAGCTGGGTATCCGAAAAGTTCTGACCGTCTACAACCCGGACGCGGTTTCCTGATCGGCTATGCAGTATAAACGGATTGTTTTTTTTATCGTCAGTGCGGTTTGCGGCTTCCTGGTTCCGGGGCCGCCGGTGGCCGGGCAAAAGCCGAAAAACATGGCGGAACTGGAGCGACTGGTGAAGCAGTATCGCTATCACAAACCGGATTCGGCCACCTATTTTGCGCAGCAAGGAATGGCACTGGCCCGGCGGCAGAAAGACAGTACGGGTGTGGCCCGGATGCTGGTTCAACTGGGAATGATCGACGACAATCAGGGGCAGTACGAACAGTCGGAGAAGAAATACCGGCAGGCGCTGGCCCTGTTCAGAAAAGCGGGGGAAAAGAAGAGCATCGCGACCGTTACCATCCGCATCGGCGTTGTTCACCTGCGAAACGGGAACTACGACGAAGCCATCCGCCACTTTCTACAGGCGTTGAAAACGTCGGAAGGAATCGGAGATGCGTTTGGGCAGATGGAGGCCAACTACAGCATTTCCTGGGCTCACCTCGACCAGCAACATTATGACCAGGCCCTGCGGTATTTGAAAATTGCAGAACGGTATGACGAACGGCTTCCGTTTTCAAATATTTCGCTCAACATCTGCAACCACTTTGGGGTCATTTACCGGCAGACGGGCGACCTGAAAACCGCTAAACACTACCTGGAAAAAGGCATTCGGCTGAGTAATAACAAGCTGGAGTACCAGGGGCTAAATATCACGTTAATCAATAACCTGGCGGCCGTTTACGCCAAAGAAGGCCAAAAAGAAAAAGCCATTCAGCTGCAGGAGCAGGCACTGGCCCGGTCGAGAGCAATTGATAATTACCTGCGGGAGTTGCAGTCGCTGTTTGGTTTGGCAAAAACGTACGGAAACGATAACCTGCCTAAAGCCGTTTTTTACGCCAGACAGGCGGTTTTGCTGGCCAGAGCCAAAGGCGCGCACCGGCAGGAGATGCGTTACCTGAAAGATTTGACGGGCTTTTATAAAGCGCAGAGCAATTATAAAGAAGCCCTGACGACCAAAGAGCGCGAACACGCCTTGGCCGACAGTTTTTTTTATAAGTCCATGTCGGAGCACATCGATGCCCTGAAATCAGAGTATGAGCTGAGTAAGTCCAGAGATCGCATCAAGCAACTGAATCTCATCAATAAACAAAATGAGCTGGAACTAGGGCGGTCGAGTTTGATCCGAAACGTTACGTTTGCCGGTATTACGCTGCTGCTCATTATTTTAGGGCTGTTGTACAACCAGTCCCGAATCAACCAGCGCAACAACCGGGAGATCGCCCAGAAAAATCAGTCACTTCAATCCCTGGTGGAAGAAAAGGAGTGGCTGCTCAAGGAAATTCACCACCGGGTGAAGAACAACCTGCAAATTATCACGAGCCTGCTCAACTCCCAGTCCATTTACCTGAAAGACAAAGCGGCCCTTTCGGCCATCCGGGAAAGCCAGAACCGGGTACACGCCATGGCGTTGCTGCACCAGAATCTCTACCAGTCCGAGCGGCTGTCGAGCATTCCGATGGACCGGTACATTGCCGACATTGTTGATTACCTGATCGACTCCTTCGAATACCGCAGCAGGCTCAAAAAGCAGTTGGAGGTAACGACGGTCGAGCTGGATGTCACCCTGGCCGTTCCGCTGGGACTGATTATCAACGAAGCCGTCACCAATTCGCTGAAGTACGCTTTTTTGCCGGATCAGGACGCCCTCATCGCCATTGCCCTGCACGCGGAGAATGGCAACGCCTACCGGTTGCGCATCCGCGACAATGGGGTTGGTTTACCGATCGACTTTGATCCCCGTCAGAGCCGTAGCCTGGGCCTGACTCTGATTCGGGGATTGAGCAAGCAGATTGGCGGTACCCTTGAGGTCACCAGCCAGGACGGTGTGCAAATTGAGCTGACGTTTGGTCAGAACCCTCTTGCCTAAACCCGTCCGGCGGCTTCCAGGATAACGGCCGCAACGGCTTCCGGCTGGGCCAGCATGGCCACGTGGCTGGTGCTGACTTCCACGGTGGAGGCATTCAGTTTCTTCGCCAGCGTTCGTTCCAGATCCGGGTTAATCATGCGGTCATTGGCCGCTACAACAAACCACGACGGCTTGTGTTTCCAGGCGGCTTTCGTGATTTTCTCCGTCAGAGCCGTAAAGGCTTGGGGGCCCTGAGTAGCCAGAATCAGTTTCTGTTCGGCTTCGGGCAAATCCTGGGCGAAGTCTTCAAAAATTCCCTGGGGCGACATGCTGACGAACCCGTACGCATCCGGGCGGATCTGGTCGTTACCGGGAGTCGCCGGGGCGGTTTGTACCACATCCAGAAACGACTGCCCTTCGTCGGGAGCCACCGCGGCTACGTACACCAGCCCGGCCACCTTATCGTGGTTTCCGGCCTGCGTAACAACGACCCCGCCCCAGGAGTGGCCCACCAGCAGGACCGGGCCGTCCTGCAATTCAATCGCCCGCTGGGTGGCAGCTACGTCGTCGCCCAGCGACGTGAGCGGGTTTTGCACCGCCAGCACATGCAGCCCTTTGGCCTCCAGCAGCGGAATTACTTTGGACCAGCTTGAGCCATCGGCCCAGGTGCCGTGTACCAGAACTACGTTTTTTACGCCGGCCGAAACCGCTTGATCGGTTGTTTCAGGGATTGGATTTGTCATTGTCAGGTTGATTAAATGATCCGATTTTTCGTGTATTCAAATGGCTTAGCTCCGATGAATGACAAACGCGCCGGTCCCAGACAGAAGGGGTTGGGCTTGCGTCGTTTTCGGAATTATTTCAGGTATTCCCGCAGCATCCTGACTCCCTTGAACTGGAGATGAGGCTCCTGGACGGCTTTCCGCTGATGCGGCAATCGGCTTCCGGAGCAGTCATGAGTTGAAGGAATCGTGGTAACCGAGTTTGTTGATGAGGGTGGTGTGGATGCCGGAAAACGCGCGCTCTGATAAACATCCCTGGCTATGTTGACCTGGCGATTTTTGTGCCAGAAAGACCAGCCATGCACAAGACCTTAAAAAGGGGCGAATTAGGCCTGTTTTTCCAGAATGGGAGGGAACTGGTGAAGGGAACGGGTTGCCAGACACTCCGGAATTTCTGGAGTTCTTTTTTACTCCTCCAAAACTTCCGGATACCAACGGGCGTTTTTAAAGGGTATGACTTAAGTCCAATTCTTTTCTGAAAAGTAGGACTCAGCGTTGTTTTTAGCGATTAAGGCCATTTTTTTCGGATGATTTAGTTGGTATTAAATGAATATTTTTCATTGTTTGTGTGTTATTACAAGGTAGCAGCATCCATTTTTTAGTTAAATTTGTCGTTCGGTAGCTGATACCGCCCACCAAGAATTTCTACGTTAAGAGTCTTTGCGCACCCGGTTTCCGGGTGGTTCTGTATTAATTATTACTCAATGTCAGTCGCACCGCCGAAGCGGTAGATTTCTTGAATGAACGTGTTATTGATTATTGCAACGACGTTATTCGCTTACTTGCTGGGTTCAATTCCGACCGCCGTTTGGTATGGTGAAGGTTTTTTTGGATTAGACATTCGCAACTACGGAAGTGGTAATGCCGGCGCCACGAACACATTTCGGGTGCTGGGCAAACGGGCCGGAACCATCGTGATGCTGATCGATGTGCTGAAAGGCTATACCGCCACCATCTTATCTTCGCTGCTGTGGTATTTTGACGTCATCGGCACCCACGAAATTCTGACTTTTAAGCTGGTTTTTGGTTTGGTGGCCGTTATCGGGCACTGTTTCCCGGTGCTGGCCGATTTTAAGGGCGGGAAAGGCGTCGCTTCCCTGCTGGGCATGGTGCTGGCGATTCACCCGGAAGTGGCTGCGGTTTGCATCGGTATTTTCCTGGTCGTGGTTATTGCTTCCCAATACGTTTCGCTGGGTTCTATGACGGCGGCTCTGGCTTTCCCGGTTCTGCTGCTATTGCAGGCATTCGGGCAAAAAGAACACCCGCTTCTGATTGTATTTGGCGTATTGGTTTTTCTGTTTGTGGTATTGACCCACCAGAAAAATATTACCCGGCTGCTGAACGGGGAAGAAAACCGGACCCGGCTGATTAAATTCCGGAAGAAAGAAGACGAGGAATAAGTTTCAAGATAGAAGAATTGCATGACGCCCCGAAGTGATTAACTTCGGGGCGTTGTTTTTTATGGTCTTTTCTTCGTCAATCCGACGAAAACCGGTAACTCTATGCTATCAACTTATTTTGCAGAACATAAAGAGCGGTTTCTAGCCGAACTGTTCGAGCTGCTGCGGATTCCGTCCGTCAGCGCCGATTCTAAATTCAAACCGGACATGCTCCGGGCGGCCGAGTTTATCAAAGAAAAACTGGCAACGGCTGGCCTGGACAACGCCGAGATTCACGAAACCGAAGGCCATCCGGTGGTGTACGCCGAAAAACTGATTGACGATACCCTGCCGACGGTGTTGGTCTACGGCCATTACGATGTCCAGCCCGCCGATCCCTACGAACTCTGGAATACCCCGCCGTTTGAACCCACCATCCGAAACGAACGCATCTATGCCCGTGGTTCCTGCGACGACAAAGGGCAATTTTACATGCACGTGAAGGCCCTCGAAGCCATGCTGGCCACCGGAAATCTGCCCTGCAACGTCAAGGTGATGATTGAGGGGGAGGAAGAAACCGGCTCGGAGCACCTGGGCAAATTTGTAACCGATAACCGCGAGAAACTGAAGTGCGACGTGATCCTGATCTCGGATACGAGCATTATCGCCAACGATGTGCCGTCGATTGAAGCCGGTTTGCGGGGACTGTCGTACGTCGAGGTGCAGGTGGTTGGCCCCAACCGCGATCTGCATTCGGGCGTCTACGGTGGTGCCGTGCAAAACCCGCTCAATGTGCTGTGTCAGATGATTGCTTCGTTGCACGACGACAAAGGCCGCATTACAATACCCGGTTTTTACGACAAGGTAGACGAACTGAGTGCCGACGAACGGGCTGCGCTGGCCGAAGCACCGTTTGATGAGGAAGAATACAAACGCGACCTGGGTCTGAACGCGGTTTTTGGTGAAGAAGGCTACTCGGCAACCGAACGGGCTTCCATCCGGCCCACGCTGGACTTGAACGGGATCTGGGGCGGCTACACCGGCGAAGGGGCCAAAACCGTTCTGCCGAGTAAAGCGCAGGCTAAAATCAGCATGCGGCTGGTGCCCAATCAGGACCCCGATGAAATTACCGAACTCTTTACCCAGCATTTCAAAAGTATTGCCCCGCCAACGGTAACGGTGACGGTGACTCCGCACCACGGTGGTCAGCCGTACGTAACGCCCACCGATTCGGTTGAGTTTGAAGCCGCCCGGCGCGCCTTTCGCGAAGCCTGGGGGAAAGACGCCATCCCAACCCGGGGCGGGGGGAGTATCCCTATCGTAGCGCTGTTTGAAAAAGAACTAGGCGTTAAATCCATTCTAATGGGCTTCGGGCTGGACATTGACGCGCTGCATTCGCCAAACGAAAGCTACGGATTGTTTAATTTTTACAAGGGAATCGAAACCATTCCCTACTTCTACAAGCACTACGCCGAACTGAAGCAGACGGTTGTAGACGCCTAAGACAACGTTTTCTGTTACCATACCTCCGGCCCGAAACCGGAGGTTTTTTTACGCAATGAACCCTTATTTGCTGTCTTTTTTTGCGGTTTTCTGGTCGGTTTGTGCGCTGGCGCAGGAAGCGCCCGATACGGTAGTGATCCGCCAGTCCACACCGATCCGGGCCAGCTACCCGCGCCGGGAATTCCTGCCGAAGGGGCACCTGTTCGAACCCATCATGCTCGACCCCATCGAAGCCCAGACCAGCGTGAGCGTGCTGCCGGGTTACTGGATGGACGGTACGAAATACAACGGCTCCATTGTTCCGTTTGTGTTCGGGCTTCGGAAACCGGTTTTTCGCTGGTACAAATCCGCCGAACGCAGCAGTGAAGTTTCCTTCGACGTGGCTTCGTTTACGCAGTTTGAAGTTTATCACGATCCGGTCCAGAACAAACAGCGCCGTCAGCTGATGAATACCGATTACCGGCTGAGCTTTCTTTACAACCTCAAAGTCCGGCACCACAGCTGGCGGTTCCGGCTGTATCACCTGTCGTCGCACCTGGGTGACGATTACCTGATCCGGAACCAGATCAATTATTACCTGCCCAACCCGGTCAATTACGAAGTGGTCGATGTGACCTATAACCACGAACGAAACGGGCTACGGAAGTACGTCGGCGTCGGTATCGGGCTGCGAAAGCCGGAAGAACGCAAACGGTTGAGTGCCGAAGCGGGGTTCTTTTACCGCAAACCGTCGTCTGCTTTCGCCCGGCTGGCCGGTGGGGCGGATCTGAAAGTCTGGCAGCAAACCGATTTTCGACCCGGTATCAAAGCCGGTATCGGGCTGGAGCTGGGCCGCACGGCCAACAACCTGACGTTCCTGCTCGAAGGCTACACGGGTTTCCGTCCTTACAGCGTCTACGAACAGCAGAAAACCCGCTGGTTTGGCATTGGCGTCTACTTCAACCCCATCTGACAGCATGATCAACGTCCGGCACCTGACCAAGCGCTACCCCAACCATACGGCGGTTGAAGACGTTTCGTTTTCGGTGCAGGAACGGGAAACGCTGGTTTTGCTGGGCACGAGCGGTTCGGGCAAAACGACCACGCTCAAGATGATCAACCGCCTGATTGAGCCGACCTCGGGAACGGTGGAAATCAACGGCATCGACACGCTGCAGCAGGTTCCGCACGAACTAAGCCGCACCATCGGTTACGTGGTGCAGGAAACGGGCCTGTTTCCGCACTACACGGTGGGGGAAAACATCGCCATCGTGCCCCGGCTGTTGCAGTGGAACAAAAACCGCATCCGCAACCGTACGTACGAACTGCTGGCCATGCTTCGCTTACCGGAAAAGCAGTTGAATGCCTACCCGGATCAGCTCAGCGGAGGACAGCGGCAGCGCGTTGGGCTGGCCCGGGCGCTGGCCGCCAACCCGCCGATTCTGCTCATGGACGAACCCCTGGGGGCACTGGATCCCATCACCCGCGCTGAAATCCGGCAGGAATTTCGGAATCTGGACGAGTTGCGCCGGAAAACCGTCGTGCTGGTGACCCACGACGTTCGGGAGGCCCTGGAACTGGGCGACCGCGTCGGCGTGATGGACAACGGGCGGCTGCTGCAACTCGGCACGCCGAAGGAATTGCTGCTGCAACCGGCCCATACCTTCGTTCGACGGTTTTTCGGCGATCAGGTGCTGGCGTTTCAGTTGCAGGTAATTACGCTGCACGACATCACCCCGTATATTCTGCCCGAATCACCCGAACCGGACGCCATTGCGTTGCAACCGGCGATGAGTCTGAATGATGCCTTAATGCAATTGACCAAAACCGGTTCGGGGTCGGGGGCGCTGCGGGTTGGCGACTGGTCCATCCGAATCCGGGCGGCTGATATTTGGTCGGCCCTGCAGCAACTCGTTCCGAAATCATCGTAATCATGCGGGAATTTTTCGACTTCGTGGTTCAGCAGAGTGACAAGCTGATGGAACAGACGCTGACGCACATCGGCCTGACGTTTCTGTCGCTCTGCCTGGCCCTGCTGATTGGCCTGCCGGTGGGCATTCTGATTACCTACCGGCCCAAAGTGGCGGCTGTTTTGCTGGCGTTGGTCGGGGTTCTGCAAACCATCCCGAGCATTGCCTTGCTGGGTTTCCTGATTCCAATTCTGGGCATTGGGAGCTGGCCCGCTATTATCGCCCTGTTTCTGTACGCGCTGCTGCCGATTGTCCGGAATACCTACGTCGGGATTCGGGAAGTGAGCCCGGCGCTGAAAGAAACCGCCCGGGGTATGGGCATGACGCCCGGGCAGGTGCTGACCCGACTCGAACTGCCGCTGGCCCTGCCGGTTATTTTTGCCGGGATTCGCACGGCAACGGTGATTAACGTGGGCGTGGCCACGCTGGCGGCCTACGTGGCGGCTGGCGGGCTGGGTGAATTTATCTTTGGCGGGATTGCGCTCAACAACCCCAACATGGTGCTGGCGGGCGCGATTCCGGCGGCTCTGCTGGCGGTTCTGTTCGATTTTCTGCTGGCCCGTCTGCAACAATTGCGGGGCTTGCAGTTGCGCCGGGTGGCGCTGGTTTTTCTGCTGCTGGCGCCGGTTCTGTCCGGGTTTTACTGGTTGCCGGGTGGTAATTCGGGTGGTTTAGTCGTTGGCTTTGCGCACGAATTTTACGGTCGGGCCGACGGGTACCCCGGCTTGGTCCAGGCGTACGGGCTGCGGCTGACTCCCCGGCTGATCGACCAGAATCTGATGTACGAAGCTATCCACCGCGGGCAGGTTGATATGATCAGCGGCTATTCAACCGACGGACGGATCAAGGCGTTTGATCTGCGGGTTCTGGACGACAACAAAAACGCGTTCCCGCCTTACCAGGCCGCGCTGGTGGTGCGGCAGGCGGTTCTGGACCAGCATCCTGACTTGGCGGAAACGCTGCATCTGTTGGACGGCAGGCTCTCGGACGCGGCCATGACGGCGTTAAATTACCGTGCTGATTACCGGCACGAATCGCCCGAAGTTGTGGCCCGGCGGTTTTTGACGGAACAAAAGCTACTGCTTCCGCCGGGCCGGAAAGCACGGCAGGGACGGGTCGTGATCGGTACGAAAATCTTCACGGAACAGTACATTCTGGCCGAAATTCTGCGGCAGTTGCTCGAAAACCGTACGGCGCTGGAAGTGATCACCAAAACCGGCCTGGGCGGCACTCAAATCTGTTTCAATGCGTTGAAGGCCGGGCAGATTGACTTATACCCCGAATACACCGGCACGGGTTTACTCGTCATTCTGCAACCTCCCCCGGCCCTGGCCGACTCGCTGAAAGCCGACCGGAAAGCGGTTTATCAATACGTCAGCCGCGAGTTCCAGAATCGCTATAAACTGAACTGGCTGGCGCCCCTGGGGTTCAACAACACCTACGCCCTGATGATGCGCCGGGGACAGGCCGACCGGCTGGGTATCCGGTCGATTTCGGATTTAAAGCGGTATCTGGATCAATAGCTTTTTGGGCGCGGCAACGCAGGGGAGTTACATCCGGTACGACTTTAACCACTGGTTGAGCACCGTCGTACTTTGAAAAGCCGTTAGCTCGCTTTTGAGGTTTTTAATGGCCCTTTTCAACTCCTGCACGTCTGCTTTCAGCCGGTGTTCCAGGCTGGCGGGCGAGACGGTCACTGGTAGGGTTCTGCCGCTCAGGACCGATAGTCGCCACTGCAAACTGGCTACCTGCTCGGCCAGTTCCTGCGTCTGTTGGTTCAAAATTTTGTTGTAATACTTCACCTGTTGTTCGGCCAGCGTTTCGAGGTGGTCTTGGTCGATCCGGTTAAACTCCAGTTGCAGCCGCAGCAGCGCCATCAGATCACTTTTTTCGTAGGCTTCCGTAATGCGTTGCATGATTTCGGTTTTGCGCAGCTTCTCGGTTTCGTCCGGTTCGCGGTCGGGGTGGAATGCCTTGACCAAATCCATATATACTGTTCGCACGGCTTTGGTGGTGTTTCGTTCTTCCAGCTGTTTTCTGGCTTCCCGATCCAGTTTTTTCTGGCTTTTAGGGCGCGGGGGAGGTTGTTGTTCGGCCTGCCACGGCTCTTCCTCCAGGGGCGCTGGTGGCTCTTCCGGCGGTTGTCTGACGGATTTCGGCTCTTCGGCCGAACGGGCCGCGGTATCGAAGCCGTCAGGGTCGTATTTGTCGTAGAGCGGTTTCAGTTCATTAAAACCGTACTCGGCAATCAAATCAAACGCCAGATGCCGAATCAGGTCCGCCAGTTTTTTGCGTTCGTTGGCCTTGAACTCTCCGGATTCGTACGCCCGGTCGAAGAGGTGCACCAGACTGGCCTGTTGCTGGTGGTATTCCCGTTGGAGGGGAAGCAGTTCGGTCTGAATACGCTGTTCAATCCGGTCCGAGGCCGCCCGGTATTCCGCCAGTTCCTTTTCCAGCGTCTCGATCTGCTGGGTCAGGCGGTTAAACTCCCTTTGGGATTTGGATAGATTGGCTTCATTTTTCGCACTCCCAATTCGGATGAGCTGTTGCGGTATGTGTTTCATGGGAGTTGCAAAAGATTAATGTCAGTAGGCGGCTTCTCCTCCTGGAATGATAACCGCTCCGGGCTAATGCGGTTTAAGGAAAACTTCAGCGCCAGAAAGGTGATGAGGACAAGAATCAGCGTGTAAACAAAGACCTCGGCTTTCAATTTTACGAAAGTAGGCGGCTTCTGATTACGGTGGTAACCCGATTGCAAATTTAAATATTGGTCAGCACCAACATTTAATGCCAATAAGCTCCGCAATTTTGCTTCGTAAACAACAACAACGACAAAGCACATGAAAACACAACAATTTCTCAAACGAGCCGCCCAGGGGTTTATCTTAATTTCGGCACTGGCCCTCTTATCGGTTAGCGTAATGGCCTTTTCCGACCCGCAATCGGTCATGGACCTGGTACACGTGAAGTTAACCAATACCGATGCTTTCAGCTCCATCCGGGGGGTATACGGGGGCGTCGGTCTGACTATTTTCATCAGTCTGCTCTATCTGATGGTAAAAGACGTCAACAAAGGGCTGGCTTTCCTGAGCCTTCTGTGGGGCTTTTACGCCCTGTCGCGCGCCATCACCATCTTTGCCGAGGGGGCGCTGGGCGATTTCGGGCGGCAATGGATTGTCACCGAATCCGTGTTATTCACCCTCGCCGTGGCGCTGCTATGGGCCAATAGCCGGGCGACGGCCCCTGCGGCTTCGTTGCGCGTAAGTCACTCCTGAAATCACACTTTACAACTAAACTATTAGTTATTTACTTTGATTTTTGCCATCTTGGGACCGTTGCCCGACGCGACGGTCCCGGATTTGGACAGCCGAACTGCGACAGAAGCCAGGTGACCTACGGGGTTGGAAAACGGCGGGACGGATTGGAAGATGGTAAAAAAGATCATAGTGCGCTGGCTGACTGGCTATTTACTCCTGATTACAAACGGCTTACTGGCTCAGCCTTCCTTGCAGGGAGTGGTGGTGAGTGGTGATAACGGGGAGCCGCTGCCCTCGGCCAATGTGTTTCTGGCAAACACAACCAAAGGAACGGTTACCGATAACAGCGGGAAATTCCGGATCACCCAATTGCCTCCCGGTCGCTTTGATTTGGTGGTTTCGTACGTCGGTTTTGAAACGCTGGTCATTCCGATTCATACCGACAGCCTGAAGTATTACCGCATCCTTCTTACGCCTTCCGCGAACCAACTGGCGGAAGTAAAGATAAAAGCCCGGCGCGACCCGGACTGGGAACAAAACCTGGCATTTTTTCGGAAGAATTTCATCGGGCAGAGTGTCAACGCGGCCCGGTGCCGCTTGCTGAATCCGGAAGTGCTCTGGTTTGACGACGACCGGGCAAACCTGCGCCTGACGGCCGGTGCCCGCGAACCCTTGCTGATCGAAAACCAGGCCCTGGGCTACCGGCTTAAGTACCAGCTCGAATCGTTCGTGTTTGATTCCCGGCAAAAAGCCGTTACCTACCTGGGTTACCCCGTGCTGGAAGCGATGGTACCCCGTAACGCCCGGCAACAAAATCGCTGGCTTGCCAACCGCCGGAAAGCTTATCTGGGTTCCACCATGCATTTCATGCGGGCGCTGCATCGGCGTTCGCTGGCCGAAGACGGTTTTTTGGTGCAGCGAATCGTGGAGAAGCCGGATACCGTTCGATCAAAGCCCCAAACGGTTCGTTATCTGATTCGGGATACGCTGCGCTATGCCGGCCTGCTGAATCTGGAGGTGTCGACGGCTACCCAGACCCGGCTGCAAATGGACGGCTTGTTTCAGGTTACGTATCAGCACGAAAAAGAAGATCTGGCCTACCTGAGAATGCAACGCCCGTTTGGCCCTCCGCCCCGGGCGGGTGGTGCGCAGACCAGCGTTGTTCACATGCTGAATCCGTTTGTCGACATTGAAGCCAACGGCAATTTTTACGAACCGCTCGGAATTCTGGTGGAAGGTTACTGGAGTTGGGAGAAAATCGCTGAATTGTTACCGCTGGATTACGAACTTTCTCCCTAACTTTTCAGACGGTAACGGCTTTTTTCTTTTTGACTGGTGCTTCGCTCCACTCGCGGATCGGTTGCAGCCGGTATTTCATCAATTCAATGATTTCCTGCTCGTTCTGAAACGTGCCGTTGACGTTCACCACGTGCTGGGCCAGCCGGTCGTAACGCTTTTTCATGAGCAGAAAGAAGACCTGGCCAAAGTCGAGACCGTCGAAAATGATTGCCTTGTTGGACGCGTACTGATCGATGGTTTTCATGAAAAAGTGCGGGTGCTCGCTCCAGTGCATGGCCGGGCGGCAGTGGTGGCTGATGTGGTAGCCATCGTTCCAGCACAGGCGGTTGTATTTTACGTTGATGCAGGTGATGCTGTTTTTGTAGGCATTGGCCGGGTCGGTACTGTCGACAAAGGCGTGCTGCGTCCAGTTACCGATCATGCTGATGATCCGCGTAAACACAAACGGAATCAAAAACACCACAATCGTTGCCGGAGCGTTCAGCCAGAGCAGCAGACCGCACATCACCGCAAAGGAAATTTCACCGCTCATGGCTTTAATCGCCATCTTCTGGCGGTTTTTACGCCGGAGGTAACCAATCAGCGTAAAAACGCCTGTAAATAAAAAAGTGGTCAGGTAGTGCAAAAAGCCTTTGACACTGTCGCGCTGGTAGGGCATGGTGGTGCTCAGGTCTTCGGGCATGTTGTTTTCGGGGTGGTGCATTCCGATGTGGTGGCCCACATAGGTTTCCGGCGTCATGCCGAAGAACAGGGCCATACCCGTCGGCATGTAGTAACTCAACAGACGGTATTCCCGTTTGAACAACGGACGGTGGGCCGCACAGTGTCCCATCAGTCCGAATGGACCTTTGTAAATAAAATACGTGACCAGATAAGCCACCGCTATCATCCACCATACCCAACCGGAAATGGCCGGGATGAACAGCAGAATACCCAGCGGTATCAATGTGAGGGTAATCCGCAACGTCAGATGAACAAACGGCAAATCGCGGGGATCACGGATAAAACGCGCCAAAAAGCGATCGAAAGTGTTGGAGGGTTGAGCAACGGAAGTCGGGTCTTGGATAGCCGGAAGCACTCTCATTAGTGAACAGATTACAATAAAACGTTGAGTAAGGTACGTATTTTATTGACAGAAACAAGCCGCGGTGAGCCGACCGTCAGGCCGTCATCCCCGTTTGCCGTCGTCGTTTGAGATTCTTTTCTTTTCGCGGTTTTGGCCCGCATCCATTTTTCCGAAACGCCAGTTGACCGACAGCCGAATGTTGCGAATGACGTTGTAATTGGAACCATCCGAAATAAACGTGGGCGTCCGAAGCAGCGTCTCGATGGTGTTATAACGACGGAAGGGGTTCTCAAAATTGGCAGTAAGGGTAACTTTTTGTTTTTTGAATTCCTTGCGGCCCGAGAAAGCGTAGTAATAAAAGCCCGACGACTGCCCCTGCAACTGAATCCGTCGTGAGTTGTAGGAGCCGTTGGCCTGAACGCTGAAGTTGTTGGGCAGTTGCAGCGAAGTATTCATGTTGAACTGGTAGCTCCAGTTCTCGTTGTGAATCTGCAAAGCCGTGCTGTTCAGGATGTTGTAGTTGAGTCCGAACGAGCCGCTGATGGTCCATTGTTTCACCGGGCGCGCCGATCCAAACAGGTTCATGCCGTAGGTTGCATTCTGGGCGATGTTCCGGTAGGTACTGCTCGACACGCCACTTGTATCAACGGTGGTGATGCGCTCAATGGCGTTGTTGGTTTGCCGCCCGAACACCATCGCGTTCACGGTCGTTCCTTTTTTGGTAAATGTGCTGTACGATAATTCGACCGAATGGGCCAGTTCGGGGTCAAGGTAGGGATTACCCGACTGAATGTTTTTTGGATCGGCGTAGTTGACGTACGGGTTCAGGAAGAAAATGGACGGCCGCTGAATCCGCTGGCTGTAGTTCAGTTTGAGTCGCCGTTCTTCGCCAAACCGCTTGGAAACGGTCACATTAGGTAGGAAGTTCTGGTAACGGTCGCTGAATTTCGTGCTGGTCGACACAAAGTCGGCGGTGATGTTGGTCATCTCCAGGCGCCCGCCCAGGTTGAAGCCCCACATGTTGCGGGTCCGCATCCGAAACGACGCGTACGACGACCACACCCACTGCTGGTAATCAAACATGTTGGCCCGGCGCGGATCGTCCTGAAAGTTCAGCGAACCGTCAAGGGCGTTTTCCAGGCGGTAATCGCTGCCCACATCGCGCAGAATGGCCTTCGTTCCTACTTCGAGAATCCGCCGTTTAATGGTCGAAAGCGGGTAGGTGAAGTCGGTTTGCAGCGTAAATTCATTCTGCTGGTTGTCGTTGTTATTGCGTTCGCGGTAGTCGATCACCTCGCTTTCCGGCAGCGGCATCTGGTAGAGCGAGTAGTTGCTGTGGTTGTTGTTGCGGTTATACTGGGCCAGAAAGGTGTATTCCTGCTCTTTGCTGCGTTTGAAAGCTCGGGTATAGTTGAAATTAAGATCCATGTTCCGGTTGCGGTTCTGGGAGTGGTTGTACCGCCGGAAATATTGCGGATCGTCGGATGTAACCCGGGTGTCGCGCGTTGAGTTCGTATTCCGGTTGTCGCCCCCAAAGCTGGCGTCGAGGCCGATGCGGTTCAGCGTATCCAGATCATAGTCAATGCTCACCGAGCCAAAACCCGACCGGCCCCGGTTCTTGTACGTGTTGATCTGCTCGATGGTGCTGATTACCTGATCGCCCAGCAGATTCTGGCGTACGGACTCCGAGCCGCCGTAATAGTTGTTGACGTTGCCGCCCCCGTACCCCGTAATGCTGAGTTTATCCCGCTTAAAATTGAAATTGCCACCCAGATTATCCCGCCGACTGCCGACGGATGCATTCAGGCCGCCCGTCAGGCCCTGCAACTGGTTTTTCGTGATGATGTTGATCACGCCCGCCGTACCTTCCGCGTCGTATTTGGCCGAGGGGGCCGTTACGACTTCCACCGATTTGATCAGTTCGGCCGGAATCATCTGCAGCGCTTCGCTGATGCTCCGGGCCATGATGCTCGACGGTTTGTTGTTAATCAGGACCTTAATGCTGCTGCTGCCTTTCAGCGTCACGGTTCCGTCGGGATCGACCGTCAGCAGCGGCACTTTTTTCAGGACATCAATGGCCGAGCCCCCGGCGTTGGTGGCGTCTTTATCGGCGTTGTACACAATCCGGTCGTCCTTGTCCTCGACCAGCGGTTTTTCGGCCGTTACCACCACCTCATTCAAGGTGCGCGAGTCGGTTTGCATCTGCACAATCCCCAGCGCGACTTCACCCCCCTCGGGGCCAACGTTGACGTTGTTAATGGTTTTATTTTCAAAGCCAATGAAACTAATGACGATCCGATACGTGCCTTCATCAACCCCGCTGATCGTGAATTTGCCGGATTCGCTGGTGGTCGTTCCGCCGATGATTTTTTCGGTTTTGGGGTTCAGAAGGGCGACCGTAGCAAATTCAACGGGTTTGTTCTGCGCAGCGTCCATAACCGTTCCGCTGATCTTGGCTTTTAGGCTGGCTTTGATGTTGGCCTGGATACCGGGCAGTTGCGGCATCGTGGCCGGGTTTTGCGCCCGGGCGTAAAAGGCAAGACACAGCAATAGCAGAAGTAGGATTTTTTTCATACTGCGGTTAAGGGCTTTGGGCAAATAAACAGGAGGTACTCGGTAAACAAGACAAATAATCCGCTAATTTACTGCTAAAAATATAAATTCAGTACTAAAAAGAGCTTCCGGTAACTCCTGATAATAAGATTACTGCGTTTTTAGATTTTATCACGGCTCAACCGGCGAAGGAGCTGGAAATTCAGGGAGTTAGCAAGCCACTTTGATCCATCCAGTGCCGGATTCGCCCAAACCACTCTTCAAAGGCCGGCGTCTTCAGAAAACCGTGTTCGCCTTTGGTGTACAGGTGCAGATCGGCCGGAACGCCGTGTTGCTGAAGGGCTTCGTAAAAAATCAGGCTATTTTTAACCGGGACGCCGGAATCGTCACTGGCATGGGTGAGGAAAGCGGGCGGAGTCGATCTTTCGACCTGCAATTCGTTGGAGAACAGCGTAACCTGCTCCGGTTTCGGGGAAGCGCCCAGCAGGTTTTTGCGGCTCCCGCTGTGGCCAATACCGTCCCGAAAACTGATGACTGGATAAATCAGAATCATAAAATCCGGCCGGACGCTGACGGCTTCGGAATTGTCAACAACCGATTTTTTGAAATGGGTTCCGGCCGTGGCCGCCAGGTGACCGCCCGCCGAGAAGCCCATAATGCCAATTCGATCCGGATCGACCCCCCATTCCTTTGCCCGCTGCCGAACGGTTTTCAGGGCCTGCTGCGCGTCCTGCAACGGTCCAATGGAAGGATCAACCATCGTTTTTTCGTTGGGTAATCGGTATTTCAGAACAAAAGCCGCCACGCCCATTTTCGTGAACGCTTCGGCCACATCGTACCCTTCGCGCTTCATCACCAGAACACCGTAGCCCCCGCCCGGGCAGATGATCACAGCGGCTCCGGTGGCTTTGTCTTTCGGCGGCAGAAAGATCGATAGCGTGGGCTGAACCACGTTGGACACGACCAGATCCGGCCTTTTGACTTCTTTGACGTCCGACGGCTTTGCGTTCGGCACTGGTCCGGAATACAACGGAATTTCCTGCTGCGCCAGGCACAGAACGGATGTAAAACTAAGGGCTAGGCTGAGTAGAAGGTTTTTAGGCATGTGGATCAGACATTTGACTTCAGCAAAATTGCAGAATGGAGCGAAACATTCGTTTTTCTGGCGGACAAATTTAGTCAACCTGTACCGGGTCAGAAGCCAACTATCCCGCTAAATTCAGCCACGCGGCTAGTGCCGTTTCTGTAAAAAGGCTTTGTCACGGTTACATACCCGATACCGGATGGGGCTGGTAGAGTTCTTCCAGGTAACGGATTTCCTCTTCCGACAACCGGACCGATAACGCTCCCACGGCGTCCTCGATATGGCCCGGTTTGCTGGCGCCGACGATGGGCGCGGTAATGACGGGTTTGCTCAGCATCCAGGCCAGGGCAACCTGAGCCGCGGGAATGCCCCGCTGCTGCGCAGTTTCCGTTACCCGATCGGCGATGCTGAAGTCCGCTTCGCTGTACAGCGATCGGCCAAAAGCGTCGGTCCGCGCCCGTTCGGTTTCGTTCCGCTCTTTGCTGCGCCCACCGGTCAGCAGCCCCCGGGCCAAGGGTGACCACGGAATGACGGCAATTTTTTGGTCGGCGCAAAAGGGCAACATTTCCCGTTCTTCTTCCCGGTAGACCAGGTTGTAGTGGGGCTGCATCGACACAAATCGGGTCCAGCCGTGCCGATCGGCCGTGTATTGGGCTTTGGCAAACTGCCAGCTATACATAGACGATGCGCCAATGTACCGGGCTTTGCCCGCTTTTACCACGTCGTGCAGAGCTTCCATTGTTTCTTCGATGGGGGTGTTGGCGTCCCAGCGGTGAATCTGGTAGAGGTCGACATAATCCGTACCCAGGCGCTTTAGGCTGGCATCGATGGCGCTCAGGATGTGCTTGCGGGACAGGCCCCGGTCGTTGGGGCCGGGGCCCATCGGGTTGTACACTTTGGTCGCCAGCACGATCTCGTCACGGCGGGCGAAATCCCGGAGCGCCCGGCCAACTACCTCCTCGCTCGCACCGGCCGAATACACGTCGGCCGTATCGAAAAAGTTGATTCCCAGGTCCAGGGCTTGCCGGAGAAAAGGACGGCTTTGTTCTTCATTCAGGGCCCAGGGCCAGCGCTCGGTGGGCGTGCCGTAGGTCATCGTACCCAGGCAGATGCGGGAAACCATCATGCCGGTATTACCCAATCGGATGTAATCCATACGCGTAAAATTTGGTTTGAAGATAACTAATCGGCCTTTCCTCCGTTTGTTGCCCGACTCGTTATAAAGTAGCCATGTCAATGACGAACCGGTACCGCACGTCGCCTTTTAGCATCCGTTCGTAAGCTGATTGAATGTCTTTGATATCGATCAGTTCGATATCGGACACAATGTTGTTTTCTGCGCAGAAATCCAGCATTTCCTGGGTTTCGGCAATACCGCCAATGTTTGAACCGGCAATGCTCTTCCGACCGGGAATCAAGCTGAAAGCCATCAGGGCGGAGGGCGTTGGCGGAGCTCCCACGCAGATATGGACGCCATCGGTTTTCAGCAGGGCCAGGTACTGATTGTAGTCGTGTTCGGCGGAAACCGTGTCCAGAATAAAGTCAAAATACCCGGTGACGGATTTCAGCTGATCCGGATCACTGGTAACAATGAAGTTGTGAGCGCCCAACTTCCGGGCATCTTCCTCTTTTTTCGGCGATGTGCTGAGAACGGTTACCTCCGCGCCAAACGCGACGCCGAATTTTATGCCCATGTGTCCCAGACCTCCCAGCCCCATAACCGCCAGTTTGTGGCCTTTGCCTACCTTCCAATGCCGTAAGGGGGAATACGTCGTGATACCGGCGCAAAGCAGGGGAGCGGTGGCCGCCAAATCCAGCTTGTCGGAGATGTGCAGGACAAAATCTTCGTTGACCACAATCGTGTTGGAGTAACCACCGTAGGTAGGAGTTTTGTGATCCTGCTCCAGGCCGTTGTAGGTGAGCGAATTGCCGTTGATGCAGTACTGCTCCAGACCGTGCTGGCAATTTTCGCAGACGCGGCAGGAGTCAACCATGCAGCCGGTACCCGCCAGATCGCCGACTTTGAACTTGGTCACCTGGTCACCCACGGCTATCACCCGACCCACAATCTCGTGCCCCGGCACCATCGGAAAGATTTCTCCACCCCACTCGCCTTTGATCTGATGGAGGTCCGAGTGACAAACCCCGCAATAGATAATGTCAAACTGAACATCGTGTGCACCAACTTCGCGTCGGTCGAAATTCCAGGGCGCCAGGCCCGAATCTTTCGTTTGGGCGGCATAACCTTTCGTTGCAATCATACTAGTTTGATTAATAGGTTGCTCGAAGCAACAGATTGTTGAATGTTTTTAGCTTTTGATGTAAAAATGCGTGAAGGCTGATAAAACTTCCCGATCCAGGAAACAGCGTTCAACGAGTAACCCTGTACGGCTTTTTTACGCTTCAATCCTTCAACTGCTTTGGTTTGGAAATGTGAGTTTTTTAACCGAAAATCTATTGAAAGTGTCTGGCTGCGCACGCGTTCTGCCATTGCATACCAGAAAGTAAGGAAACATCGTAACAAATGACCCGTATTCTGATGTTAAGTATGTCACTATTGTTCTACAACGATGAACGAAAAAACTGCTAAACGAATAGCCCGTGTTTTTCTTGGCTCAAGTTTGATTTTTGCCGGTATCAGTCACCTGACCTTTGCCCGCAGAGATTTTCAGGCTCAGGTTCCGGATTGGGTACCGTTGCCCAAAGACGATACGGTCGTTTATTCAGGCATCGCGGAGATAGCCCTGGGCAGCAGCCTGGTCCTGACTCCTGAGAAATATCAGCAGACGGTTGGGAAAGTGGCGGCTGCTTTTTTTACGGCAATTTTCCCCGGTAACGTGTCTCAATACGTGGATAAGCGGGACGCCTTTGGTCTGGATACTGACCAAAAGCGGTTTACCCGTCTGTTTTTTCAGCCGGTGCTGGTTTATTGGGCGCTGAAAAGCACGGACAACTTGTAACTGCAAAAGTTAAAAAGCAGCCTGGATTAGCGCTTGCCGGATCCTTTTAAAGGAGTTTGTCGGGCGTGATGGGCAGTTGCCGGATGCGTTTGCCGGTCGCGTTGAAAACGGCGTTGGCCACGGCAGCCGCTACGCCGACAATGCCCACTTCACCAATACCTTTTACGCCCAGGGTATTGACGATTTTATCTTCTTCGCGGATAAATCGGGTTTCGATCGTTCCAATATCCAGGTTCGCCGGGACGTGGTAGTCGGCCAGGGAGCGGGTGACAAAATTGCCCCAGCGCGGATCCAGCACCGATTCTTCGGTCAGGGCCATGCCGATGCCCCAGACGCAGCCCCCGATAATCTGGGAACGGGCGGTTTTGGGGTTTAAAATCGTTCCGGCGCCGGTTACCGCCAGAAAGCGCGGCACGCGAACCATGCCGGTGGCTTTATCAACCCACACTTCGGCAAAATTGGCGTTAAAGCTATGGCAGGAGTAGTCTTCGACGTTTTCAGGCGGTTTCGAATCTACCCGGGTTTGAAAATCGGTTATGTTTTCCGAAACCATGAGCTGGGCCGCGTTTGGACGCACTAAAAACTGTTTTCCGGAGCGGGTGATTAACTCGTCGGTAATTTTCGTGCAGGCGTCGTGCACCGCATTGGCGTAACTGGCCGCGCCCACCGACCCGACCGCACCCGCAGCCGGCGGAAGGCTGGAATCCCCGATTTTTACCGTAATGCGTTGGAGCGGCACCTGCAGGGCGTCGGCGGCCGTTTGGGCCAGGATGGTATGCGTACCGGTTCCGAGGTCGGCCGCGGCCAGTTCAACGGTTGCCGTCACCTCACGACCCGTTCGGCGAAGCTTGACCACCGCAGAAGTAGGGCGCTGGTGGGCGGGGTAGGTACCGCAGGCCACACCGTAGCCGATCAGGTGATTGCCCTGCTGGTTCTGACCCGGTTCCGCCTTGCGTTTTTCCCACCCGAACGCCTTGGCTCCTTCCCGCAAACACTGCACAGTTGCGCGGGAGGACCAGGGTTTGCCGCTGGAGGGATCGCGTTCCGGCTGATTTTTTAGCCGAAACTCAACGGGGTCCATGCGAAGCTGATAGGCCATTTCGTCGATGGCCGATTCCAGCGCAAAACTACCGGTGGATTTTCCCGGTCCGCGCGTGTACGTCGGCAAGATCAGGTTCATCGGCACAACACGGTACGTAATCAGCGAGTTAGGCGTATCGTACATGATTTTCGAGCAGTCTCCACACGGTTCAACAAACTCGTTGTCGATGGCGCAGTGCGTGGTCGTTTCGTGCGCCAGGGCCATCAGCTTGCCTTCCGGCGTAGCGGCCAGACTCACCTTTTGCAGATTGTGCTGCCGCAACCCCACCGAGGTGAACAGTTGCTGACGGGTCAAGGCCAGTTTTACCGGGCGATTTACCCTTTTGGCAGCTACGGCGGTGAGCACGAGGCTGGCCCACTGACCGCCCTTGGAGCCAAAGCCCCCGCCAATGTAGGGTGAAATGATGCGAACCTGTTCGGGCTTGAGCTGGAGCGTCTTGGCCGCGGCCATCTGGGCACCGTTAACAATCTGCGAACTGTTGTAAAGCACCAGATTATCGCCTTCCCATTGGGCAATTGTCGCGTGGGGTTCCATCGGATGGTGGTGCTCAATCGGGGTTTCATAGACGGCTTCCACCTTGTGGGCGGCTCCCCATATGGCTGCTGGCGCATCCCCCCGTTTGGCATCCGCGCGTTCTTTGTCTTTGGGAAGAACCGCCTGACTCGCCAGTTTTTCAAAATCCGTTTTCGCGGCATCCTGCTGGTAGTCAACCTTTACCAGCCGCGCTGCCGAACGAGCCTGCTCGAACGTCTCGGCCACCACCAGACCAATGTGCTGCCCGTAAAACTTAATATCCGGACTTTGCAGCAGAGCACCCCCCCGAATGCCCCCTTCCACATCGAGCTTGGGGGCGTTCTCGTGGGTAATCACCGCCAGAACGCCGGGTGCTTTTTCGGCCGCGGCCGTATCGATTTTTCGGATTTTACCAGCCGCGATGGTGCTCTTGAAAACAACGGCATGGGCCATATTTTTGACCGGGTAGTCGGTTGAATAGGCGGCTTTGCCCGTTACTTTCAGAATTCCGTCGACCCGGTTGACCGGCGTGCCGGTTACTTTGTTATTTTCCTGCATGGGTTTCAGTTGGTTAAGCTTCAGGAACCGCTGCCCGCCAGGGCCATCTGCAGCGCCCGGACCAAGCTTCGGTTTCCCAGTGTAACCTTGAATTGATTGTGTTCCAATGGCTTGGCCTGGGCCATTTCAGCATCAGCTGCCCGTTGAAAAGCCGACTCGGTCGCTTCCTGACCAATCAGCATCTTTTCGGCGGTATACGCCCGCCAGGGTTTGTGGGCTACACCACCCAGGGCAATTCGGGCCTGCGTGATCCGGTTGTCCTGGAGTTCCAGCGCGGCCGCCACCGAAACCAGGGCAAAAGCGTAAGACGCCCGATCCCGAACTTTCAGGTAATACGAGTGGGACGCCAGCTTGTTGAGGGGCAGTTCGATGGACGTTATCAGTTCGCCGTGGTTTAGGTTCGTGTCTTTCTCGGGTTCATTTCCCGGCAACCGGTGAAAATCCGTAAACGGAAGTTCGCGCTCCTGTCCCTGGGCGTTGCGAATCTTGACGACGGCATCCAGTGCGGCCAGGGCAACGGCCATGTCGGACGGATAGACAGCTACGCACTGGTCCGACCAGCCAAAAATCGCGTGCAACCGGTTGATGCCTTCCCGGGCCCCGCAACCCGTTCCGGGTTCCCGCTTGTTGCAGGGCATGGAAACTTCGTAAAAATACGGGCAGCGGGTTCGCTGCAACAGGTTTCCTCCGTTGGTGGCCATGTTCCGGATTTGGCCGGATGCACCGGCCAGAATGGCCTGGGTAAGCAGCGGGTAGTTCTGGCGTATCAGCGGATGGTTGGCCAGATCAACGTTTTTGCCCAGACCACCGATGGCAACTCCGTTCTGGCGGGTGCCGCTGGTAATAAGTTTAATCTGGGAAAGGCCAAGCCGGGTAATGTCGATCAGCTCGTCGGGCCGTTCCACATCTTCTTTCATCAGGTCCAGCAGGTTGGTGCCGCCCGCCAGAAACCGGGCCCGTGGATTGGCCGCGAGCTGTTGGATGGCCGAGGAAACGTCGCTGGCCCGGGTATATTTAAAAGGTCTCATACGCTGTTGGAAAGATGATTAGCCCGCAAATTGCCAGTTTTGCTCCACGGGTTTGCCACTGTGAACTTCCTGAATAGCCGCTACAATGTTCGGATAGGCCCCGCAACGGCACAGATTTCCCGACATCCGTTCGCGAATCTCTTCATCCGAAAGAACAACCGGAGCGGGCTTGGCGCGCACTGTAGCCGTTACATAACTGGCCTGCCCCTGTTTGGCTTCTTCCAGCAGGGCCACCGCCGAGCAGATCTGACCGGGTGTGCAAAAGCCGCACTGAAAGCCGTCGTGTTTCAGAAAAGCCGTCTGCATGGGGTGCAGTTCAGCCCCTTTAGCCAACCCTTCGATGGTTTGTACCGACTGGCCTTCACAGGTGGCCGCCAGCGTCAGGCAGGACAAAACCCGTCGACCGTCGACCATCACTGTACAGGCTCCGCACTGACCGTGGTCACAGCCTTTCTTGGAGCCGGTTAGGCCCAGCCGTTCACGCAGGGTGTCCAGCAGCGTCATGCGCGAATCCACGAGCAGTTTTTTGGCAGAACCGTTCACCCGAAATGTCACCGTCACGCCGTTTTCAATGGCAGCTGGGGCGGGTTCACCGGGCAAGGGCTCGCTGATTGGACGGGTGAAGACCTGCTCGGCCGCGGAAGCCTGGTGGGCCAGGACCCCTCCGCTGGCCAACGCCATGAGCTTCAGAAAATGACGCCGGTTGACACCGGTTGCCATAATTTCGTCGAGCTCCTCCGGCATCAGATCTTCAAACAGCTTTTTTTCGTCCTCCGTCAGAGGAACGTTTTCGTTTTCTTCCATGCAGCTTCTCAGGCTAGATGATTCGTGTTACCAGATTTGAGCGGATTTAACTTTGTTGTGGCGGAATTACAAAAAGCAGTGGGTTTTTACTAAACCGATTTATTTACAAAAGGTTGGGCGTTGAACGGGAAGTATTAGCTTGCGGAATCATTTGCCAGAACTGACCAGAATTATGGAGCAAGGCGGAAACCTGTTTTCGGCTATACCGGGCTTGTTGCCCGAAGAACTGTTTGAAGAATTGCTGACGCACAAGGGCCTCAAAATAGAACGGATCGTCTCCAAAGGTCACGCGTCGCCGGAAGGGTTCTGGTACGATCAACCCGAAAACGAATGGGTGCTGGTGGTAAAGGGGGAAGCCCGGCTCAGGCTCTGGGGGCAGGAAAAACCGGTTACGCTGTCGGCGGGTAGTTACCTGAACTTACCGGCTCACGTCAAACACCGGGTCGAATGGACCACCGAACACGAGGAAACCATCTGGCTGGCCATCTTTTACTAAACGAAAGATGGCCAGCCAGATGGGTCAAACGGCTTACCGTCTGTTTATTTAACCCTTAGAAGCCAAAGAAAGCCGCCGGGGCTGACTAGCGTGAAAGGGTTAGTTTTCTTCTGACCGTTTCGGCGGTGCGCAAATCCTTCAGGCTGATTTTAGCCCGATCCCGAAGAATTTTACTGGCGTAAAACTGGTCGGTAGCTGTATGCAGTAAAAACGCCAGCATTTGCGCTTCGCTTTCGGTCAACTCGAGTGCAATTTGTTTTTTCATGTATCTGTTGCCAATGTGATAAATGGGAAAACCGGAACCTGCCCCGCCATTAACCGGGTGCCGTAAGAGGCACTAAAAACAAGATACCGGTTACATTAAGAAAACAAAAAGAATCTACATTTAGATCATTTTTGGGCCATTTTTAGTAGTAAAAATGCAATTTTATTTCTCTTTAGTGCGGGCCTGCTTGCACGCTCAAAAAAGCTGGAGAACTCCAATTTTTCCGGAGAATTCAGGGTGCGTAAACGGGGTCTCCCTGCGGCTATTACGCTGCAACGGTGTTAGGATGAGTGGTTTGCCACATCAGGGGTGAATTGGCATGTAAATCGCCGGACAAGCCTGAATCCGCGTTTGCCATAAAGCAATAGAGGGGCAGCCAGATTTTCTGACCCATCGCAGGCCCGGAACTTGAAAGAATTGGCAAGCCTGTAGCATGAACTGTGAAGACTGGTTAAATTGGCCCCGAACAAACACGGTCCGGGCCGATAACACGGCCTTATTTTTTTCCTTCGTCGCTTATGCAATCAATAAAAACGGACGCCCTGATTATCGGTTTCGGCAAGGCTGGTAAAACCCTGGCGGCTTACCTGGCTAAACACCAGGTTCAAACGGTGTTGGTGGAGCAATCCGACCAGATGTACGGCGGCACGTGTATCAACATTGGCTGTATTCCGACCAAATCGCTGGTAGTGCAGGCCGAACGGAAGGTTCCCTACGCCGACGCCGTCCGGGCAACCGACGAACTGACGGCTTTTTTGAGACAGCAAAACTTCAACGCGCTCGATACGTTAACGGGCAGTACCGTCATCACCGGCAAAGCGTCCTTCGTCAGCGCCCACGATATAACCGTCCGAACCCAGTCGTCCGAAGAAATCCAGATTCAGGCCGACCGGATTTTTATCAATACAGGTACCGTCCCGTTTCTCCCGACGATACCGGGTCTGGAAGGTTCGTCGCGCATTTACACCAGCACGTCTCTGCTGAAAGAAAGCCGGTTACCGAAAAAGCTGGTCGTTATCGGGGGCGGATTCATCGGGTTGGAATACGCGTCGATGTACGCGCAGTACGGTTCACAGGTAACGGTGCTGGATACGTCGCCCCGCTTTCTGCCCCGGGAGGATGACGACCTGGCTGCCGAAATCGGTAACGTTCTGCAACAGAAAGGGATTACCATCTACAACGGAGTTCGTCTGAAGGAAATTCAGCCCGGCGATGCGCTTGATACCGTTGCCGTTAGCCTGGCCGATGGTCGTGAAGCCGCCTTGGAAGCCGATGCGATTCTGGTTGCGACGGGTCGGCAGGCCTATACCGACGGACTGAATGTAGCGGCCGCGGGCGTACAGACGGACGGGCATGGCTTTATTCCGGTCAATAACTACCTGCAAACCAACGTACCCCACATCTGGGCGCTAGGGGATATCAATGGCGGTCCGCAGTTTACCTACATTTCGCTGGATGATTTCCGGATTATCCGCGAGCAACTGTTTGGCTCGGCGGGCCGGGCCGTAACCGACCGTAAAAACGTGCCCTTCTCGGTGTTTATAACCCCACCTTACGCCCACATCGGGTTGCGGGAGAAGGAAGCAGCCGCGCAGGGGCTTCCGGTTCGAATTCATAAAATACCGGCCAAAGTGGTACCGCGTACCCGGATTCTGAACCAGACCGAAGGGCTGCTAAAAGCCATCGTCCATGCCGAGACTGACCAGATTCTGGGCTTTTCGTTGTTTTGCGCCGAGGCCCATGAACTGATTAACCTGATTCGGCTGGCCATGAACAACGGCGTTACCTTTTCCCGGCTGACGGATGAAATTTACACCCATCCATCCATGACCGAAGCTTTCAACTATTTCGCCTGATCAAAATTTTTATATCCTATGGAAGAGCAACTCTTGGGTCTTCACCACATCACCGCCATTGCCACGAGCGCGCAGCGCAATCACCGGTTTTATACGGATGTGCTGGGGCTGCGGTTTGTCAAAAAAACCGTCAATTTCGACGATCCGGATACCTACCATTTTTATTTTGGCAACGAAAATGGCGCACCGGGCACCATCCTGACGTTTTTCCCCTGGGAAGGCATCGCACCCGGTCGGCGGGGTACGGGAATGGCAACCGAGATTGGCTACTCCGTACCCGAGGGCAGCCTCGACTTCTGGCTGAAACGGTTTGATAAGTACAACGTCATTTACAACAAGCCTTCGGAGCGGTTTGGCGAAAGGTATCTGCCCTTCCTCGATCCCGACGGTCTGAAACTGGAGCTGATTGTTTCCCAAACGCCCGACGTCCGCCAGCCCTGGGAAGCCGGAGAGGTGAAAGCCGACGTGGCAACCAAGGGGTTCCACAACGTCACGCTGACGCTTGAAGACATGAAGGAGACGGCCGACATCCTGACCGACGTGTTTGGCTATAAGCTGGTTGAGCAACACGTTAACCGGTACCGTTTTGCGACCAGCGCCGTCGAGAATGCCGCCATTGTGGATCTGGTTGAAGCGCGGGGTGAGTCCAACGGCCTGGTGGCGGGTGGAACCATCCACCACGTGGCTTTCCGGGTGAAGGACGAAACCGTTCAGGAGAGTTTCCGCGAAAAGCTCGCCAATCGGGGTTTGCAGGTGACCGGGCAAATTGACCGGAATTATTTCTATTCCATCTATTTCCGGGAACCGGGCGGGGTGCTGTTCGAGATTGCCACCGACAACCCCGGCTTTACGGTCGATGAACCGCTGACCGAACTGGGCACCCATTTGAAACTGCCGGAGCAGTATGAAAGCCGTCGGAGCCGGATTGAGCAGCGGTTGCCTGCATTAGGCTAAGAAGGCTATAATCATTATCTGACAGCCGTCAGGTTGCCTAACCTGACGGCTTGTTGGATCTGTTTCAGAGATGATTACAAGACCACAACGGCTTTGCCTACCGTACGGCCACTCTCTACCTGTTCGTGGGCTTTGGCCATATCGGCAAAGGCAAAGGTTTCCGACACGTGCGCTTTCAGAATGCCTTTTTCCAGATAATCGGCCAGGACCTTCATATCGTCGCCGTTTGAACTGACCAGAAAGAAGTAGCCGTTTACGCCTTTGGCTTTGGCTTTTTCGGTTACGGCTTCGTTCAGGCCGGACGGGATGCTGATGAGCGTACTGCCCGGTTTGGTTACGTGCAGCGAACGGTCGATGTTGTCACCACCAACGCCGTCGAGCACGAAGTCGAACTGGGGCGTTGCCTGTTCCCAGTTGTAGGTATGGTAATCAATGTGCTCGTCTGCGCCCAGTTGCAGAACGAAATCTTTGTTTGTTGCCGAAGACGTTCCCACTACGTGTGTGCCCAGGTGTTTGGCAAGCTGGACGGCAAAATGGCCTACGCCACCGGCAGCCGCGTGTACCAGCACTTGCTGCCCGGGCTGCACCTTCGCGTGTTTGACCAGCGCCTGGTAGGCTGTCAGAGCCGCCAGGGTGGCCGCAGCGGCTTCTTCGTGCGAGATGTTGGCGGGTTTTAGGGCAAGATGGCTGGCCGGGGCCGCCACGTATTCCGCGTAGGCTTTGCCGTGTCCCGGAAAGTTGACCATGCCGAACACTTCATCGCCTGCTTTGAACAGGGACGATTGGCTTTCGGTTACCACGCCCGAAATATCCCAGCCCAGAATAAGCGGACTTTCTTCTTTGATTCGGCCATAGACCCCTTTTCCGGCGCGGCTTTTCACATCAACGGGGTTGATGCTGATGGCTTTCACGGCTATCAGAACTTCACATTCATTCAGACTGGGGGTTGCCACTTCTTCAATTTGCAGGCTGTCGGGGGCACCCGGCTGTTTTAAAATAATTGCTTTCATCTTGTTTGATTTTTGATGAGGCAAATTTATACTACGCAGGGGTACCATTAGCGGTATAATTTTTCTTAAAAGCGGTATATTTGTGTTATGGTAAGAGAAAATTTGTACGAACCTTACACCATTGCGTACAAAACGCTGGATGAAGGTCCGAAAGAAGCTCATCAGCACAATTTCTTTGAGCTGGTCTACATCGTTGCCGGAACCGGGATACAGTGCATCAACCAAAACCAGTTTGAGTACCACGAGAACCATATGTTCTTAATCACACCTGACGATTGCCACTCTTTTGCCATTCAGACGACTACCACCTTTTTCTTTTTACGGTTCAACGACATCTACCTGAAAGACGGCGGCTTGCCACCGGCCAGCATCCAGAAGCTGGAATTTATTCTACAAAATGCCAACCACCGCCCCGGCTGCATCCTGAAAAACCAGACCGACAAGCAACTGGTGCGCCCGATGATTGACGCCCTTGTGCGGGAGTACGTTAACCGGGATATTTATAACCGGGAGCTAATTCAGCAGTTGATCAACACGCTGATTATTGTGGTGGCCCGCAACATCGCCAAATACCAGGAGCTGGACGTTTCGGAGCGTACCGAACAGAAGGCAATGGACATCCTGCACTACATCCAGGCCAATATTTACGAACCGGAAAAGCTACGAACGGAACACCTAAGCGAACGTTTCAATACCTCGACGGCCTATCTGGGACGGTATTTTAAGCTGCACGCCGGCGAAACCATGCAACACTACATCGCCAGCTATAAGACTAAACTGATTGCCCACCGGTTGCAGTTCAGCGACAAACGCATCAACGAGATCGCCAGTGAGTTCAACTTTACCGACGAAAGCCACCTCAATAAGTTTTTCAAAAAACAGAGCGGCCATTCGCCCCGGGAATACCGCGAGCGGATGCGGCAGGCCGAGTGGGCAGGAGCTTGATGCGTGAATTGGTGTTGCAAAGCTACCGGGCGCAATAGCCCGTTTGTCGGAACGAATAGCGCAGAACTAGCCAGCACTATTGTTTTGCATGATTGCAGCAACCGACGGATAAAACAACCGCCCCGGCTTGAAGTAAGCCGGGGCGGTTGTTGGAATCTTATCTAATTACAGGCTTACGGCCACACGTCCGTCGGGAACGGCTTTTCCAGGAGATACCGGTAAATAAACCGGGCGGTTTCAGCCTGTGCGTGTCTGCTCTTGCTGGCAGTTCCAAAGCCGTGCCGTGCGCCCGGATAAACCATAAACTCGAAGTGTTTGCCCAGATTTTCCAGTGTATCAACGAGTTGAATCGAGTTCTGCATGTGAACGTTATCATCCATCGTACCGTGGACAATTCGGAGCGTACCTTTCAGCCGGTCGGCGTAGTTGAGCACGGCGCTTTCTTTGTAGCCTTCGGGGTTCTCGGCGGGGGTGTCCATGAAGCGTTCGGTGTACTCCGTATCGTAGAGTTGCCAGTCCATTACGCCGAAGTTGGCAATTCCGTGCGTGAAAACGTCAGCGCCCCGCGTTAGCGCCAGCGCCGTTACATAACCGCCGTAGCTGCCACCGGTTATCGCCACTTTCTTCGGGTCGGCCAGCCCTTTGTCAACCAGCCATTTGACGGCCGTGCCGTAATCTTCCATTTCCCATTTGCCCAAATTCCGGTGCATGAAGTTCTGGCCCGTTTTGCCAAAATGCCCCGATCCCCGGTGGTCGATGCCCACTTGCAACAGGCCATCCTGGGCGTACCATTGCTCCTGGGGCGAGTAACTCCAGCGGTCGTACACGCGCCCGGCGTTGGGGCCACCGTAGATGCTGATCATCACCGGATACCGTTTGTTGGGGTCGTAGCTGGTTGGATATTTGATAACCACCGGCAGTTGAAAACCGTCGGAGGTGGGCACGCGTACCAGCTCCGTTCGGGCGACCGAAAAGCGGTCAAAAGCGGGGCCTTTCGCATCGCCCAGTTCCCGGATGAATTTGCCATTTTTGTCGAGCAAAGCCATCTTCGGCGGGGTTTGAAGGTTAGAATACGTTGTGATGAAGTAACTGCCGCCCGGCGAAACCTGCACCTGGTGACTGAACTCCCCGAACGTCAGGCGTTGCAGGCCTTTACCGTCAAATTTAACTTTGTAGAGATCGATGCGGGCCGAATTTTCCTTGCGGGCCGTGAAATACACCAGGCCGTTTTTGGCATCCACGTGCGAGACGCCCGTCACGGTGTAGGCTCCACTGGTAAGCGGATTTTTCAGCTTGCCATCCATGGTGTGCAGGTAGAGGTGCATCCAGCCCGATTCGTCGCTCATGCGGATAAAATGCCTGCCGTCTTTGACAAAATGCAGATCCGATAGCCAGTCGACCCAGGTTTTCTGACTTTCGCTGACCAGCTCGGTTCTTCCGCCCGTCGCCGGCTGAATGGCCACCAGTTTCAGCGTATCCTGCCCCCGGCTTTTCCACTGCATCCAGAGGGCTTTCGAGTCCGGCGTCCAGAATGGCGTACCGAAATAATGATCGGCATTGGCGTCGTAATCCGCCCACACGGTTTTTCCGGTCGCGACTTCCACGATTCCCATTTTCACTAGCGGGTTCGGATCACCCGGTTTGGGATACCGCTGGCTTTCCAGATAGCCGTGCTGGCCCGTGGCTCCGGCAATCGGGAAAACCGGAACTTTGGTTTCGTCGAACCGCATGAAAGCCAGGTATTTGCTGTCCGGCGACCACCAGAACGCCTTGTGCTGCGTGTTTCGGCCCAACACCTCCTCCCAGTATAACCAGGCCGCGTAGCCGTTGTAAACCGTCTCAGAACCGTCAGAGGTTAGCTGACGCTCTTTATTGGCCGAATCGGCGATATACAGATTTTTGCTGTCTCGCGTAAAGGCAATCCACTTTTGATTCGGTGAGGCCGTCAGGTTCTGAGCCTTTGCCTTTTCTTCTCCCTTTTTTAACGAGCTAAGGGGCGGATACATGACCCAATCGTTTTTTATCGGATGCTCGCTCTCCCGACCGGTTTTCACATCGACCGAGAAAATTTTTTCGTCCTTCGTTAACAGATAGTGCGAATCGTCGGCCCAATCCCGTATGCTTGGCAGGGTTTTGAGTAGATCGGTCTTTTCGTTTTTAAACAACTGAGCCGCCGTAAACGGTTGTTTTTGGGCAAGGAGAGGACTGGCCGACAGCAGAAACAGCAGGTAAAGTTTAAATCGCATTGAAACCATGTATCGTTTAGGTTGATGAATGCACCGGGTTTATCGGGCAGGCAAAAGTTACTTTTTTCCGCCACAAAACCAAGATGACCGTTGGATTGACGGACGTTTCCCCGGGCCACTAAACCTTATTTTTTACCTACTTTAGCCGCTGTAACGCCCAACCTTTTCTGCGATGAAACTCTCTTGCCTCGTTCTGTTGCTTCTCTGCGCGCCGGTGTTTGCGGCCCGCCCGTTTCAACGGACTCTTACGTCGCCCGACGGCCGGCTGGCGCTGAGGGTGGTGTTCGATACCCGGATCACTTTTTCGGTCACCCACGCTGGTCAGCCACTCGTGCAACCTTCGGCCATTTCGCTAACGCTGGACGATAAACGATTGGGCATCAATTCGGTTGTTCGCCAAAGCCGTATCCGAACCGTGCGGGATTCAATTGTGGCACCGGTGGCCCTTAAACGCCGGGTGGTGCCGGATCAGTACACGGAACTAACCGTCGAATGCCGGGGAAATTACAGCTTGATTTTCCGCGCTTACAACGACGGCGTTGCATACCGTTTTCGCACCAGCTTCCCGGATTCGATTATCGTTCGGAGCGAAGAAGCCCGCTTTGAATTTGCCGACGATCCCACGGTTTACTACCCCGCCGTGCAGCCCCGCGCCGACGCCGACCGGTTTCATACCTCGTTTGAAGAACTTTATCAGGTGCAGCCGCTGAGCCAGGTACCCGACACGGCCCTGGCTTTTTCGCCGGTCTTGGTTGCCGCTTCGAACAAGCCGCGCGTTGTCATCACCGAGTCCGATCTGGAAGAGTACCCCGGAATGTTTCTGGCGAAAAACGGAACGGCCCTGACCGGTGTTTTTGCCCCGTTTCCGCTGGCCGAACGGATGACCCAGGGTGAATTTCCGCAGGCCATCGTCACCCGCCGGGCCGATTACATAGCCCGAACGACGGGTCGGCGCGTGTTTCCGTGGCGGGTGCTGGTGATTGGCTCCGACCGCGATCTGCCCTCGTCCGATCTGGTGTATCGATTGGGAGCGCCCAACCGGCTGACGGATGTGTCGTGGATCAGGCCCGGGCAATGTACCGACGAGTGGATTACGAACATCAACCTGTTCAACGTGTCGTTCCGGGCGGGCATCAACACGGCGACTTACAAATTCTACATCGACTTCGCCAAACGCGTCGGTTTTGAACGGATTCTGCTGGACGCGGGCTGGTCCGACTACCTGGATTTGTTTAAAATTACGCCGGGGCTGGACATGGACGAAGTGGCCCGGTACGCCCGGGCGCAGGGCATTGGGCTGAGTATGTGGACGCTGGCATCGACGCTCGACCGGCAACTGGAACCGGCCCTGGTGCAGTTTCAGCGCTGGGGAGTTGACTTCATTATGACTGATTTTATGGACCGCGACGACCAACTCATGGTACGGTTTTACACGCGTATCGCGGAAGCCTGCGCCAAATCCCGCATCATGATCATGTTTCACGGAGCCTACAAACCGGCCGGATTTGACCGCACCTACCCGCACGCCATCACGCGGGAGGGGGTTCTGGGATCGGAATACAACATCTGGAGCCACAAGGCCACACCCGAACACGACGTCCTGCTGCCGTTTATCCGCATGGTATCCGGGCCGATGGACTACGAACCCGGTTTGCTCGAAAACGCCACGAAAGACCAGTTTCGGCCCATTGCGGGCAAGGTGATGTCGCAGGGCACGCGCTGCCACCAACTGGCCATGTTTCTGGTGTACGACAGTCCGTTGCCGATTTTTTCGGGTAATCCGTCGCAGGCTTTGCTCGAACCGCGCTTCATGGAGTTTCTGGGCGGCTTTCCGACTACCTACGATGAAACCCGCATTCTCGACGCCCAACTCGGCGATTACATCGTCACCGCCCGGCGAAAGGGCCAGGACTGGTACATTGCCGGAATGACCGACTGGACTGCCCGCGATCTGACCCTCAGGCTGGATTTTCTACCGATGGGCGAATACGAAGCCGTGCGCTGCGCCGATGGCCCCAACGCCGACCGGAATCCGGTGGATTATCAGTTTTCGACGCAGACGGTTCGGCCGCGGGATTCGTTGCCCGTCCATCTGGCGCCGGGCGGAGGGTTTGTGGTTCGGCTTCGGAGAAAATGATTGGCGAAGTGGGGCGCATCGAAATCGTTTTTTTCATGTATGATGGCCCATAGTGAAAGAAACAACCGGTATCGGACCGCTGGCTTATCCTTTTTGTTAGCTTTGTGACCGACTTATTTCCCTTGACTATGAAAAGACTGTTCTTGTTACTTGCTCTGCTCGTTAGTGCTCTGGCAGAAGCACAATCGCCCAAAGAAATTATTTACGTCGGCACCTATTCAACCCGGGGTAGCGAAGGGATTTACGTGCTCGAATTCGACCGGAGCGCCGGTTCACTGAAACAGTTGCAGACGGTTTCGAACGCCAAAAGCCCTTCGTTTCTGGCCGTTCACCCCAGCGGTAAGTACCTGTATTCCGTCAACGAAGCTGCGGCCAATTCCGGCGGGGTCAGTTCGTACTCCATTGAGCCCAAAACCGGCAAACTGACGATGATGAATCAACAGTCGTCGCACGGGCGCGGCCCCTGCCACATCGCCGTCGACCAGACCGGTAAGCTGGCGTTTGTTTCCAACTACGGCGGAGGCACGTTCACGGTTCTGCCCATCAAGAACGACGGCACGCTGGGAGCCGCCACCGATACGCTGAAGTACGAAGGAAAAGGGGCAAACTCCCAGCGGCAGGAAAAACCGCACATTCACTCGGCCACGGTTTCGCCCAACAACCGTTTTGTGTACGTCTGCGACCTGGGAACCGACAAGGTATACATCTATGAGTTTGACAAGGCCAGCGGCAAAGTAAAACCGGCGGCTACCCCATACGCCAGCGTAGCACCCGGTTCGGGGCCGCGTCACATCGCCATTCACCCCAATGGCAAATATCTGTACCTGGTGGAAGAGCTGACATCCAGCGTTGCTACGTTTGCCCTCGACAGCAAAACCGGTGCGCTGACCCTGTTGCAGGATAACGTTAAAACGCTGCCGGCTGATTTTACCGGCAACAACACCAGCGCCGACATTCATACGGACCCGAAAGGCAAGTTCCTCTACCAGTCGAACCGGGGCCACAATGCGCTGGCCGTTCTGTCGATTGCGAACGACGGAAAGGTGACGTTGAACGGGCAACAGTCGACCGATGGCAAAACACCCCGTAATTTTTTGATTGATCCCAAAGGAGAATATGCCTTTGCGGCCAATCAGGACACCGACAACATTGTTGTGTACAAAATTGACGGCAAAACCGGTCAGTTGAACCCAACCGGTACGCAGATAAAAGTCCCCGCGCCGGTTTGCCTGAAGCTATTTACGGTCAAATAAGCCGGCGTCTTACGGTTTAACCGGGTTGGTCAGGATCAGCAAATCCTGACCTTTTTTTATGGCAAATTTCAGGTGCCGCCGTGGTTCACAAGGGAGCCGGAAACTTGTCGCAATACACCCTGTCAATGTCGTTTTTACACACCGTTTAAGTAGGGGTGAGCCAGTAAATTTGTCTAATTAATCTAACTAAACAACAAATTACACTGCCATGAAAAAGACGAAAATTCTGTACTGGGTTTTTACGGGGCTGTTTGCGTTTGTCATGCTTGGTTCGGCTATTCCTGATATTCTGGTGTTACCAATGGCTGTACAAGGGTTTAAAGAAATGGGGATGCCGGCTTACTTGGTTCCTTTCTTAGGCTGGGCGAAGCTCTTCGGGGTGGTTGCCATTCTGGTGCCGGGTTTCCCCCGGGTTAAAGAGTGGGCCTACGCTGGTCTGATGATCGACCTGGTGGGGGCGGCCTACTGCGTTTACAGCTCCATGAAAACACCGACCGACTGGCTGCCTATGCTGGCTTTTCTGGGCCTGGGAGCCGCGTCGTACATTTTCTACCACAAAAAACAGGAAACCGTTGCGCTGGGGTCATCAGGGGTGCGTTCGTGGCAGCCAAATTCATTTCGAACGGTTTAAACTTTAACAATACCAGATGAAGTTATAGCATGGTCCGGCATTGGATCATGCTATAATTTTTTACCGCCCCTGGTGCGGTGAATCTCCTTGTTATGAACAACCGATTTTATACACTTTTGGCGAACACGCTGGTGGCCTCCCTAACCAACTCGTGCGTCTGGTATGCGCTCACCTTCTGGCTGTACCTGGAAACCAAGTCGGTGGTGGCAACGTCCGTCATGGCCGGAATTTACCTGGGAACTGTGGCCTTTTCGGGTTTCTTCCTGGGGTCGCTGGTTGACCATTACCGTAAGAAAGCGGTCATGATGGGGTCGAGTCTGTTTTCGTTGGGCTTCTACCTGCTCGCTCTGCTGCTGTACAGCGTGACGCCCGCTTCAGTTTTTTCCAACCCCGGTAGCCTAACGCTCTGGACGTTTATTCTGCTGGGGCTGCTGGGAGCCATTGCCGGTAACGTCCGCACCATTGCAATCGCAACGCTGGTCACGCTCCTGATCGAAGAAGACCAGCGGGACAGGGCCAACGGGCTGGTGGGTACGGCCAACGGGGTCTCGTTTCTGGTGGCTTCCCTGTTCAGTGGTTTGGCGATTGCTTTTCTGGGTGTTTACTGGATGCTGGTGGTAGCCATTGTGCTGACCGGTCTGGTGGTTGGTCACTTGTGGACGGTTTCCATTCCGGAATCCGAAATCGTTGTCGCGGTACCGGATCAGACGACCAACCCCCGGCGCATTGACATTCGGGGAACCTTGAAAGCGATTCAGCAGATTCCGGGCTTTCTGGCGCTCATCTTTTTTAACACCTTCAACAACTTCCTGGGTGGCGTTTTTATGTCGCTGATGGATGCCTACGGGTTGTCGCTCGTATCGGTGCAGGTGTGGGGCATATTGTGGGGCTTTTTGAGTCTGGGCTTTATCGTTGGCGGGCTGGTTGTATCCAAAAAAGGGCTTGGCTCCAAACCGCTGAAGACGCTCTTTGTGGCCAACATTGTCATGTGGACGGTCTGTGTGTTCTTTACCCTTCAGGCGTCTATCGTGTTGCTGTCAGCGGGACTGTTTATCTACATGTGCCTGATTCCGGTGGTGGAGGCTGCCGAACAGACCATCATTCAGAAACTGATTTCGCCCGAACGGCAGGGACGGGTTTTCGGATTCGCGCAGAGCGTTGAACAGGCGGCTTCGCCCATCACGGCTTTTATCATTGGTCCGATTGCGGAGTTGATTTTTATCCCGTTCATGACTACCGGGGCGGGGGTGGAGCTCATCGGTGACTGGTTCGGAACCGGTAAAGACCGGGGATTGGCGCTCTTGTTCACCGTTACCGGGCTGATTGGGCTGATTATTACGCTTTTGGCCATGCGCTCCCAATCCTACCACATTCTGGCGGGAAAATACCAGCAGCTTTCTGCCGAATCAGCCGTCGCAGAGTAGGTCCGGTTTGCCGGCATTAAACAAAAAGGGCGCTTTCAGCGCCCTTTTTGTTTAATGCCCTCCGCCGTACGAAGGTTTATCGAGTTGCGGTTTTCCGTCCCGATTTCGGTTTGGATGGGTTTCCCGCACATTAGCCGCGACTTGGTCTTCCTCGCCATCCAGGTATTTGTCTTCGATGTCCGTCGGGGCAATATCCTGTATCTCTTCATCCGGGATCTGACTACCTGGCCCGCTGGTACCGCTGACCGATTGATCGCCCAAACCTGCCGGGCTTATTGCCTGCTTAGCGTCTATTTCCTCTTTGCTCTTCTCAGCCATGGTTCTGGTTTTTTCAGGTGAAAAAGAAGTTTATCGTATAGATAAACCGTAAAAAACCGTTACTGTTTGAGCCCAAAGAAGATTTCCCGCTTACCGGCTTACCGGTGCTGCAGGTTTGGTCTTTTTGCGGAAATCACCCTGCGAGAAGAACTTCTCAATCAGGCAATACAGCAGAATAAAGAAGTAGCGGCTGCCCATTTCCTTGATTTTCAGCTTGGATTCGCCGTATTTCCGGTTGGTCCAGCTATTGGGAACCACGGCGTAACTGTAGCCCCGTACGATTGCTTTCAGGGGTAATTCCACCGTTAGGTTGAAGTGGGGCGACAGAAACGGCTTCAGACCCTCCATCGTTTCCCGTTTGTAGAGTTTAAAGGCGTTGGTCGTATCGTTGTAGCGAATCCCCATCATGATCCGGACGATGAAGTTGGCCACCCGGTTGATAACTTTCTTTAACTCAGGATAGTCGATTACCTTACCGCCCTTGTTCCACCGGCTGCCGAAAACGCAGTCGTAGTCGCCCTCGAGCATTTTGTTGTAAAACTTGACCAGATCCTCCGGATCGTCGGACATATCGGCCATGAATACGGCCACACAATCGCCCTTGAACCGTTCCAGACCGTAGCGGACGGCGTACCCAAAACCGTTTGGACCCGGATTGGTGTAATAAACCAGCGTCGGAATTTCGTACGTCAACTGTTCCAGCACCTGCGCGGTCTGGTCTTTGGAATTATCATTAGTAACGCAGATTTCGTGCGGAATACCGTGTTTAGACAAGGTCTGGTACAGAGACCGCAACGTTTCAGGAATGGATTCCTGCTCGTTGTAGGCCGGAATAACTACGCTTAATTTCATGGTCGGTTCATTAGTCGGTAAGGCATTAAGCGGATGGCGCTGTATAGTTTAAATACCGGCGCCGGCATAACGTACTTTTGAATAACTTCTTTGGCAATCTGCCCCTTGGGTCTTCCCAGGTACAGGAATTTTAAAGCTGCGCCCGCGCGCCGGAAATAGCTGTCTTTATACTGCTGCGCGTCCAGCATCATTTTGTAATACCGGGCAATGTTTTTCCGCAGGACTTTGTCGTATTTATAATCCAGTTCGCGGTTGATGTTCGAGTACATCAGGATCCGGTTATCCAGAAATTTTTTATCCTGAACGTTGTCAGCGTAACTAGCTCCGCCGATGTTTTTCCGGTATACCGACATAATTTCGTCAATATACCCGATCGGACCAACTTTTGCCAGCAGAATGTTCCGCGGAATGTCACCACTCTGGGACTGAAAGAACCAGTCCGGGTAGTTGGGAATGGCGTTTTTCCGGAACATAATGCTGGAAGTAGCCATGAAGAAAATTTCATCTTCTCCGATCAGATCATCGACGGTATAAAACGGTTTTTTATCGGTTACCAGGATGATCGGATCATAATTCTCGTCTTCGAAAACAATCCGGGCATTGGTGAAGCAGGCTGAATACTCGGGGTGTTGATCGAGCATGTCGGCCTGTTTCTGTAATTTGTGCGGATTGACCCAGTAATCGTCGCCGTCCATTTGGGCAAGGTATTCACCCCGGGCGGCCTCGAACACACTGAGAGCGTTGTACATCCCGTTGTTCCCCATGTTGGTTGGGTGCAGCAGCAGCCGGATTTTGTCGGGGTAGCGAGCCTGGTATTCGAGCAGAATCTCGCGGGTGTTATCCTTTGACAGATCGTCACCCACAATCACTTCAAAGTCAAAATTCGTTTGCTGGCATAAAACGCTATCCAACGTTTGCCGAATGAATTTGGCGTGGTTGTAGGCGAATATTGAAACGCTTACTTTCATCTTCATTAAAAATTTCATTCATCTGACCAACCACCGGCAAGCCAGGGGTGATCAGTTCAGCCTGCGGCTTGTGTATGTAAACTAACGGATAGCCGCGCTCAATGAATGGGTTCTCCTGTCATTTCGTACAATGGAGCTGCACCGATCCTTGAATCGATTAGGTCATACTGCCATGAATAGGTCTAAAATAGTGCCAAACCAATTCAAGCCAGTACGTACTTTAAAGCTACCTTCCCCTGCCGGTAATGTCAACTGAATCCGTGGAATTCTAACAAACGGGCTACTTTTCCGACCCGGTGAGACTGCAAGTATCTACAGACTGATTCGTTATTGATTGCTTTCCTGAACGGCGTAGCCGAAGCCCGATGCTCCAAAACCGTTACCGTTGTAAAGCATGGTCCACTTATCCTGATGCTGAAACAAATGGCAATAGTCCATCATCGCGGAGTCCCAGCCCTCTGCCGACCGCTCGATACCCGCCTGCTCGTCTTTGCGTTCCCAGGTAATTCCATCTTTTGACTCGGCATACCCGATTCGGTAACTTTTTTCGATACTGGTCCGGAAGTCGGTCGCGCTGCGGTAAGAATAGTACATTTTGTACAAATCACCGTCTTTCACTACCGCCGGGCGGCCAATCGCATCCGTAAATTCATTGTAACCGACGCAAACCACACCCTTGCGCTCCCAGGTAATACCGTCTTTTGACTCGGCGTATTTAACGTCATAGAACGGTTCCGGGTGGTCGTTGATGATTTCAATTTTGGTGCAGGACAAATACCACATCCGCCAGCGTTCGGTGCCGTCGGCTGCCGTTTCAACCATCACGCAGGGTTGAGCCACCCAGACCTGATCATAAATTGAGCGGTCGAGCAGCGGCCCGTCGTACGCCCGCTCGAAGGTCAGCCCCCCGTCGCGGCTGATGGCCAGACCGATGCCGAGCCGGTACCAGGCCGTTTCGCTTTTGTTCCAGCCGGTGTAGTACAACCAGATTTCGTCACCCCGTTTGAGGAACCAGGAGGGCATAGCGCCCGTTTCGTCAAACATTCCGACGGCTCCTTTGCTCAGACAGGGCTTATCGTGCACATACAGCACTTTCGACAAATCGTTGGCGTCTAACTCCACGAACGAGGTTGATGATGAACGGTTTTCATCGCGGGTGGCAAAATAAACCCGCAGGCGCTCGTCGTTGAGCGGAAAAGCAAATGGAACCTGTGCGTGCGTACGGCTGAAGGGCTTCTGGCCGTCCGTTTTGTAAATCAATCCTTTTTTTATCCACATAGGTGTACTAGGGTTGTTGATAACGGTCGGTGCGAACGTAAATACGGGTGTTGTCTATTTCACCGGCAAACCGGTACTTCGTAGCAATTAAATCGCGTAAAGGAGCAATTGTTTCGTGTCCCTCCGTGGCCCGGTCGCTTAGCCAAAGCGAGTTTCCAACGGCATCGACAAAAACCGGGGGCATCGAACGGCGTATATCCCGAATGTAACGTTTCTGGTACGCATCCCGCAGGGGGTGGTTAAAGATACTGCGAATCGAGTGGTTCTCGTTGACGCCCTGCGGCATTTGAGCTTCGACGTAATATTTGCATTGCCACCCCCAAACCACCAGCTTCTCGCCGGGTTTGGCATATTGTAAAATCCGCTGCGTGACCGCCGACTGCGGCACCTGGCGGCTATTCTGCACATAGGAGTTGAGCGGGGTGCGATGCAGCGCCCGGCTTACATAGCGAACTCCGTACGGGACCAGCGCAGCCGCCAGCGTAACAATTGCAAGGGTGGGCGCCAATCGCTTGTTGGCGCGGCTGGCCTGCGAAATTTCGCTCAGAAACCAACCGTTCAACAGGCCGACGGGGACAACCAAAAACAAGAGATGGTGAATGTATTCGGTACCCGTGCGGGTAATGGCCATGAAGGTGAAGCCCAGCAGACTAAGCAAAAAGGCCCAGATCTTCCGGTTGGTATGCAGCCGGAAGCGGTTTTGGACGAAAAACAGCAGAAACGTGATTCCCAGCAATCCGGAAAGCCACATAAACCAGCTGAACTCTTCAACGCGTTGGAGAAAGGCCGGAAGCCGAAGCAGGTGGGACGACCACTGACCATCACCGCCGTAGTTGAGATTACCAATGAAGTAAAAAGTAATCATGTCTTCAAACACCCCCGTCGAAAGAGTCAGAAGTATGACCAGCACCGGGAAACTTAAACCGCCCAGCAGTAATAGGAGCAGCTTTTTGGCTTTTACCCCGCCCGTCAGATTCGCGCGCGTGAGTATGTCAATGGCAACGAACAACCCGGCGCAGAATAGCATGGGAACGGCTTGCAGTTTACTAAACGGAACCATTCCGGCAACCATTCCAAACCAATAAAGTCGGCTGCCGGACGGGATGGTTTCCCGAAGAAAACGAGCGTACCCGTAATACAACAGTCCCAGCAAAAAATTAGGAAGGTACTCGCTGCTGTAATGAACCAGATCGGCGTTTTGGGTCATGGCCAGCAAAACCAGTGGGGGTAGCAGAGACCAGCGGGCCACGTTCTCACCAAACCAGGATTCCAGCGTTCGGAACAGTAGCCAAAGCGTAGCGAGGATCAGGACTAGGCCCGTAAGACGGGTTGAAATGTAATCGTAAGAAAGACCAAACCAACCCGGGATCAGCAACACGTAATTATTCAGGGGACCGCCGGTGGTGCCATCGACCGAGCGCCAGAAAACAGGATCGTACTGCAGCGTAATTACCTGAGCGACCATCTGACTTTCGTCGGGATTCAGCTCCTGGTTGAAAACTACCGAGGGAAGCCGCATGAACGCAACGGCACCCAGCGCCAGCAGCAAAAAGAAAGTTCGGCTTCGCCAGACCGTATTCGGACGCAACCAAACCGAACTCACCGCCAATGCACTGACTACCCAGAGTAGACCGTAACCGATTCCCAGAAAAACAACGGGGTTCGAGTCAAAACTAAGCATACCTTTTGACGACAACTGTCAGCCACCCTGGAGCGGCTGACAGTTGCATAATCATATGGAGCAATTATAGCTGAACCTGCAAACGCTTCACCATGCTATCGTGGATTTGTTCCAGCGTTTGTTTGAGGTCATACGTCCAGTTCCAGGTGGGGTAGTGTTCTTTGAATTTTGATAAGTCAGAAATGTACCAGATGTGGTCACCAATGCGGTTGGTTTCGGAGTAGCTGTAGCTCATCTTGTTGCCCGAAATTTCCTCGCAAACGGCAATGGCTTCCAGCATCGAACAGTTGGCGTGACGCCCTCCACCGGCGTTGTATACTTCGCCCGCCCGCGGATTCTGGTAGTAATGCCAGAACATATTCACCAGGTCATAACTGTGGATGTTGTCACGAACTTGTTTGCCTTTGTAACCAAATATGGTGTAGTGGTTACCCGTGATCGCACATTTCATCAGGTACGACAGGAACCCGTGCAACTGAGCGCCTGAGTGGTTAGGCCCGGTTAGACAGCCTCCCCGAAAAATACCGGTTTTCATGCCAAAATACCGGCCATACTCTTGCACCAGCACGTCTGCAGCAACTTTCGAAGCGCCAAACAGGGAGTGCTTGGTATGGTCGATCGACATGTATTCGTCGATACCGTTTTTGAAGTACGGGTGATTCTCGTCAATTTCCCAGCGCGTTTCCGTTTCAACCAGGGGCAGGTAGTTCGGGTTGTCGCCGTAAACTTTATTGGTTGACGTAAAAATGAAAACCGCTTCCGGGCAGTTTTGCCGGGTCATCTCCAGCAGGTTCAGCGTGCCGGTGGCATTTACCGAAAAGTCGGTGAAGGGCTCACGGGCCGCCCAGTCGTGGCTGGGTTGAGCCGCCGTATGAACGATCAGCGTAATGTCGGTACCGTATTTTTTGAAGATCGGTTCCAGCTCTTCTACTTTGCGAATGTCGGCGGTGTAGTGCTCATAATTCGGATACGCATCCTTCAGCCGGTTGCGATTCCATTCGGTCGAGCCGTCCGCTCCAAAGAAATATTGGCGTAGGTTGTTATCCACACCAATCACTAAATCAAACTTGTCGGCGAAGAAGGCCACAGACTCACTACCAATTAATCCGGCGGAACCTGTTACTAAGGCGATGTTCATAAATTATGGCGTTTACGGAAAAGTACAAATTTTTAAAAAATAGTCACGTATTGAAACGGTTGAGTCTGAAGATATCTACCGGCTTATTAACCTTGATTTACAACAAAATGCTAGGCAAAGTTAGTGTAATTTAACTAAGCGCAAGACCCGCTGGCTAAAAACGGTCTTGTTATCGCACAATATATAGAAAATAGTGACGCTTAATAGATTAAAAGATCATTAGAGTTATTTTAGTACTTTCCAGTTCATCAGTCCCCACTTGGTGAGTCGGTAGAACAGGGAAACCTTCAGGACGCCCAATCCGTAAACACTACTTCGCCAGAAATTAATGGAAGAAGCTTCTTTGAAATATTTGGTAGGACAGGTTACTTCGGCAATTTCGTGGCCCTTGTAAAAAATCTGGGCAATCATTTCATTGTCGAAAATAAAGTCGTCCGAGTTATGGGAGAAATCCAGGTCGCGGAGCACATCGCCCAGAAACGCCCGGTAGCCCGTGTGGTATTCCGATAGTTTCTGATTCATCAACAAGTTCTGCATCAGGGTCAGAAAGCGGTTGGCAATGTACTTGTACATGGGCATCCCCCCCTTGAGAGCTCCTTTGCCCAGAATCCGTGAGCCAAAAACCACCGGGTACAGATCGTTACCGATGATGCTGACCATCGCCGTAATGAGCTTGGGGGTATACTGATAATCAGGATGTAGCATCACCACGATATCCCCGCCCAATTCGATTGCCTTGGCGTAACAGGATTTCTGGTTGCCGCCGTAACCCCGGTTTTTCTCGTGGCGGATGATGTGCCGGATACCCAGCCGCCGAGCTTCTTCGACGGTATTGTCGGGGCTGGCATCATCCACCAGAATCACCTCGTCGATGAGGTCAAACGGGATTTCGCGGAAAGTGCGTTCAAGCGTTAATGCTGCCCGGTATGCGGGCAGTACGACGATTGCTTTTTTGCCATTATACATAAGCCGAAAAGGAGATTTTCTTGTACAACATTAAAGGCTTATGAGATAGGGCTAACCTTTGAAGGGCTTATTTTCTTATTGGAGTACAGTATAGAAAATGGATAAGGAAACGGGCAATTAATTGCCCTGACTAACTTGACCGAACAACTTCTGACGAATTTTGTTGGTCCGATCGGCCAGTTCCGGACGAGAAGGATATTGACGCTTCGTCTGCACGGCGGGTGAATCCAGGCCCGGGCCGTATACATACTTATCACCTTGCCGGTAATCTTTCTGCCGAATCGTGTTATATTTCTGATAATCACAGGATGCCAGCATACCGACAACCAGTAAAAATACTCCTTTATTCAAAAGCGCTTTCATACAAACAATTTGCAAAATTTAGTACAAAACTATAGACTACCGGGCAATTCGCCAACACTCCTTCTAATTTTTATCGGTGGCCGCTACTCAGCCTTTCAGTCGCTCGATTTCACTCCAGACAAACTGGATAAGCCGGCCAATGTGCTCTTCCGAGAAGTCAAACGGAACATCGGCTGCCCGGTAAATTTCACTGATCGGAGCTGTATATCCGAGTTTTAGGGCATTCATATAGCCCTGAAGCCCTTTTTGCGGATCTTGACGAAAATTCATCCAGACCCCAATGGCCCCCAGCTGGGCAATACCGTATTCGATGTAATAAAACGGCACTTCGTATAAATGCAACTGTTTTTGCCAGGAATAGGCTTCGTATTTTTCCAGCCCCTGCCAGTTTGTGGCGGTATCCGAAAACTCTTCGAAGATGCGCAACCAGGCCGTCGGACGGTTTTCCGGCGTCTTCAGAGGTTCAGCCGCCGTCTCGTACACCCAATGCTGGAACTTATCAATCGTAGCCACCCACGGTAGGGTTTCGATAATGGATTCCAGGTGCTGGATTTTGGCGCGTTTCAGGTCGTCGGAATTCTCAAAAAACACATCCCAGTAATCCATCGTGAGCAATTCCATCGCCATCGACGCCAGTTCGGCTACTTCCATTGGCGGGTTGCGGAAGGGTTTCAGCGGCAGGTCGCGGGTCAGAAATGAATGCACGGCATGGCCGCCCTCGTGCACCATCGTCACCAGATCGCGCAGGCTCGACGTGGCATTCATGAAAATAAACGGAACGCCAATTTCTTCCAGCGGATAGTTGTAACCGCCCGGCGCCTTGCCTTTGCGCGATTCCAGATCCAGGTGGCCCATTGCCTTCATAATCCGCAGGCAATCGCTCAGATAAGTACTGCCAACGGCGGCATCGAGCCGACCAAAGCAGGTGATGGTTTTATTCAGCAGCTCGTCACCCGTTCCAAACGGTTTCAGCGCGGGCAGCCCGTCGGGGTCTACCTTGGCGTCCCAGGGCCGCAAGGTATCAAACGAAGCATCGACTCTGGCCAGCTTCTGCTTCCGTTCCAGAGCGAGCTGATCCAGCAGCGGCACCACGGCTTTGGCCACCGATGCGTGAAAGGCGAAGCAGTCCTGCGGGGTATAATCGAACCGGCCCATGGCCGCGAATATGTAGTCGCGGAAATTGGCAAAACCGGCGTTAACGGCTATCTGGTGACGCAAATCAACCAGCCGGTCGTAAAGCTCATCCAGCGAATCCTTGTCTTCATACCGCCGTTCCTGAATTTTCCGCCAGACTTCCTCGCGCACGGCCCGGTCGGGCGATTGCAGCAGCGTGCTGGCCTGCGGAAGCGTGATTTCTTCCTCAATCCCTTCCGCATTCTTCATTTCGATGGTCATCGCCCCGACAATTGCGCCGTATTTGCGTTGCTCGGTCTGGATGTCGGTTTGCAGCGGAATGTTTTCGTCCCGGAAAATCTCGATGGCTTTTTTCATGCCCCGAACGGTAATGTCGAACCCTTTATCCCGCAGTTCAGCCAGATACGGGCTCTCAACGGCCAGCTTGTCCAGCCGGTTTTCGTAGGCCGACAACTGCGGCTGAATCTCCGTAATGAAAAAGTTAAACTGGTTGATCAGCTCGGGATCGGACGTGTCGCAGGTCATCCGGATGTACCGCCAGGCGAAATTCTCGGACAGGTAGGACTCCAGTTCGCTGCGGTCGGCAAACCACTGACGCAGTTCGTCCGCGTTGTGAATCGGGCGCTCCACCAGGCTGTCGTACAGCGGTTTTACTTCGTTCCAGGTTTTCAGAACAAAATCTTCGCCAATAAACGGCCGGGCCGGGCGGGTTGGAATAACTAAAGTGGGCTCCATTATTCGATTTCGATTACGACATCACTGGTTAAGGGGTGTGCTACACAGGTCAGGATGTAACCGGCCTGTAATTCCGATTCGGCCAAACCGTCTTCTTCGTCCAGGTGCACTTTCCCCGACAGGCAACGCCCCATGCAGGCCGTACACATACCGGCCTGACACGAATAAGGCAGGTCGATGTCCAGTTCGAGGGCGGCTTCCAGGATGGTCTGGTGCGGCTCAACGGTAAATTTGTATTCACTGCCTTCGTACAGAATGGTTACCTCCGGAGTTGACGATGCCGAAGGAGCCGCTTCTTCTTCAACGACCTCACCGTGGGTTTCCTGCGAAGCCGCCGTGGCAAAGCTTTCTTTATGGACCTGATCGTTCGGTACGTTCAGAATGCGGAGCGCCCCGCGGGCTTCGTCCATCAAACCGTCCGGACCGCAGATGTAGTAGTCGGCCTGCCGGAGTTCGTCAACCGGCAATTCTTCCAGAATTTTCAAAATAGTTGACTGATTCAGGCGTCCTTCCAGTCCGGTCCAGTCCGCTTCCGGTTGACTCAGCATGGACGTGATCCGGAGCCGTCCGCCCGACTGCCGGGCCAGTTCGTCCAACTCCTTGCCAAAAAGCGTTGATTCCTGGGTCCGGTTACCGTACAGCAGCCAGAGTTTCGTCCGGGGCTCCACGTACAGAATGGACTTGATCATGGAGATCAGGGGCGTAATGCCGCTTCCGGCCCCGATCAGCACGATCCGGCGCTCCTTTCCGGGGTCTAGTTTCGGGACAAACGTGCCCAGCGGTTCGAGCGTTTCGAGAACGTCGCCGGGTTTGGCGTTGTCGCAAAGGTAGTTGGAAGCCGCCCCCCCCGGCAATCGCTTGACCGTAACGGCCAGCGACACATCGGTGTGCGGGGAACTGGACATGGAATACGACCGGCGCACCTTCTGGCCGTCGATGGGTAAAATAAACGTCAGATACTGGCCGGGCTGGTACCGGATAACTTCATTGATGGGGTGCCAGAAATGAATCGTAACGGCATCGGGAGTTTGCCGGATAACTTCTTTTATTTTCAGAAAATAACGATTTGCCATAATTCCAATAATCGCCGGAGCGATTCTGTATTCGATGATCTGTCAGCGGTGAGTATGCAGGGCGGGAAACCGTAAAAGGAAACCGTTAAGCCAACGAAGCCGCAATATACAATTGAATTGCCAATCGTTCGGGTAACAAATTGTCGGCCCTTCCGGTTTGCCGTTGACGGGGGCAAATTTCAATTGGTATAACGGTACTCTGCGCATTTCGGTGGATATTCGCAGCCGAAGTCTGTTTCTATCCATGAAAAAAATCTTATTTTTTACGCCGTATGGCTCGTTTACCGGCTCCGAAGTGGTGTTGTGGACCTACCTGCAAAATTTCGACCGGAGCCAGTTGCGCGCGGCTTTGTACAGCGAGCAGCAGGGGCCGTTGACGAAGCAATTGCCCACGGACATACCGCTGTTTACCTCGCCGTTTGATCGCGGACGGCTCCAGCGGATCTATTCCAAGGTGGCCAATGCGATGGGTGTAGAGGTGTATCAGAATAACATCCGGCGGATTCAGGAACGGTATCAGGCCGATTATTGGTACCTGAATACGGTGCTGATGTTTCCGCTGTCGTCACTGGCCGAGCAGATGGGCGTTCGAACGATTTCGCACATCCACGAGCTGCATTCGTCCTTTGAGTCCATCGGGTATCAGGAGATGGCGCACGCCATGACGTATTCGGATCTGGTTATTGGCGTTACCGGGCAAATCTGTGAGCTGGCCACCGTAATGGGGGCCAAAAAGACGGCTTTGCTCTATCCTGTAGTCGATTTAAACCGCAAGAACCTTTCCGGCCAGCGGGTGGAAGCACTGCGCAAACAATTGAAAATCAAACCGGGTGCGTTTGTCTGGACGATGGTCGGCACGCGCATTTACCGCAAAGGCGTGGATCTGTTTCCGTTCATTGCCCAGGCGCTGGCCGATCAAAATTGTCATTTTATCTGGATGGGCAACTCCAAACCCACCGGCCTGAACTACCTGGTCGATAGCCAGGTCAAAGCGCTCAACCTGCCCAACGTAAGCTTCGTTGATGTGCAAACCGACGATTATTACAACTATCTGCAACTGGCGGACGGGCTGGTGATGACGTCCCGGGAAGAACCGTTTGGGAAGATCATGACCGAAGCGGCTTCGCTCGGGAAGCCGCTGGTCGCGCCGAACGCCGGGGGAGCCAGGGAATTTATCAGTCCGGAAATGGGCGAACTGATCAATTATCCAACCCCCGAAGAGTTCCGCAGAGGCATGGTAAAAGTGATGCAGAATCCGGGAGCTTATCAGGAGAACATCCTCATGGAAAAGAGTCATCAGTTCGATGCCGGAATCCAGACCAAACGCTGGGAATCGGCTATACTGCGCCTTTGATATACTGATTTTTCCCGATATTTCATTGAATTATTACCGCTTTTTGTTGCCGGTTAGTAAATTATGTAAACATCTGCACAATATTTTCCAACATTCTTCGCTAGTGCATTTAGTTAAGATAGCCGTGTCTGACAAATAAACAGTACAAAACCGAATTCTATGGATTGTAAAAATTACATTTATTCATTTATCCGGTGACGACAGTACCCCGATTGGTTTCAAACTACTTTTCATTCCAGGAGCATCATATATTGGAATGATTTTTGTCCACAAAACGTGCGAAACCGAATACTAGCAGTTACTCGACGGGGTAATTGCTGCCAACCTTACCAATCGGTCAATTCGGGCGGAACTCATTCCGTTGCGAATTCAATAAACCGAAATGAGCTTTGAGTGAGTACCACAAGACAAATTGCGCGCGGACGGTCTCTACGCGTGCAAGGATTTTGTGTGCTTCATCAAGCTGTGCGTAAGTTCAATTTAGCCTTTGCACTGATGATCAGAACATTACTCTCAACGTTATTCTGCCTCTTCTTTCTCCTACTGATCGCACCGCAGTCTGTGGCTCTTGCCGGTGCAAAACCGTCGGTAACGTATTCGGTGGCGCCTAAAATTCCCGGTGGGCAGCGGTATCTGGCCATCGTGATATTCAACTACGAGACGGACCCCCGGATTGACGACGAACGGATCGAAAACGCGGCCCGCATGGGGTGTAACGCAGCCGAGATCTCCGTACACTGGGACCAGGTTTATCCGACCCGTAACAGTGCTCCCAACTGGCGGGTCGTCGATTCCCACGTCAACACCGCCCTGCGGATGGGCATGAAAGTAGCCATCCGAATCCAGTTAGCTCGCGCTCCCAACCTGCTCGACGGCTTTTGGAGCGCTGAAGAATCCATGAAGGGGGCTGACAATGCTCGGATGAATTTCGCGGGCGGGGTGCAATTCAGTTTTGCCCACCAGCCTACTCTGGATCTGGCGAAGGATTTTGTCCGTCAGGCCACGCAGCATTACCAGTATTTACAGCAGCAGGACCAGCTGCTCTTTTTTTCCGCTACGGTATCACCCATTCAGGAAGCCGAATATTCGCCCCGCAACGAAGGCCCCAACGGTTCCTATCCGATTCCCTTCGATTACGGCGAACCGATGAAGCAGGGCTTTCGCCAGTGGTTACAGGGACGGTTTTCGCTCGAAGACCTGAACAAACGCTGGGGCAGTGACTTCAGTCGCTGGGAAGCCGTCAACCCGCCCTCTTACAACCAGGCCGATCCCTACATCTCGTTTAACCGAGGCCGTTGGGGGGAAGACTGGTACGTATTTCGTCACCTGATGCTGAAGCGGTTTTTGGACGAAACCAACCGAACAATCAAAGAAGTAAACGGGGCCATCCAGGTGATCAACCAGCACGGTTCCGTTTGGGATCGCCAGAGCGGTCTGCGCGGCTCGTTTGCCTTCCGGAATCTGGCCCAGAATGCGGACGGTGTGAAGATCAACGACGGTCCGGATTACAACCACCGGTTTTCGATGGACATCGTACGGAGCAACGTCCGGCCGGGTGGCTGGGTTTGCAATGAGGTAGACGGATTGTTTCACACCACCGTATCCGTTCAACGGTTCTACGAGCAGGTTGAGGAGAGCTTTGAACACGGGGCACAACTGGTTACACTGGCCAACTTTGGCGGTTGGGATGCCCGCGAAAAACTGAACCAGGTGATTCAGCGGGTCGTCAGCCGGGGCCTGCTCAGCCAGCCAGCTACGCAGGTTCAGCCAGCCAGCAACACTTCGTACAAGCTGTCGGCTATGGTCCGCGACGACGTGGGCAAGTCCGAACACCGCGCCAGTGATCAATGGTCGCGGCAGTACGTCCAGAACGGTCGGCGGCCCGTCAATATCGTTATCGATGAGGACTGGCTGGAAGACAACGCCAACCAGGACCCCCGCGTGAGCCGTCCCATTCCGAATCAGACGGCTTACGTTGAAAGACCGTTTGAATACAGCATTCCTTCGGGCACGTTTGAAGACCCGGACGGTTCAATCACCAAAGTAGAAATTACCTCCGGACTGCCCGCGCTGGGGCTTTCGGCCAACGGCGTGACCATTTCGGGAACGCCCAACGCAACGGGAACGATCACGGTAGCGGTTCAGGCCGTTGATAACAAGAATACGCCGGTAACGACGCAGTTTCAGATCAAGGTGTTGGGGCAGAACGCAAACGAGGCTCCCGTTGTGGCAAAACCGATTGACGATCGTACGGCGAATGTCGGCCTGGATTACGCTTTCACCATTCCGGATGGAACGTTCAAAGATCCCGACGGCCGGATTGCCAGCATCGAGGTGGCCGATTTGCCGGGCGGATTGTCGTACAATGCCGATAAGCGGCTCATCAGTGGCAAGCCCACCAACGAAGGTGTTTCAACCATCACCCTGAAAGCCACCGACGACAAGGGGACCAGCGTTTCAACCAGCTTCAAGCTGACCGTTACCAAGCAGGAAGACGTCAACCGCCCGCCCGTTGTCAGCAAAACGATTCCGGCTCAGACGGCTACCATCGGCAAGAATTTCAGCTACACACTGGCGAAGGAAACGTTCTCGGATCCGGACGGGGAGATTCGCAGCATTGAGGTGGACGGCCTGCCTGACGGATTTGTGTATGAGTCGGAGATTCGGAAGATTAGCGGAACGCCCACGCAGGCGGCAACCGTTACCGTCAAAGTAAAAGCCACGGACAACAAAGGCGCCAGCGTTACCACCGAATTCCGGCTAACGATCAAGAACGCCGGTTCGTCGGACCAACTGGTGCTGCTGGAACCCACGATGGATTGCAACACCGGCGAAATCAAGTTCCGGACCAGCGGAGGAGACGGTTCCAAGATCGAGTTTCGGGCCGTCGGGATTGTAGAAGACTGGACAACGGAAACTACCTTCACGGTGGCGCCCTGGCTGCGCAACGGAACAACGTTTGAAATTCAGGCCCGGCAGGACGGCAAGGAAGTGAAATATTCCTACACATCGCCCTGCAAAGGATACGAGCCGCCGGTGGTGGCCAACCCGATGAGCGATCAGTCGTACCGGGTGGGGGAGTTTTTTATTCTCAGAATTCCGGCTGAAACCTTCCGGGCTTCAACCCCCTACCAGATTACGGTCAGTGCTTTGCCCGAAGGAATCTGGTACGATAAAGAAACCCGGGCCATATCCGGTACGGCCGCCAAAACCGGTGAGACCACGGTTACCCTGACGGCTACGGATGAGCGGGGTGCCAAGGTGGAAGATGGGTTTGTGCTGACGATTCGGGAAAATACCTCCAAACCGCTGGCCATGCTTTCGCCGACCTTTAGCTGCCAGACGGGTAAACTGACCATTCGTACCGAAGGCGGTAACGGCAGCACCATCACGTACTCGATTCAGGGTGTTGCCGACTGGACCAGCAATCCGGCGTTCACCATCGACCTGGACAAGCGGAACGGCGCCGAACTTCGCCTACTGGCCCGCCAGGGCGACCGCGAGGTGAGCTATGTCTACAAAACGAGCTGTTCACCGTCGTCCACGCTGGACGACCAGACGATTGTTGTCGGGCAATCCTACAGCTATTCCTTGCTGAACCCGGGTGCCGGCATCACGTATAAGGTGAGCGGTTTGCCCGCCGGACTGTCCTACAATTCTGATAACCGCACCATTTCTGGAATTCCTACCGAGACGGGAACTACCACGCTCAGCATCAAGGCGGTGGACGATAAAGGCAATGAAATGGGCGAATTGAGCTTCAGACTCATTGTCGTAGCAAATTCAACGAATCCTGTCGCTGGCAGCTACGAAGGTTTCCTGGATGTGGTCAACTGTTCGAGCATTGCGGGCTGGGTGTGGAACCGCGACGCGCCCAACACGCCGGTGTCCATCGAGTTTCTGGTGGGCAGCAGCCTGTCGTCGGCCAGAGTAGTGGGCCGTATTGAAGCCAACCTGTTCCGCCAGGACCTGAAAGACAGCGACAAGGGCAACGGCAGCCACGGCTACCGCTGGGATACGCCCCAGGAGCTGAAGAACAATCAGACGTATTCGATTTGGGGCCGGGTGGCGGGTACGGATTACCTGCTGAAGGGGTCGCCCAAGACCCTGAGTTGCAACGGTGATACACCATCCACGCCCGGAAAACCCACCGATCCGGTCCCGGCCAACCAACCGCCGGTAGCCCCAACAGTTTCAACCTTATCAACGACTGTTAACACGGCGTATCAAGTGACTTTGCCGGCTTTTACCGATCCGGAGAACGGCACCTTGGCGTACACGATGAGTGGGTTGCCGAAAGGAGCTGATTTTGATCGTGTCAGCCGGGTATTAACTGCAACGGTCGCAACAACAGGCAGCTACAAACTAACCTACACGGCAACGGATAATCAGGGCGTTAAGACCAGCGTTGAGATTAACTTTATCGTGTCGGTTGAAAACGCTCCCAATGAACCCACAACGCCCACCAATCCTGTCGCTGGCAGCTACGAAGGGTTTCTAGATGTGGTCAACTGTTCGAGCATTGCGGGCTGGGTATGGAACCGCGACGCGCCCAACACGCCGGTGTCCATCGAGTTTCTGGTGGGCAGCAGCCTGTCGTCGGCCAGAGTAGTGGGTCGTATTGAAGCCAACCTGTTCCGCCAGGACCTGAAAGACAGCGACAAGGGCAACGGCAGCCACGGCTACCGCTGGGATACGCCCCAGGAGCTGAAGAACAACCAGACGTATTCGATCTGGGGTCGGGTGGCGGGTACGGATTACCTGCTGAAGGGGTCGCCCAAGACCCTGAGCTGCAACGGTGATGCGCCACTCACGCCCGGAAGACCCACCGATCCGGTTCAGACCAATCAACCACCAGTTGTTCCGAACGTGATAGAATTGACCGTAACGGTAAATAAGGCCTTCGAAACGGTTCTACCAGCGTTTACTGATCCGGAGAAAGAGACGTTAGCATATTCGGTCAGCGGCTTGCCGAAGGGAACGGATTTTGACCGTGTCAGCCGGGTATTTACCGGAACGATCGCAACGACCGGTAGCTACAAGCTAACGTATACGGCTACCGATAAGCAGGGCGCAAAAACCAGTGTTGAGGTCAGATTGACGGTGACAGACGGAACGACTCCGGCTACTCCAACAGAACCCAACGCGCCCACCAATCCCCTTACCGGCAACTACGAAGGTTTCCTGGATGTGGTCAACTGTTCGAGCATTGCGGGTTGGGTATGGAACCGCGATGCGCCCAACACGCCGGTGTCCATCGAGTTTCTGGTGGGCAGCAGCCTGTCGTCGGCCAGAGTAGTGGGTCGTATTGAAGCCAGCTTATTCCGCCAGGACCTGAAAGACAGCGATAAGGGCAACGGCAGCCACGGCTACCGCTGGGATACGCCCCAGGAGCTGAAGAACAATCAGACGTATTCGATCTGGGGTCGGGTGGCGGGTACGGATTACCTGCTCAAAGGGTCGCCCAAAACCCTGAGCTGCAACGGTGATACGCCAACCACGCCCCCAACTACACCTGAAACCCCGCCAACCCCGGCAGAACCAACCCCCCCGACGGATTCTGCGCTAGCGGTGCTGGCTCCCGATTACAATTGCCAGACCGGAAAAATTACGTTCCGGACCAAGGGCGGGGATAAAACCCGGATTGAATACCGGGTGACCGGCGTAACCGACTGGACCACTGGAGCCACGCAGACGCTGGACCTCACCATGCGGGAGGGAAGTACGCTGGTGCTTGAAGCCCGGCAAAGCCAGAAAGTCGTTACGTACAGCTACACGACGGTTTGCGCGGATGGTTATGCGCCCATCAAAGATCAGGTTATTGTCAAAGGTGTGTCGTACAGCACGACGCTGGAAGAGGTAGGAGCGGGTTCACAGCTTGACGTGACCGGTCTGCCGGAAGGCATTGGCTTCACCGCGGCCGACCGGAAAGTGAGCGGCAAACCCCAGAAAGCCGGTGAATACACGGTGACGGTGAAAAGTACGAAAGATCAGAAAAGTCACAGCATCCGGTTCAAACTGACCGTGCGCGAACCCGAGCTGACCGTTCAACTGATGAAAGCCGGAAATGAATCTTCGCGTCAGGTCATTCAAACGCTGAACGATAACGACGCCGTTGGAGTGCGCAACCTGCCCAATGCCGTGGACCTGTTCACCACCGCAAACGTGCCGGTGGGCAGCATTGCCTTCGAACTAACGGGAACATCGTCAAAGAACAACGTCGATAACGACGGGCCATATGGCTTATTCGGGGATGATAACGGCATGAAGCCGGAAGCCGGGAAATACGTGCTTCGGTTGGCGGCCTTTACGGGACCGAACGGAACCGGAGAGTTGATCACTACCAAAAACGTTACGTTCTCGTTTGTATCGGGCGGGGGTCGGATGGCAGGAAATGCCGAAGCCGCCGGTGAAGCCTGGCAGGTGTATCCGAATCCGGTTCGGGAGGTTATCAACCTGACGCTGCCGGTTAGCTTGCCCGCTCAATCGGAAGCCATGCCGTATCAATTCTCGCTGACATCCACCGCCGGTGGTCAGTGGGAACTGCAGGGAAATACCGTTGAAAACAACCGGCGTCAGGTAGCGCTCGACGTGAAAACGCTGCAACTGCCCACGGGTCTGTATTTCCTCCGGATTCAGAACGAAGAAGGCGTTTTGAAAGTCATCAAAGTGCTGAAGCAATAACCGTCAGGCCATTCATCTCACAAACGAAAAAAGCACCGCACGATCTGGTGCTTTTTTCGTTTGGGGCAATCGTAATTCGCTAGCTTTCGGACGATAACGACTCGGCATCCTGGTGGTAGAGCGTTAGCCCGGCAATGGGGTTTTCCAGAATACGCCGGAGGGTCAGGCCTTTGTCGTTGGCAACCTGCCGCAGAATATCGCTGTAATAGAAAGCAACGGAACCCACAAAATGAATTGGCAACTGGGCGGAGTCGGAAAACTTCCGGATGTAGGTGTCGAAGAAAAGACTGAACGCGTCGTAAACGATCTGGTACGCTGCCGGATGGCTGCGATTGTCAAACAGAAACTTCGAAAAACCCGCAAAATACCGGTTGGGGAAAGGCTGTTTGTAGGCATGATCCAGGACCGTCAGCCGATCTACTTTCGGGTACCGTTTCCGGAATTTGTCGGCCAGATCCTGCGGCAACTGACCGTGCAGAAACCGCGTCACCAGCGTTTTCCCCAGGTACCCACCGCTGCCTTCGTCACCCAGCCAGAAGCCCAGCGTGCCGCTCAGCTGGGCAATGTCGCGGCCGTCGTACAGGCAGGCGTTGGAGCCTGTTCCGAGAATGCAGGCAATGCCGGTTTCGTGGCCACAGAGTGCGCGGGCGGCCCCGAGCAGATCACTGCTGACCGCAACGGTTTTAACGTCGGGGAACACCGTTCGGATGGCTTTTTCCACAATCCCACACGATTCTTCACTGTTGCAGCCGGTGCCATAATAAAAAACATCGGTTACCGTTTCTTGAACGGCTGGTAACAGATTGGTTTGCAGTTCGGCCGCGATGGCGGCACTGTCCTGGTAATAAGGATTGAAGCCAATGGTTCGGGCCTGACCCACCTGACCCCGCGGATCGATGGTACGCCAATCGGTTTTGGTGGAGCCACTGTCGGCGATGAGAATCATTTCGGACTGAAATTTGCTGATTAACTGATTAATTTCCCGACGGGTTGAAAGCGGCCAAAAACCCACTCGCCGTGGGGCGCATCGGCCAGTTCGTCGGTTAGGTCCTGACCGGCCCAGTGCTCGTAATGCTTGCCCTGGCGCCAGAGTCGGCTGGCTGAAACGTCGTAGATAATGCCCCGGTAAGCACACCAGATTTCGTCGCGGTCGGAGCCGTTGCGGAGCGCCAGTTGCGAACGGGTGTATTCTTTTAAAGATTCCTGTTTACCGGTATTCATAGGGATACTGACAGTTCAAACAGCAAAAATGCAACTTTACGGATAAGTTTGGATAGGGATTCCTCAAAAACACGTAACTTTAACCGGTTACTAATGAACACTGGAAAGTCTATAACGATTGAATTTTTATGAAAAGAACAACTATCATCGCCTTTATTGCCGTACTGGGTTTGTTTACGATTCTGACGGGTTGCAGTAAAAACAAAACAGAGCCGCTTTCGGAACGAATTGCCAAAAACTGGTCGGCCCAGAAAGTAGAGGAAAACAACGTAGTCGTTTACAACAAAGGGGGAGCGAATAACGTTAAACCCGCGTATTCGCAATATTCGCTGGATTTGAGTAACCCGCCAACCGTGGTAATCAAACAAGTGGACGGCTTTACCTCAACGGGCCAGTACGAGTTGCAGGGCGACACCCGGCTGGTGCTGAAAAATTTGAGTCCGGCCCCAACCGACGGCCCAACCATCGAATTCAATATTGGGACTGTAAACGATAATTCACTGGAAATTACCCGCACGACGGCGGATCGCAAGACCGGCGGTACGACCAATAAATATACCCTGTCAAATCCGTAAAGAAGTAAATTACGGACTCCGATCGGGAACCGTTTGTTTTTTATTTTGCCGTTTTCGAACCGAAAGCGGCTTTTTTGCTTTAGAACTTTATGAATACACGAACGGAACTGGGATCAGTCGGCGAAATCGCCCTGATTCAACGCCTTAGCCGGGATTTTGCCCAGACGTCGCATACCGAAACCGTCCGCGGTATTGGGGATGACGCGGCTGTGATTGATACCGGCGGACCGGATTACTGGCTGATTTCGACGGACATGCTGCTCGAAGGCGTCCATTTCGACCTGGCCTACTCACCCCTGAAGCACCTGGGTTTTAAGGCCGTTGCGGTAAACGTCTCGGACATTGCGGCCATGAACGGAACGCCGTTGCAGATAACGGTCAGCATTGCGCTCAGCAACCGGTTTTCAGTTGAAGCCGTCGAAGAATTATACGCCGGAATCAAAGCCGCCTGCGAAGCGTACCGGGTCGATCTGATTGGGGGTGACACGACCTCGTCGCGCTCCGGACTGGTTATTTCGGTCACCGTAACCGGCAAAGTGGCGAAGGATAAAATTACGTACCGCAACACCGCCAAGCCCAACGACGTGGTCTGTGTAACGGGCGATCTGGGGGCGGCATTTCTGGGCTTGCAGCTATTGGAGCGGGAAAAACAGGTTTTCCTGTCGGACCCGAACATGCAACCGGAAATCGGCGAAGACAAATCCTACGTGCTGGAGCGGCAGCTTCGTCCATCGGCCCGCACCGACATTGTCTACGAATTGCAGGATTTAGGCATAGTGCCAACGGCCATGATCGACGTTTCGGACGGTCTGGCGTCCGAGTTGATGCACATCTGCACCCAATCCGGAACGGGGGCTGTCATCTTCGACGAAAACATTCCGATTGACGACGTCAGCTACCTGGTGGCAACGGAGCTGAATCTGAGTCCTTTAACGGCAGCTTTGAATGGCGGGGAAGATTACGAATTGCTGTTTACAATCCGCCCGCACGAATTTGAGAAGCTAAAAAACCACGCCCGCATCACGCCCATCGGCTACCTGACCGACAAGCCGGATGATATTCTGCTGGGTACCAAGGCCGGACAATACACGCCCATCAAGGCCCAAGGCTGGAAACATTTTTAAGGAATATGAATGATGGACTGTGGAGGGTTGACGCCGTTCATCGTCCATCATTCCTATTCCAGCATTTTTAAACGAAGTGTGCTCCGTGGTTTTTAGCGTCGGCCACGAATTCTTTCACTTTCTGCTCTTCTTCTTTGGGGCAGATCAGCAGCACACCGTCAAACTCCGCCACGATAAAGCCTTCCAGGCCGCTGATCACAACCAGCTTATTCTTGGGCGTTTTGATGATGTTATTGCTCGTGTTGTAGAGCATGTGCGTGCCGTCGGTCACGTTTTGATTGTCGTCTTTCCCCGATACTTCGTACAGGGATTTCCACGTCCCCAGATCCGACCAGCCGAAGTCACTTAATACCACGTAAACGTTATTGGCTTTTTCCATGATACCGTTATCAATGGAAATGTTTTTGCAAAGCGAATAAGCCTTGTTGATGAACGCATCCTCTTTCTCGGTGAAATACCACTCGTCACCTTCCGCAAAAATCTCTGCTGTTTCGGGCATGTAAGCTTCAAACGCTTTCCGAATGGCCTGAGCGTTCCAGACAAAAATCCCGGCGTTCCATACGAACTCGCCACTCTCCAGAAACTGCTGGGCTAGTTCCAGATGCGGTTTCTCGGTAAACGTTTTGACTTTCTTAACGGGGTGGTTATCCGAATCCGGAATGTACTGAATGTAACCGTAGCCCGTATCCGGACGGCTGGGCTGAATACCGAGTGTAACCAGAATGTCCTGATTGGCCGTGGCTTCCAGAGCCGTGCGGATCGTATTTTTAAAGTCTTCTTCTTTCAAGATGATGTGGTCGGCCGGGGCAACAACCATATTCGCCTGTGGATCTTTCTGAGCAATTTTATACGCAGCGTAAGCGATGCAGGGTGCGGTATTCCGGCGAACGGGTTCGCACAGGATTTGATCGTCGCTGAGGTACGGGAGCTGTTCTTTTACCAATTGCTGATACTCGGCACTGGTTACAATATAAATATTTTCTTTCGGGCAGATTCCGTCAAAACGCTCCGCCGTTTGCTGAAGCAGTGATTTGCCGGTACCGAGAACATCGTGAAATTGCTTGGGATAATTGGTGCGGCTAAATGGCCAGAAGCGGGTTCCAACTCCGCCAGCCATAATAATTACATACGTATGATTCATAGTAAATTAAAACTCTGGATATGCGTTTAATCCCTTAAATTGAAGAAGGGGCTTCTAAACTACAAGGAATGAGACAAAAAGTTAGTAAACTCTGAGTTTTCTTAGGAAAAAGCGGTGCAAAAAGAGGATTTTAGTAATGTCCCCGTTTTCTAGTTGACCATTCGTTGAAAAATTCTCCCTAAACACAGGAAGCGCAATGACCACATTGTCAGCATCAAAAAAAAGACCCGCTTCAAAAGTACCGAACGGCATTGAGGTTCAGGAGCAAACTCACATTACGGTTTTATTAAATTGAAAACGATACAAAAGCGATAGTACCAGAAAACACCCGCGCCAAGGATTTACGCTTTGGCCAGTAAGGCAACAGTAAATTTACGATCTATTGCCAGATTATCAGTAGGTTGCAGGTACCTTTATCAGTCACTGCTGTATTTTGTAACAATTTGTTGTAATTATTGTAATTTTCTTGCATTCTTGCTTTCAAATACTCAATGTCGTCCTATGTCAAAATAATTACTGGCTCATGAAAAAAAGTAACAAGCAGCTATTCCTTTTCTTCGGGTTTTGGCTGGCAACAACTGTGTGGTGTTTTGCGCAAACCAAAATTACCGGAACCGTTACGGAAGGAACTACACGGAATCCGTTGGTGGGCGTCAGCATAACCGTAAAGGGAACAGTAGCTGGAACCATTACCGATAGCAAAGGCCAATTTGACCTGACCACATCCGTACCAACTCCCCTTACGGTTGTGGTGTCATCCGTCGGTTTTCAGACCCGTGAGATACCGGTTGACAATCCGTCCGGTCTGACCATTGAGCTGCAGGAGCAGGTGATGCTGGGTCAGGAAGTGGTCGTGTCGGCGTCGCGGGTAGAAGAGAATGTGATGAAATCACCGGTTACGGTCGAGAAGATGGATATTCGGTCCATTCAGTCGACACCGGCTCCCACGTTTTATGACGCCCTGCTGAACCTGAAAGGGGTGGATATGAGTACGCAAAGCCTGACGTTCCGGTCGGTCAACGTGCGGGGTTTCAGCGCCAACGGGAATACGCGGGTAGTTCAGCTGGTCGACGGCATGGACAACCAGGCACCGGGGCTTAACTTTTCGGTGGGCAACATCGCCGGTATGTCTGAACTGGATGTGGAAAGCGTTGAATTGCTGCCGGGTGCGGCATCGGCCCTTTACGGACCCAACGCCATCAACGGGCTGCTGCTAATGACGAGCAAAAATCCGTTTCAGTATCAGGGGCTGAGTGCGTACGCCAAAACCGGCATTATGTCGGCCAGCAACCGCGCCACCGCCACCACCCCCTTCTACGACGCCGGGATCCGGTACGCCAAAGCCTTTAACAACCGACTGGCGTTTAAAGCCAGCGTTTCCTACCTGAGCGCCACCGACTGGCAGGCCACCGATTACCGGGATCAGGGATTTGCCAACGGCTTTACAATGGCCAACGGCACCCGTCAGGCCAACCCCGGTTACGACGGCATTAACGTTTACGGAGATGCCAGTGCTAACCTGAGCGCGTTTCAAAGCACGATTGCGCAACTGCTACCGGTTCCCCCGGCTCAGATTGCGCTAATCTCGCCGGATCTGGCCCGCATTATTGGAGGCATCAATCAACTGTCGTCCGCGACGAATATTCCGGCGACGCGCATTATCAACGAGGTTCTGTTGCCCAACGTGACGGTATCCCGGACTGGCTATGCCGAAAATGAACTGGTCAATTACAAGGTTAGCAGCCTAAAATTGAACGGGGCGCTGCATTACCGCATCAACGACAACCTGGAAGCAATCCTGCAAGCCAACTGGGGAACAGGTACGACGGCCTACACGGGTCAGGATCGTTACTACATCAAAGGATTCAGCATCGGCCAGTACAAAGCCGAGTTGCGGGGTTCCAACTTCTTTGTCCGGGCTTACACAACGCAGGAACGCTCCGGCGATTCGTTTGCCATCGGTATTTTGGGACAGGGAATCAACGAAGCCTGGAAACCGAGTCTCAATCAAAGCAACCTGGCGGGTTCGTGGTTTCCGCAGTACGCCTTTACCTACGCCGGAGGGGCTTTACAAACCTTTGGCACGGCCTTTACCCAGGCCGCAGCAACCAATCCGGCCACCGCTTACCAGACCGCCCTTGGCGCCGTGAATGCCATCTCGGGGAATCTGCACACGGCTGCCCGCGCTGCCGCCGATCAGGGACGGTTTTTGCCGGGAACTCCGCAATTCGACCAGGCGCTGGCAACCGTCACAGGACGGCCGTTGCCCGGAACGCTGCCCAACCTAGGGGCAAAATTCCTGGATCGTACCAACCTCTACCACGGCGAGTTTATGTACAACTTCGGCAAGCTGATCGACCCGACAACCGTGGAGCTGATCGTGGGGGGCAATGTACGCCAATATGCCCTGAACTCCGGAGGCACCATCTTCGCGCTTGACGAAAACAGCAAAGAGTTTAAAATCAATGAGTTTGGTGCTTACGCGCAGGCTTCCAAAACGCTGGTCGACATCCTTAAGCTGACGGGTTCGGTTCGGTACGACAAAAACAACAATTTCAAAGGGCAGTTCAGCCCGCGTTTGTCTGCGGTTTTAACGCTGGCTAAAGTGCACAACATCCGGGCGTCGTTCCAGCGCGGTTTCCGGATTCCAACCACGCAGGCGCAGTACATCAACCTGAACACACCGAGCGCCCGGCTGATCGGGGGCCTGCCACTGTTCCGCGATCGGTTTAACTTCTCCCAAAGTCCGGTTTACACGCTCGAATCCGTGCGGACGTTTGGAGCTGCCCTGCAGGGCGGTACGGCTTTGCCCCAGGCGGCTCAGGCGCTGCAACAATACCAGCCGCAGCAGTGGGATCCCGAGCGTGTTGAAACGTACGAGGTTGGATATAAAGGGTTGATTAAAAACAAGTTATTTATTGATGCTTACTATTATTACAACCGTTTCCTGAATTTTGAGGGAGCGCAGGTCGTTGTGCAGGGCGCTCAGCCTGCCACGCCGTCCAACCCGGCGTCCTTGCTGCAATTGATCAGCGGCACCACCCGCAACATCTACAGTTTCTACGTTAACGCGCCCGTTCAGGTTAAAAACCACGGTTGGGCACTTAGCGCTGATTACCTGCTGCCGGGTAATTTCATCATCGGCGGTAACGTGTCGTTCAATGATCTGTCGAACCGCGGATCGCTGCCGAGCGAATTTGTGACGTTCTTCAATTCTCCCAAATACCGTTACAACCTGTCGTTCAGCAATCGCAACATTCGCGGAAGCGGCTACGGGTTCAACGTCATTTTCCGACACCAGGATGCGTTCTTGTGGGAGTCGAGCTTTGCAAACACAGAAGCTACCTTACGGAAGCAAACTACCATTCCGGCCTTCAGCACCCTGGATGCGCAAATAAGCAAGCGCATTCCGGGCATCAAATCCATTCTGAAAGTAGGAGGAACCAATGTGCTGGGCAAACTCTACACCCAGGCGTGGGGGAATCCGAGCGTAGGCGGCATGTACTACGTCTCGCTGACGTTCGATGAGTTGATGAACCGATGAGTTATCCTGCCATTTTCAACAGGCCATTCAATGCTGAATGGCCTGTTTTTATGACGTCGCTATCCGAATCAGGTCATCGGTTGTGTTGATGATCAGGCCGTTTTCGGGGAGCTGAATATCCTGCCCCACCACCTGGTAGCCGGTCAACAGCAGTTGCGCATCCGGAAACTTTTTGGCCAGATCATCCACGAAAGGCTGCACCTCGTGGTTGCTCGGCGAAGATGTAATGGAGGTAAATATGTAATCCGGTTTATGGGCTTCGTAGGCAAATTCCAGTTCTTTCAGGGGCAGACTTTGCCCCAGGTAAATCACCTTATGGTGCCGGGCCCGGATGACGTAGTTGGCAAACAGCAAACCGATTTCGTGTAATTCCCCCTCCGGCAGAAACAGCATAAACTTTTTAGCCGTCGGGCGTTGCTTGTTAAGCTGACCGTCGATGGCCACAATGAGTTTCTGACGAATCAAACTGGTCATAAAATGCTCCTGAGCCGGGCCAATCGAGCCCGTTACCCACAGCGTACCAATTCGGCTGAGAAACGGATAAATGATATTGATCATCGTGTTTTCAAAGCCGAACTGCAGAATGTTGGTGCTGATGATTTTTTCGAAACGGTCCTCGTCCAAATCAATCATCGCAATCGTCAGGGCGTGAATCTGATCCGGATAAGTTAGTTTGCGGTCGGACAAGGTGATGACTTCCTGCGCCATTTCACCCAACGACATCTTTGAAATTTCTGATATTTTGAAGCCGTGATCCTTTAAAAGCGAGATATTAAGGACCAGCTTTAAATCCAGGTCGTCATAGGTACGAATATTCGTATCGGTCCGCTTGGGAGAAATGATATTGTACCGCTGCTCCCAGATTCGAAGCGTATGCGCCTTGATTCCAGAAAGTTGTTCAAGATCTCTAATCGAGTAAGTGCTCATGGGAATAGTGAAACGTATACTTGTCCCAAGCCAGGTGCGTTAAAAAAGCAACGACGTATAACGGCTTCCGTATACAATTTTAGGTAATTATAACAACGCGAACAAGCTACGAAATGGGAGCGCTGATGGTACCTGATAACGTCTGGTAATATAACTTTCGGGCATTCCGGTATGGATAGTGTACTTTTAAACCACTTTAACAGGAATTAATCCAAAATGTTATGGTTCGATCAGAAAGAAGAACAGCAAGTTATTAACGATGAAAAATACAAATTGAAGCAGCAGCAGCGGAGCCGCCAGACGGTTTTGTTTGCGGAACGGCAGACCGTACCAAATCGACAGGATAACCAGGGAAACTATCCACCACCCGATGTAATTGCGGATGGGAATTTCGGGTTCCAGCCAGGTCCAGAAGTCGAGCCGGACGGCAACGGGTTCAATCCACAAATCCAGCAAAACCATTAGGGAAGCCGCCAGAATGGTTTTAAGGTAAACCGGTACGTTCAGGCGGTCGCAAATTACTCCGCAGCAGTAAGTCAGCATCAGCCAGTTGACGCCAATAATAATCGGTACTGCCCAGAGTTTCCAGCCGAGTGTAGCACCATACTCGTAAACGCCGAAAACAAAACCGGTATGAACGCCTAACACTTCAACCAGAAACCCGAGCAGACTAGCCAGGAGGCAGTAGAAAAAAAAAGACGGTTTCCAGTCGGTGTGAAACAACAGTAACAGAGCCAGAGACCCCAGTAGATTGAACGGCACCAAACTTCGGAAGAGCGGAGAGAGCGCCGGCACCTGCAGACCCACAATCCCGGCCAGGTAAGCCAGCGTCAGAATCGTCAGCACGGGGCGGTACAGTCGGTCGGGCATGACGTGAAAAGCTAAAAGATGCAGGGAATAAAATAAAAAAGCCCTGTTTTTGACAGGGCCAATCGGGAGGGAGAAAGACGGGTCTCGAACCCGCGACCTCCAGAACCACAATCTGGCGCTCTAACCAACTGAGCTACATCCTCCGTGTACGGACTGCAAAAGTAACAAAGAATGATGAATTATGAACAACGAACGATGATTTTTTATTTTCTAACTTCGTTAATCATTCATAATTCACCACGTATCAAGGGCTTATACGGCTTGCTGATACCGTTCATCAGCGCCTTTCCAGTCGACAACGTTCCACCAGGCTGATACGTAATCGGGGCGTTTGTTCTGATATTTCAGGTAATAAGCGTGTTCCCAGACATCCAGACCAAGGATCGGCGTCCCTTTTTGTTCGGCAACATCCATCAGCGGGTTGTCCTGGTTCGGGGTTGATGTGACAGCCAGCTCGCCGTTTGATGTAACGATCAACCAGGCCCAGCCTGACCCAAAACGAGTCGTAGCGGCTTTGGCGAACTCTTCTTTGAAAGCGTCGAACGAACCAAATTTCTGGCTGATGGCTTCGGCCAGTTTGCCGGTCGGTTCACCACCGCCGTTGGGCGACAGGATGTTCCAGAAAAATGTATGATTCCAGTGCCCTCCGCCATTGTTCCGAACCGCTACCGGGTACTTGCTGACATCAGCCACCAGTTCTTCGATCGCCTTGCCTTCCAGCTCGGTGCCTTTCACCGCGTTGTTGAGGTTCGTCACGTACGTATTGTGGTGCTTGCCGTGGTGAATTTCCATCGTCTGCTGATCGATGTGGGGTTCCAGCGCGTTGCTCGGATAAGGAAGGGGAGCTAATTCAAAAGCCATTTTGTGATGTGTTAAGGTGAGACATACAATCAAGTTGTCAAACGCGATAACAGCGACTTTTGGATTTATGTTCGTAACCCCCGAAAAAAGTTGCGTAGCAGGTGAAGGCTTTCGTCGGCCAAAATGCCGGTCGTTAACAGGGTTTTAGGATGCAAAACAGACGGTTTTACGTTCGAAAAACCACGCTTCGGGTCCGGCGCGCCGATCACAATCCGGCCAATCTGCGCCCAGGCCAAAGCACCCGCGCACATTATGCAGGGTTCCAGCGTAACGTACAACGTACAGTCCGTCAGGTATTTCGAACCGAGAAATTGTTCGGCGGCCGTTAAGGCCAGGAGTTCGGCGTGGGCGGTTACATCGGTCAGCCTCTCTGTCTGATTATACCCTTTGGCAATAACGCGGTTTCGACAAACGACAACAGCCCCGACCGGAATTTCGTCTTCTTCAAAAGCCTGTTCGGCTTGTTGAAGGGCTAGTTCCATAAAATAGTCGTCGTTCATCATGCGGGAGACGGTTTTTGGGGCGTCCAATTAAACCATCGAACGCCCCCAAAATTACCTTTTCATAATTTTTCGAACCGTTTTCCGGTCACCAACCTGGATTTGCAGGAAGTAGTACCCCGACGGGCGCTGGCTTAGGTCGAACCTGGTATGGCGCTGGCGCGTCGTGAGCTGGTTTATGATGCGGCCGTTCTGGTCGGTCAACTGCAAACGGGCTGGATCTTTCTGCAACGGCAGATCAATGTCAATCGTCAGCGTATGTTCAGTGGGTACCGGAAAAACCTTCACCGCCGTCGTGAGTGGGTCGGGTTCCAGCCCCAACACGGGTAGCACCCGAATGGTAGCCGTTCCCGTGGCCTTGCCCGTTCCGCAGGTATTCGAAACGGAGGTGACGGTGTAAGTTGTCGATTGAACCGGTGTTACGGTGATGATGTGCGGATTGGTGCTGGTGGTTACCCTCGTTGATTTGGTATTGTCCGAATAGTCAAACGTCCACGGAGCGTCGCCGGTCAGCGCAAAGGCAAGCGGAGTGCGTTCGTTGTCGTAAATGTCTTTCGTACCCGTCAAGGTAACCGTCGGGAGCGCACGAACATTCAGGATGGTGGGGCTTTTGCTGCCGGGCACCGGAACTCGGGGGTTGGTAGCGATCACCCGGACAAGATACAGCCCCTGTGCCAGCGTCGTCGGAAGAGTAGCCGTGGCGGGGCTCTGCGTGGCCTCGGCCGCGATGGTAACCTTGTTGGCAAAAGCCGTATCCGCAGCGAGCGCAATTTCTACATTGAACCGGTTGCCTTCCATAAACTCACCAGCCGTTCCAAAAGGAACCTGAACCGGGGTGCCAACGCAAACCGTTGTAACCGATAACGGGTTGGTCGTAACCGTTGGAACCAGGGCATTGACGGTAAATGTACCCACGGGCGTTCCGGCTCCGCAGGAGTTAGTCACGTTTGTGATGCGGTAGATGGTGGTTTTCTTCGTCGGCAGAAGCTCAATTTCCTTCTGCGCAGCCGTGGCGGTTCCACTGGTGCCATCCGACAGGGTGTAACTGAAAGGCGGCACGCTGGTAAAGGAAATGGTAACGGGAACGGTTTTACCCAGATTGACCGTTGCTGCTCCTTCGATTTTTGCCGTAGGGGGCGCGTTGACGATCAGCCTGATTTCGGCCCGGCGGCTTTCGCAACTGCCAATTTTCTGGGTCACGTAATACGAGTCGCCTTCAGGTTTGGTCGAAATGTTGGTGGTCGGGGGCGTCGGAGCCGTTGCCGATTCGTTTCCGTACGGGTTGATCCATTTCAGGCTTTGACCCGTCGCTTCCAGCGGTTTGGACGGAGCATTCTGGCAGTAAGCCACCGGTGTGGTTACGCCGGGCCTGGGCGTTACAACAACTTTGTAGTTGACGGTCAGCTTGTCACTTTCGCAGCCATCGACGGTTTGGGTGGTTCGGTACGTGTAGGTGATTTCCTGGTCAACGTTCGTTCCCGGCGTGGGCGCCCCATTTAACGGGTTGTTGTTGATATCAAACCATTTCACCCCCTGGCCGTTTGCCTGCAGCGTTTGCGCCGGAGCATCCTGGCAAATTTCCGCTGGACTGGAAATCTGGGGCGCCCCCGGAAGCGGCTTCACCCGCAGCTCCGCCCGCGACTTCGGACTTTCACAGGATTTCAGCGTTTGACTGACGAAATAAACAAACGTACCCGCGTTGTCGGTATTCTGAACGGTATTGGTTATAAGGGTCGTTGAATCGTTGGCATACCACTTCAGAGTTTGCCCGCTGGCCGTTAGCGCAATGGGGACTTCTTTCTGACAAACCACCGGGCGTCCAATCGTAACCTGCGGTGCCACTGGGGTCGGATTGACCGTTACCTTGATTTCGGCTTTGTCGCTTGTACAGCCATTCAGGGTCTGGCTGACGGTGTAAGTATAAGTTCGGGCTTCCTTGTTTGGAATGATGGGAGCTGTTGCGGAGGAATCGCTGGTGAACGTGAACCAGTTTAACTTGGCGCCGGCTACGGGCGTTGCGGCCAAAACCGGAGCCTTGGTGTTCTGGCAAAATTCAAGTGCCGAATCCGTCGTTGTGGGTTTGCCCGGTTTGGGTTTAACAACAATGACAATGGAATCTACGGGACTTTCACAGCCATTGACGGTTTGAGTCGCCAGATAGTACAGATTTCCCGCTTTAGAAGTTGATGGTCTGGGTGCTTCATCCAGGGGCGTTCTGCCGTTGGGTCCGTACCATTTAATCGTACCTGTTCCCCGCGCACTCAGCAAGGATGCCGTCGCTTGTTCGCAGTACGGGTCAACTTTAGAAATGGCTGGTTTGACGGGTAACGGATTAACGGTGACGTCTAATTTTGAGCGATTACTTTCGCAACCGTTCACGGTTTGGGTAACGAAATAGCTGGTCGTTCCGGTTGTACTGACAACGGGTGTCGGTGTGCCAGCTAGGGCTGTTCCGCCCGTTGGGGCCGTATACCACTGGAGGGTTGCACCATTCGGAACCGTCACATTTTTTTCAAGGTCCAACACCGGGGTGCCAACACAGGCCGCTACGTTCCTGGTTGCCGGAGCTGACGGCTTCTCCCTGATCGTAACCGTAATTTCCACGCTTTCACTTACACAGTCGCCCACCCGCTGGCTGACGGTATAGTTGAACACACCCGGATTTGCTGAACCGGGTTTCGGAGCAACGGCAGGATTCGTAACGCCCGGACCAGCCCAGATCAGCGTGGCGCTGGTGGCGGCCGTAGCGGTTAAGGTCGGAATGGATTCGCCAACGCAATAAGCTAACTCTTTGTTAGCCACCACTGGAGCGTTTGGCAGCGCTCTGACGGTGACGGTGACGCTGGTCCGGGGACCTTCACAGCCATTAATGGTCTGGCTGACATAGTACGTGGTCACACCGGCGGTTGCCGTACTCGGTGTCACGGAAGCTTCGCTCGTTCCGCCCGTTGGCGTTGTATACCATTTTAGATTTTGGCCTGTCGCTTCTAACGGTTTAGCCGTTTCTCGCTGGCAGAAAGCAACCGCGCTGCTGGCGACTGGAGCCGACGGAATGGCATTAACCGTTACCTCAATAACGGCTTTCGGACTTTCGCAGCTTGCCCCCACCGTCTGGCTAACGGAATAACTCGTAACGCCGGTTACATTGGTCGGCGGAGTAGGGGGGCCGGCCAGCGCTGCACCATTCAGACCGTACCACTTGAGTGTTCCGCCACTGGCCGCTACGGCCGACAAGGGAGAAGCCGTATTTCCGGCGCAATAGCTAACCGGCGCAACCGTTGGGGCGGGTGGAACGGCTTTTACCTCAACGGTAATCTTGGTCCGTCCGCTTTCGCACCCGTCTACCGTCTGACTGACGTAGTAATCGAACGTTCCGGCAGTTTTGGTATCCGGTACGTTTGAAATCTCATTGCCGCCCGTGGCCGTATCGTACCATTTTAAGTTTTGACCCGTGGCCGTTAAAGGCTTCGCTTCCTGATTCCGGCAGTACGAAGGACCCGCTTCGACCGTTGGGGCTGCCGGTGGTGCTTTAACCGTTACGACGAGAGCCGCCCGGGGGCTTTCACAATCGTTAATGGTTTGACTTACGTAGTAGGTGGTAGTTCCGGTGACGCTTGTGGGGGGCGTTGGAGCCGTTGCCGAGACGGTTCCGCCCGTCGCGCTGGTTCCGTACCAGTTCAGAGTAGCGCCGTCGGCCGGAGTTGCGGTCAGTGGATTGGCGGCAATACCCTGGCAGTAAGTTGCTGGTGAGGTCGTTGGTGCGTTCGGTTTTGCAGTAATGACTACCGTAATGGCCGCTCTTGGACTTTCGCAGCCATCGACGATCTGGCTAACGTAATAAGTGGTCGAACCAACCGCCGTAACTGGCGTCGGAGCCGTGGCTGTACCCGCGCCCCCCGTGGCACTTTCATACCACTGCAATGTTCCGCCGTTGGTTGGGGTTGCGGATAAATCAGCAACGGTAGCGCCCTGGCAGTAAGCAGCGGAAGATACAACGGACGGGGCCTCCGGAATTTCGTTGATGGTTAAGGTTGTTGCACTAACGCTGCCCGTTATGTTGTTTGGGCTGGTCGATACAACACGGATTCGGTAGCCAGCGCCACTGATGGTTGCTGGAAGGGTGCCCGTAATTGGACTACTGGTGCCGCTGCCGATTTCGAAAAAAGCTCCCGAAGCCGGAGCTAGCTGAAGCTTATACTGGGGCCTGGACCCAACGTTGCCTGATGTGGAGAAGGGAACAGAAATCTTGCCGCCCGCGCAGATTGAGGTCGGTGAAATGGCCCCCGTCGTAATTGCCTGGGCTGAAACTATTCCAACACTTCCCAAACACACAATCAGCAAAAGACAATACTGACGTAAAAATTGATTCATACGAAATGGAATTGATTAAGAAATGGCGGGGGTACTTGACTTTGTATTTTTCAGATTTATTCCGCAAAAGTACAAATTACATCGACTGATAAATAATCTCATGGATCTGCCGACGAATTTTTTGCGTATTGATGAGGGTGTTTCCCGCGCTGGGGTGCACGCGGTTAGACAGAAAAATAAAGACAAGGTCGTAGTCGGGATCCACCCAAACCACGTTACCGGTAAAACCCGTGTGTCCAAAGGAGCGGGGCGACACCTGTGTGGCGTGGTAAACGCTGTTGCCGTCAACTTCGGGTTTATCCCAGCCCAGCACGCGGTGGCTACGGTCGCTCTGTGTACGAACGAATAGCGGCACCGTGCCCGGCATCAGAAACCGCTGACCACCGTAGTTTCCCCGCTGGAGGTTCATTTGCAGAATTTTGGCAATGTCCGTTGCATCCCCAAATAGTCCGGCATGACCCGAAATACCGCCCTGTAAAGCCGCTAACTGATCGTGAACCGTTCCTTGCAACAGGGAATTGCGGAAATAGGTGTCCTGCTCGGTGGGCGCAATCTTCGTACCCGGATGGCACTGGAGCGGGTTGAAGCAAAGGGTGGAGATGCCCAGTGATTTGTATAAATTCTCGTTCAGGAAGGTGTCCAGCGGTTGCTTGGAAACCCGTTCAACCAGCTTTTGCAGAATAACAAAGCTCAAATCGCTGTACACGTAGTTGTAACGGCCGTCCTCATCCATACGGGTTGTCAGCGGAGTTCGTACAATCCACTGCCAGATCGAATCGCGCAGGGTCGGGGCTGCGTACAAGTTGGGGCCAACTTGCAGCGAGTGTAAACTATCGCGCACGGTACGGTAATCAGCCACACCCGATGATTTCGCCCGCTCGATGGCCCGCGACAAACCCGCCGGTAAGCCGGTCTGGTGCAGCAGCACATCGCTAACGGTCATGTTCCGTTTGGTACCGTTCTGGAACTCGGGCAGGTAATAAGAAACTTTCTGGTTCAGGTCGATGGCCCCGCGCTCGTTCAGGAGCATGACGGCCTGCAGTGTTCCTAGTACTTTCGTGAGGGAAGCCAGGTCGTAGAGGGTTTCGTCCGTTACGCGCTCGAAGCTATTGTAGGTCAGCGTCCCGAAACTTTTGTCGTAAACTACCTTGCCCTTGCGCGCCACCAGCACCTGACAGCCCGGAAAGGCCCGGTCGCGAATGGCTTTCTGAATAACGGTTTCGATGTGCCGCAATTGGCCGGACCGCATTCCCACACTTTCGGGCAGGCTGTAGGCCAGTCGCTGGTTGGGGGCGGTTAGTAAGCCGTTTCCGATTTTCCAGTCACCAATAGTAACCGGCATGACGCCTTTGGCCGGAACCGCCCCGAAGATAACCTGCGGAACCACGCGCTGCATTTCTTCGCCATCTTCGTAGGCACACAAGACCGCATCGGCCTCCGTGCCAGCAAACGGGCGTAGGGCGTAGGCCGACCCGAAAGCACAAATCACCACCCGAACGCCTTTTTGCTTCAGGCGGTTGATCAGACTCAGCGATGCGTTGGTAACACCGTAATTCCAGCGGGCTGAAGGGCTCATCCGGTGGAAGCTAATGACCACCACATTGGCATTCCCAATCTGGCTGATCATCTCATCGACGCTGTGTTCATTTGACGGTTTTTCGCCGTATGTAAGCTGTTTAAACGGCGCATACCGGCCCAGCATTTTCTGGAAGCCGTTGCCATAATCCGTCCCGATTGAAACCGACGCCAGCCGCAGCGTATCCAGCGGGCCGATTGGCAGCAGGTTGTTGGTGTTCTTGACCAGCGTAACGGCCTGCTCACAAAGCTCCTGTTTGAGCAACTGCGCTTCCGACGAATTCAGATCGCGGTTGAGGTTTTCCAGTGGAACGGGTTTGTATTTGTTCAGCCCCGCCCAGTATTTGGCGCGCAGAATTTTCCTGACTTTCTCGTCAATCAGCTCCTGCGAAATCCGGCCTTCGTCAATGGCGCTCGCGATCTTGTGAACGGCATCGGGCACGTTTTCCGGGTACAGGAGAATATCGTTGCCTGCCATTAGGGCCCGCAGATTGACTTCTTCGGCGGGTAATTTGCCGATGCCACCCATGTTTAGTGCGTCGGTGAAGACCAGTCCCCGGAAGCCCAGCTCTTTCTTAAGTAATTCGGTAACTACTTTTTCCGACAAGGTTGCGGCCAGGCGGGGTGTATTGTCAACTACCGGTACGTGTAAGTGGCCGGTAACAACACCCATTAGGCTATCGGCAATCAGTTTACGAAACGGATACAGATCAATGTCATTCAATTGCGTCACCGACCGGCTGATGGTTGGCAGCGCCAGGTGCGAGTCGGTGCTGGCATCGCCGTGGCCCGGAAAATGCTTGGCCGTTGCGATGACGTGGTTGTGCTGCAAGCCTTTCATGTAGGCCACGGCTTTCAGGGCAACATTTTCCTTTGACTCGCCAAAGGAGCGGTTGCCGATCACTGGATTCGATGGATTGCTGTTGATATCGGAAACCGGCGCAAAGTTGATGTGGATACCCAATCGCTTGCATTGACGACCAATTTCGGCCCCCATGCGGTAGACAATCGCCGTATCGCGAATGGCGCCGAGCGTCATCTGTTTGGGGAAATCCATGGTGCTGTCGAGCCGCATCGCCAGGCCCCATTCGCCGTCAATACCGATCAGAAGGGGAATGTTGGCGGCTGCCTGATAGCGGTTGGTCAGAACGGCCTGACGGTTTGGACCGCCCTGAAAGAAGATGAGTCCGCCGATGTTGTAGTGACGAACCAGGGTTTCAATATATTGGTAGTGGGCTTCGTCCTGGTTGGAAAACGTGGCCACCATAAAAAACTGTCCAATCTTTTGCTCGCGGGTCATGGTCTGAAAGACGCTGTCGACCCACCGCTGCTGTTGCGGAGCCGACCCCAGCACTTCCACCGGATGAGCCGCCAGTTTATGACGCCACACTTCCGGAACGGCCTTGCGGACGGTTGGGGTTTCTTTCGAAAAAGAAGCCAGGAAATTGGTCGATAAAAGAGTTTGACGCCATACGGGCCGGGTTAATCCGGAACGGTCCCATCCAAAAGCTGTCAAAAAAACGGCCGTCAATCCAGCCAATATCACTCCCAGGACAACTTTAGTACGCATTTTGGTTAAGAAGTACGGTTACGTCAGGTTGTACAGACTAATCCATTTAAAGGATAAAGTTAATTAATTAACAAAAACATGCCTAATAATGGCCCCCTTAAAATCCTACATTTGTTGATAAAATTTGGTGACAACATTGAGTATTTTTCCTGAAGTAGCGGGAGGAGCGCGTGAAAAGGCCGTTAAATTCAAGACACAGATTAGTGGAGAAATTGCAATTACTGTGCCGTAAAAAACAAGTGGTGTCACAACCTACGTTGTAACACCACTTGCCGGGAGGAAATAGAAGATCTATAGAGGTCTACAGCAATTTCTTGCGGACCGTAACCCACGTTTGAATGAGTGAGGGCGTTGCCACCTTAGCGTAAGACGTGAAGGTACGTTTTTCAGTAACCGTCGTCGTTTTGCAGGCCATCACCGACTTATACTGTTTTGCTTTGCGGTGAGCAGAGAACAGATTATGCGGGTGACCCATTGCCGAAGCATTGAAGCCGGCACCAAGCAACAGGAAAATGATTACTAACTTTTTCATACTCTTCACGGGTTGGTCCCTTGTTAAGTTCTTTACAAAGATATGGGTTTTAGATCGTACCTTGCAATACATAGTACCTTGTTTTTCTAAAAAACTTTGTAAACGGTAGTATATATTGATAAACGGTATTGACCTTGTTCCTTTTACTTAATTTAAGACGCAGACAAGCCTAAAAGGTAACATAAAAGTACAGCGACTTTTTTACAGCCTTTCTATAAAAGTAAGTGAAGTGACTGATTCTATGGACAAACCACCTAAATGGAAGGATGAAACCCTGGCGGGGCTGGTTAATCCGTAGCTTTTACCGGATGAAATTAAGGAATAACAACTCGCTTAACCGCTCCGTCGTCGTTCTGCGTGACGTTGACGAAGTAAACGCCTTTGGCTTTCCGGTCAATATCAACTTGCCCGGCGTAGTTTCCGGAGAAGTCTTTTACATCTTTTTTGGCCACTTCCTTGCCGTCGGGCGTTGTCACCCGAATGCGAATGTCGCCTTTGGCGGGTGCCGTAAACCGGATATTTAACTGATTGGTCTCCGGATTATTGGGATACACTTCCAGGCTACGGATGGTGGAGGCTTTGGAACCCACACTCATCGACCAGCTACCGAAAGCATCTTCCATGCGTTGCCCAAAATTCTCCGGCCAGGCGAATTCCAGCCGTTTCACGCGATCAACCAGTGAGTCGGTATCGAATCGGAAGTGGTTCTGCAATTTTCCGTCCCTGTAAAACCGAAACTCACCCGGGCCAGACGGGCGGTTGGGCCGGCGGGCGGTGATGTCTTTCTGTCTAAGCAGCCGATCGGACGGGTGCTTGGAATGATTTGGTGTGTCATCCTGCCGGTAAGTATAGTGGCTGTCATTTTCATCAATTGTAATTGTGATCTGGCCCTTTTTATTGCCTCGTTTGGTTCGGATGGAATCCACCAGCCGGTTTACCAGCGCATCCCGTTCGTCATCGCGCATTCCGTTCAGCCGGTAAGTCCGCTCCAGTTCGTGAGCTTCGCCGAGCTCGGTGCGCTCTACGATCTTTACGTTGACGCTGTTTTTATCAGCATCGGTCTTCTTATCAGACTGAGCCAGCGCCGTCGCCGACCAGCCACTCATTACAAAAACTGCCAGCATCAGGCGGTAGCGAACTCCAGATTGTGTATTCATTTCATTCGTTGTTATACAGTCAGAAAACATTGCAAACGTAGAGTAATTCGAATTGTTTCGTTGTTAAAGTATGTTAAATGGACAGGGATGCTTTAGCCCGTAGGCCTTGATTTCCGTAATTTTAGGTGTGTTAACTAGCCAATAGATGTAGTTTGTAACTCGAATGTTGCACAGAAGGAATAAAAAATGACAAAACAACGCATACGCTGGATTGCCGCGTTGATGACGGTTGGGTTGCTGGGGCTGATTTCGCTGCAACTGTACTGGATCAACAACGCGCTGTCGTTGCAGAAAGACCAGTTTGATTCCCGCGTGACCGACGGTTTGCAGGAAGTGGTGCGGACGCTCGAGCGGCAGGAAATTTTATACCTGGCCCGGCAACGCATGAACCAGCAGGAACAAAAGCGCCAGTTGATGGCTATTTCGCGGCCTTCCGTCAGCAAGCAGCCGGAGAAAACCGTTACGAAAACGCCGGTTGAAACGCCGGAGTCACTGATTGCCCGGCAACCTAAAGAATCAAAACCGGTGATTACCGAACCGGAAGCTATCAATTCGTCGGTAGCGGTCGGTCATTGGCAGCAAACGCAGGTATCGCCCTCTGATGCTTTTCAAGTGGACGTTCAGAAGCTGTCGGCTGTTCAGCAGAAACATTTTGAAGATCTGGTGCGGCAGCAGGACGCGCTGGGGCCGGATGAATTCTGGGAGTTGCAGCAGCAGCAACAGCGGCATTTTAACCGGCTGGTCGATCAGATCTTTGAACGTCAGCTGCGGTTGATGTACGGCCAGCCCATTATCGACAGCGTGACGGTTATGAAAAGTCCGGTGAAGCGAACGCAACTGGCGCGCAAGCTACGTCCGAAACGGAAGTCGCCGGTATCGTCGCCCATCGTGGAGGCTCCAACGACCAAGGCGGGTCTGCAGAAAGTAGAACAGCAATCGGAGATGGTCAAAGGAGTGGTGCGCGATCTGTTGTTTGCCAACCGGCCCATTGAAAGCCGGGTCAACCGAGCGGTGCTGGACTCGCTGCTGAAGCAAACCATGGAAGACCGGGGCATTACCATTCCGTTCGAGTACGGCGTTCGGGCTCATTCGGGCATGGGGGCGGCCAAGCCGCAACTTTTGTTTGCTTCACACTCCGAAAATCAGGTGCTGGGTAAAAAGAAGATCTATAAAGCCACGCTGTTTCCCAACAATTTCTTGGAGCGGGGCAATTACGTTTACGTCTACTTCCCGGATCAGCAGCAGTTTATCCTGCGAAAAATGACCGCCATCCTGGCCGGTTCGGCGGTGCTGGTGCTCGTGATCATGGCGTGCTTCTACGTTGCAATCAGCACCATTGTCCGTCAGAAAAAACTGGCCGACATCAAAAACGACTTTATCAATAATATGACGCACGAGTTCAAAACGCCGATTTCGACCATTTCCCTGGCGGTTGAAATGGCGCAGGAGCAACTCCGACACGGTATTGAACAGTCAGAAGAGCCAACCACGCGCCTAACGCGCTACATGGGCATCATCCGCGACGAAACCCGTCGGCTGGGCACCCACGTTGAAAAAGTGCTGCAAATGGCGCTGCTCGACCGGGATACGGCGGGCAAAGGGGGCGTTAAGCTTAAACTGTCGTCGGTCAACATTCACGATGCGATTGGCAACGTACTGAATACCATCGGTTTGCAGATCGAGCAGAAGCAGGGGGAGGTCCACCTGGATTTTGAAGCCGCCGATGAACTTGTGGAAGCCGATGAGGTCCACCTGAGTAACATATTGTATAACCTGCTGGATAACGCCATCAAGTATTCGCCCGAGCACCCGGATATCACCATCCGGACGCGCAACGTTGAAAACGGCGTCAGTATTACCGTGGCCGACCAGGGCATCGGGATGACCCGGGACCAACTTAGCCGGATTTTTGAGAAATTCTACCGCGTGCCGACGGGCAACCTGCACGATGTGAAGGGTTTTGGTCTGGGCCTGAGTTACGTCAAGAAAATGGTCGAAGAGCACCACGGTTCCATCCAGGTGACGAGCCAGTTAGGAAAAGGAAGTACGTTTGAATTAATTTTGCCATACCATCAATCATAATCTCTCTGATTACCTCCTGCCCCTCCGCTTGACTCCGCGAAACTTACAAAGCTATTTCGCGGAGTCAAGCGGAGGGGAGAGAGTTGAGCGGAGAAGAAACCATATGCCTAAGCTCTTACTGGTTGAAGATGACCCGAATCTGGGTTTGTTGTTGCAGGAATACCTGAACTCGAAAGGCTACCACACCGATCTGGCCACCGACGGTAATCAGGGCTGGCAGCGGTTTGTGGACAATGCCTACGATCTGTGTTTGTTTGATGTGATGCTGCCCAAGAAAGACGGTTTCTCGCTGGCGAAGGAGGTCCGGATGTCAGGGCGCGATATCCCGATTATCTTCCTGACGGCCAAGTCCATGAAAGAAGATACCATTCAGGGGTTTCGGATCGGGGCCGACGATTACATGACCAAGCCGTTTAGCATGGAAGAACTGCTGCTGCGGATTCAGGCCATCCTCCGGCGGTATCAAAAGACGGATAACATTCCGCAGCAAACCACTTACCAGATTGGTTCATTTTCGTTTGATTTTGCTCACCAGATCCTGACCCGAAATGGGGCCAACGGCGATTCGCAGGCTGTCAAACTAACCAGCAAGGAAGCGGCTCTGCTCAAACTTTTTGCCGAGAATAAAAACCAGCCGCTGAGCCGCAGTTTCGCCCTGAAACTCATCTGGGGCGACGACTCCTACTTCAACGCCCGCAGCATGGACGTTTACATTACCAAACTGCGCAAATACCTGAAAGACGACGAATCGGTGCAGATTGTCAACCTGCACGGTGAAGGATTTAAGCTGATGGCCTGATTTTCTTCGCTTTTTCCGAACGCAGCGGACAATCTTTAACGTTCTTCCAACAGGACGCCGGGATGTTCCGCTGCGTTTTGTATGGATAAAAAACACAACCTTTGCGATTGCAATCAGGAATATCGACATGTTAAGAAGACCCCGCAGAAATAGAAAATCGCCCGTGATCCGGGAGTTGGTTCAGGAAAACTCGCTTTCGCTCTCCGATCTGATTTACCCCATGTTTGTTATGGAAGGAGAGGGCATCCGCTCCGAAATCGCTTCCATGCCGGGTGTGGCCCGGTTCTCGCTGGATTTGCTGCTCGAAGAAATGCAGGAGTGCGTTGATCTGGGATTGCGCACCTTCGCCCTGTTTCCCAACCTGCCCGAAAGCAAAAAAGACAAATATGCCACGGAAAGCCACAACCCCGAAGGGTTATACTTGCAAGCCGTGAAAGCCATCAAAAGCCGTTTTCCCGACGTGGCGTTAATGACCGACGTTGCGATGGACCCCTACAGCTCCGACGGTCACGACGGGGTGGTGCAGGAAGGGCCAAACGGTTTTGAAATTGTTAATGACGAATCCCTGGTTATCTTGGCTAAAATGGCTGTGGCCCAGGCCCGCGCCGGAGCCGACATTATCGGGCCGTCGGACATGATGGACGGCCGCATTGCGTACATCCGCGAAGCGCTGGATGCGGAAGGATTCACGAACGTTTCGATTATGGCCTATACCGCTAAATACGCGGGTGCGTTCTATGGACCGTTCCGGGATGCGCTGGATTCGGCCCCGCGGTTTGGCGATAAGAAGACGTACCAGATGAACCCGGCCAACAGCCGCGAAGCCCTGATTGAAGCCGAACTGGATTACGCTGAAGGGGCCGACTTTCTGATGGTGAAACCGGCGATGGCGTATCTGGACATCATCAAACTGCTGAACGACAACTTTGATCTGCCGATTGCTGCCTACAACGTTAGCGGAGAATACGCAATGGTGAAAGCCGCTGCGGCCAACGGCTGGATTGACGGGGAACGGGCGATGCTCGAAATCCTGACGGCCATGAAGCGGGCCGGTGCCAAAATCATTCTGACGTATTTTGCCAAGGAGGTTGCCCAACTCCGGAAATCCTAAGACTTTCCCAAGCCCGTAGCGGGAGGTTTCGGCTTCCCGTTCTACCTTTGCAGCATGAGCAGCCTATTAATCCGCAACGCCCGGTTGATCAACGAGGGCATCATTCGCGAAACCGACGTTTTTTGCAAGAATGGTTTTATCGAACAGATCGGTTCCGGTCTGGGCCAGTCGGCTGATACCGTTATCGACGCGAAGGGAAACTATTTATTACCCGGTGTCATTGATGATCAAGTCCATTTCCGCGAGCCCGGTCTGACCCACAAAGCCACCATCCAGTCCGAAGCGCGGGCGGCCGTGGCCGGGGGCGTCACGAGTTTTATGGAAATGCCCAACACGGTTCCGAACGTGCTGACGCAGGAATTGCTGGCTCAGAAGTACGGAATTGCCGCCCGGACGTCGCTCGCCAATTACTCTTTCTTCATGGGTGGTTCGAACGACAATCTGGACGAGGTGCTGAAAACCGATCCGGAAACCGTTTGCGGCATTAAGATTTTTATGGGTTCTTCAACCGGCAACATGCTGGTCGATAATGCGAAAGTGCTGGAAGAAGTATTTCGGAAAAGCCCGATGCTGATTGCAACCCACTGTGAAGACGAGGGCACCATCCGGGCAAATGCGGCTCATTACCGGGAAGTCTACGGAGATTCGGCGACCGCAGCCATCCATCCGCTCGTCCGGAACGAAGAAGCCTGCCTGAAATCCTCATCCATGGCGGTGGAACTAGCCCGGAAGCACAACACCCGGCTGCACATTCTGCACATTTCGACGGCTGACGAACTGGCGTTGTTTGACAACACCGTTCCGCTGAAAGAAAAACGGATTACGGCCGAGGTCTGCGTTCATCACCTCTGGTTTGATGCCGACGATTATGCGCGACTGGGGAACCTGATCAAGTGCAATCCGGCCATCAAAGCCCCGCACCACAAGCCGCAACTCTGGCAGGCGCTGCTCGACGACCGGCTGGACATCATTGCCACCGACCACGCCCCCCACACCTGGGACGAAAAACAGCAGCCGTACTGGCAGGCGCCCTCGGGTTTGCCGCTGGTACAGCACCCGTTGTTGCTGATGCTGGAAGCCGCCAGCCAGGGAAAAATCTCCCTGGAAAAAGTGGTTGAGAAAATGTGCCATGCTCCAGCCGACTGTTTCCAGATTGACCGGCGTGGTTACGTTCGGGAAGGCTATTGGGCGGATCTGGTGCTGGTTGACCCGGCTCAGAAAACCGTGGTTGCAAAAGATACCATTCAATACCAGTGCAGCTGGTCGCCGTTGGAAGGAACGGTTTTCGGAGCTGCCGTGACCCACACCGTTGTATCGGGCCATGTCGCCTACGCCAACGGCCGGTTTGATGATACGACTTTGGGCAAGCGCTTACGGTTTGCCCGGTAACAAAAAAGGTCGGCTTCAGCCGACCTTTTTTGTTTAACCTTGCTTAGGCAAGCTTTCGCCTGTAAAAACATCGGTTAAGAACGGATAAATATAAATTACTAAATTTCTCGTAGCACCAGGATTTTAATTGTTTTACCTCCCCCGGTACGAGAAGGCCAATCGCTTTTTTCAATTCCTTCTCAAATAATTGCTTGTCAAAGCTTACTTTTTGGAGGATTGTCTTGATGTACTCCAGCATTGTTGCCATACCACATACTTCGGTTTTTTTGGTTAGAGTTTTGAGGATCTACTCCACTAGTCTAAAATTAGCCAACTTCGAGAAAAGACCGTCCATCGGCATCTCAAAATTGTAACGCGTTGTGCTTATTTTTGTTGTTCAAATTTAGAGATGAAATTTTTAAAATTCCAATTATTAGTTGTATTATTTTTTTACGGCCCGCTGAACCTGAAAGGGTTAGCTCAGGAGCCCTCAATAGCTATTGAAATAGGCGAAACCGACATTTCGATTGAACGGCCCTTTACGATTTCGGTGATCATTAAAAACAGTGATTCCCGGCCTATTATCAACTTTCCTTCCATCAAAGGCTTCATTAAAAAAGGCACCACCACCAGCGTGACGCCCGTTGAGATCAATGGGAAAGCCGTTGTCTCTCAGTTAATTACTCAGTCCTATACCGCGGTTCGCCCGGGCCAGTATCGTTTGCCACCTTTTGAATTGATTGTAGGAGAGACGACCATCCAGTCTGAGGAAGTTATTATTACCGTTCAGCCTTCGGCTACTTCAAAGGATACCCTGGCGGCTCAGCTGGTCGCTCCGGCGGCTATCAGTAAGAACGACGTTTTCCTTTCACTGAGCACTTCAAAGAACGCTGTTTATACCGGAGAAGGATTTTCGTTAAAATTGTCTTTTTTCGTGGCGGAATCCTACCCCTTCGAGTTAACGTTTTATGAACTTGATCAGCAGCTGCAACAAATTCTGAAAACATTGCGCCCGCCCAATTGCTGGGAGGAAAATGAGGGCATTACTGACCTGTCGCGGCATCCGGTGGTACTTAATGGCAAACGCTACGCTGAATACCGAATCTACCAGGCTACTTTCTTTCCGCTCAACAAACAATCCATCCGAATTCCGTCGGTCAATCTCAGGCTGCTCCAATACCGTCCGGCCGCTAAGCCGGGTGGAGAACGCAAAAAAGAAATTGTGTCGTATGTCACCAGCCCGCTCGCCATCATGGTAAACCCGCTGCCGCCCCATCCGTTGCGCGATCAGGTGGCCGTCGGTCAATACCGGCTTCTCGAAAACATCCTGCGGAAAAATCCCGCCGTGGGGCAGAGCGTGCAGTACAACTTCCGGATTACGGGCGAAGGCAATATTGCGTCGCTTGCAGCCCCGACCGTAACGGATTCAACAACATTTGACATTTTTCCGCCGAGCGCCAAAGAGTCCATCAAGCGATCCGGCGGTACGGTCTCGGGATACAAAAACTTTTCGTACGCCCTGGTTCCCCGGCAAAACGGCAAGTTTCCGCTGGCTTCGTATTTTCAGTGGATTTATTTTAACCTGAAGCAGCAACGGTATGACACCCTGCGGTCGGCCATCACCCTGCGCGTGGGCGGCACGGCACTGCCCGAGGGCGATACCGTGCAAATCAGCTTACCGGGATCTATCTATACGGGTATTGAACAAACGGATAGCTCACGCCAGCCCATCAATCTTCAGGAACTGGTGCGAATAGGGGTAAATATCCTGCTGGTAGGCATGATTCTGGGAATGATGTATTTATTTTGGAAAAAATAAGCGAAGATGCGAGCGGATGGACAAAAGAATAAAGACCGTTCACCTCGTCTCGCTTGACATATTTTTCACTTCTAGGTAAGCAATGAGCAGTACATACGGCACGCTTTTTAAAATAGCTACATTTGGCGAATCACACGGCGCGGCCATCGGCGTCATCATCGACGGGTGTCCGGCCGGGTTGGAAGTCGATACCGCCTTTATTCAGTCGGAACTGGACCGCCGGAAGCCCGGCCAGTCGCGAATTACAACGCAACGGCGCGAGAAAGACGAATTTCAGGTGCTATCCGGCATTTTCGAAGGAAAAACAGAAGGGACCCCCATCAGCCTGGTGATCTGGAACGAAGACCAGCGCAGCAAAGATTATTCGCACATCTCCCAGCAGTTTCGGCCTTCGCACGCCGATTACACCTACCAGCAGAAATACGGGGTGCGGGATTACCGGGGTGGTGGACGCAGTTCGGCCCGCGAGACAGCCGCCCGGGTGGCCGCCGGGGCGTTGGCGAAACTATTGTTGAAGCAACAGGGCGTCAGCATTCAGGCGTATGTGTCGCAAGTGGGAAAACTGAAACTCGAAACCCCGTATCAGCAACTCGAACTGGCCAAAGCCGAAGAAAACGCCGTGCGGTGCCCCGATCCGGAACTGGCGCAGCGGATGTTCGACTACATCGACGAAACCCGCAAGCAGGGCGATTCGGTGGGGGGCGTGGTATCCTGCGTCGTGACGGGTGTTCCGGCGGGCTGGGGAGAGCCGGTTTTCGATAAACTTCATGCCGAGCTGGGCAAGGCTATGCTGAGCATCAACGCCGTAAAAGGCTTCGAATATGGCAGCGGTTTTGCCGGAACGGAACTGCACGGTTCCGAGCACAACGATCCGTATTACGTCGATGAGGGAACCGGCCGCGTTCGGACGACGACCAACCACTCCGGCGGGATTCAGGGGGGCATTTCCAACGGCGAAGACATTTATTTCCGGGTAGGGTTCAAACCCGTGGCAACCATCATGCAGGATCAGGAAAGCGTGGATGTGAACGGAAATCCAGTGGTAGTGTCGGGTAAAGGCCGGCATGATCCCTGTGTTGTTCCGCGCGCGGTTCCGATTGTGGAAGCTATGGCCGCGCTCGTACTGGCTGATTTCTACCTGCGGAACAAAGTAGCGAAAGTATAACGACGGCTTTGTCAACTCTTTCAACCAACAGAGTACGAACGGTTTTGGGCCTGGGGCGTATCGGCGCCTGCCTGTTCCTTTGCTGCACGCTAATGAACGGGCCGACGCGCGCCCAGTCCTTGAAGCGGTACACGTTTGACCGGGGACTGTTTGGGACCGAATACCGTAAAGTTTTCTACGCGCCGGACGATAGCACGGCCCAACGGGTTCGGCGGGCGGTTGACGCCCGGATGGATTCGCTGAATGAGGTGATGAGCGATTACCGGGACGGAAGCGAAATCAATCGGCTTTCGGCCACGGCCGGGTCGGGGCAGTGGGTGCGGGTTTCGCCTTTCCTGTACGATGTTCTTCAAAAAGCCGTTATGATGGCCCAAAAATCGGACGGTTTGTATGACCCCACCATTGGACCCTTGTCGCAGCTCTGGCGTCGGGCCGTTCGGCGCAACATCTTTCCCTCCCGGAAGGAGTTGAGAAAAGCACACCGGCTGGTCGATTACCGGTACATCCGGTTTGACTCGGTGGGCCGGAGAATAAGCCTGAAAAAAGCGGGTATGCGGCTGGATGTGGGCGGTATCGGTCAGGGGTTTGCCAATGACGAAGGAATGAAAGTGCTCCAGCAATTGGGCATCCGGTCGGCCCTGCTGGACATTGGCGGAGATATTCGGGTGAGCGAACCACCCCCGGGCGAATCGGGCTGGCGGGTACTGACGGGTTTTGGCACCGACACCACCACCTTACTCCTCAAGAACGTCGGAATCACGGCTTCCGGCGCAACCTACCGGTACCTCGAACACGAGGGGAAACGGTATTCGCACCTGATGAATCCGCGGACGGGCCTGGGGCTGCTCCACGACGTTCAGACGACGGTTCTGGCCCCCGACGGTACGCAGGCCGACGCCCTGACGAAAGTGTTTAGTGTAGCCGGGATTCGGAAAAGCAGTCGGCTGATGCGACGATTTCCGGGTGTAACGGTCTGGGTTACGGAAAACCGCAACGGCCACCTGACCCGCTGGACTTTCAAAGAAAGAGACCGGTAAGCGAAGCTCACCGGTCTCTTTGTAGCGAATGGATTGGCTTATTTCGAGGTTGCCATTACCATTTTTATGTTCAGCTTGGCTCCTGTTTGCAAAATATCGACCAGGTCCTGAACGGCCAGCGTTTTATCAACCCGAACCACAATCGTTGGTTCGGCCACATCTTTCATCACCGTTTGCAGCTCCATTTCCAGGTTTTCGGGCGATACCGGCGTTTTATCAATAAAATACCGTTTCTCGGCGTCAACGGAAAGCGTCACCTGCTTTTTGCTGAGCTGCTGCGACGACGATGCTTTCGGCAGCATCAGCTTAATGACGTTCGGATTGGCCACCGTCGAGATGATCAGAAAGAACAACAGCAGGAAGAACATGATGTCGTTCAGCGAAGAGGTGGCAACCTCGGCGGCAAATTTATTTTTTCTTCGAAATTTCATAAGAGAGGATAGAATAAAGACAAGAGACGAAAGACAGACTAATGAGCAGCGTTGGTCTTTGCTCCCCTGTCTACCTTCTTTGTCTTATCGGACCCGCGCGGCTTCGGTTGGTTTTTGCAATACTTCCATGAACTCGAACGAGTTGATTTCCAGCTTCAGCGTAAATTTCTCGATGAGCATGTTGAGCAGGTGATACCCGGTATAGGCAATAACCCCCACAATCAGACCGGCGCCGGACGTAATCATTTTTTCGTACAGACCGCCGGCGATGATCCCGACACTGATGTTGTCCGAGAGCGAGATGTCGTAGAAAATCCGGATGATCCCCGAAATGGTACCGATAAAACCGAGCATCGGCGCAATACCGGCGATGATTCCCAGATAGCCCAGGTTGCGTTCCAGCCGCGACAACTCAATCTGACCGACGGTTTCCAGGGTGCCTTCAATATCTTTAATGGGCGAACCAATGCGTCCGACGGCTTTTTCGAAAATCCGGCCGATGGAATTCCGCTGGTTTTTGCAGAAGGATTCGGCGGATTTGATATTTCCCTGCATCACCATGTCTTTCACGTTGTCAATGAAATTATCGTCGACGCGGGTGTTGCTGCGGATGAACAGCCAGCGCTCGATAATGAGGTACAACGTCAGGAAAAACAGGATGGAGATGGGGATCATGACCCAGCCGCCTTTGGCTACCAGATCGAAGAGTTGCATACTTTGGGCCGGAGCTGCGGCTGCCGTGGAGTCGACGGCTGAAGTACCCGTCGTTGGAACTTGTAATAGAATCATGTGCGCTGTAAATCAGATAATCGGTTTTTATCGTTGCCACTAAACCGGTGCAGAAGCCTTCGTTTGTCAACGCCTTCCGGCCGGATTTATTGTAATTGATAGGTGTTCAAATATAACGAAACAATACAGAGAAACGGTTGGAAAACTTAGTATTTAGGCTTTTAGCAGAATCTTTCCGCGCCGTCCGGCCCGTTCGCTGTGTTCAATGGCTTTTTTTAGATCGGTAAGCGCATAGGTCGCTTCCACCGGCACCTGAATCTGGCCGCTCACGAGCAGCGTAATTACGTTGCGGGCCACGTTCTGCCGCGTCTGGCTGTCGACCCGGCGCATCCAGTCGGTCAGCCAGAATCCCTTGATGGTTAATTCCCGGAAAATAATCAGGCCCGCGTTGAGCGAGGGGTTTTGCAGACTCAGTACACCGTAGAGCAGCATCGTACCCCCTTTGGCCAGACACTTCAGCGCATCGGAGGTGGTATTGCCGCCCACCGCTTCCAGCACGCAGGCTACACCGCGTCCCTGGGTGATGGCTTTCACGCGGGTGGTCAGCTTTTCCTTTTCGGTATTGATGATTTCGGTCAACCCGAGGGCTTTCAGTTCGTCGTCGAGGTCGTTGTGCCGGACGGTGCCAATGGTTTGAATGCCTTTCATCTTGCACAACTGAATCACCAGTTTGCTGAACGATGATCCGGCGGCTGTCAGGAGCACCCACTGCCCGGGCTGTAGTCCCGACTCTTCCACCATGGCGTAGGCCGAAAACGGGTTGACAAACAACTGGGCCGCCACCTCGTCGGACAGCGAATCGGGCACCGGAATTAAACTGCGCTGGTTGGCCAGCACGTACTCCGACCAGGCCCCGATGGCCGTGAAACTCACCCGGATGCCGGTACGCATGGTGACGCCTTCACCCAGTTTATCGACTATGCCGACACCTTCAAAACCCGTCCCTGAGGGCAATTCGGGCTGGGTGCCGTACATATTCTGGACAAACAGCAGGTCCGACGGATTGATTGGACTGGCAATAACTTTAATCCGGACTTCACCGGGCCCCGGTTCGGGCAACGAGGTTTCGATAACCTGGAGAACGTCGGTGGGTTTGCCGATGGATGAAAAGGAAACGGTTTGCATGGTAAGGGTAATGTTGATGAGTAAACAATAGCCTGTTCACAAAAGTACAAGGCAATCTGTAGTTACCGACCGTAAAGTAGGTCTGAATGGACAAACTTTCTATTTTTGCGGCATTCCACCTAACGATTCTATTCCCAACCGCTTTTAACACCGTCAATTGCCGTATGAGTGAATTCTGGGCTTACCTCCAACTGGGCTTTTCGCACATTACCGATCCGGGTGGCTACGACCACATTTTGTTTGTCATCGCATTGTGCGCTATTTACACGATCAACCAATGGAAACAGGTCCTGATTCTGGTCACGGCATTCACACTCGGCCACTCCCTTACGCTGGCACTGGCCACGCTGCAACTGATCAACTACAGCACCGATCTGATTGAATTGCTGATCCCGATTACCATTCTGATTACGGCAGTCACCAACTTTTTCTACAAAATTCCTAAAAGCCTGTTCAACGAGCAGCCCAGGCAATCGCCGGGGCGGTACGTGCTCGCGCTGCTGTTCGGTCTGATCCACGGTATGGGTTTCTCCAATTACCTCCGGAGTTTGCTGGGGCGGCAGTCGAGCATCGTCAAACCGTTGTTTGCGTTCAATCTTGGCCTGGAACTCGGCCAGATTTTCATCGTCATCGCCGTATTAGCCCTCGCTTTTTTCCTGGTGGAACTGATGCGGGTTCGCCGGCACGATTGGAATCTGATTGTTTCCGGTATTGTGGCCGGGATGGCGCTCTCGCTCATTATCGGCAACGAATACCTCGCCGAACTATTCTGATATCCGAACGGCTTCCTTCCACCGGGTGCTCAAGAGCCTTTATCGAACAGCGGTTTCCCTGTTTATGCCACGGTGAACTAGGAAAATAAAAAGTATAAATAGAAAGTTTACTGGCTTCGGCGTTTCTAACGTATACCGTATAGGTATAGTTGAAGGCTTTTTCGTAATTTCATTGTCACATTCATCACAAATTATATTTCGACACCCAACTATGAAATTGAGATTTCATGTATTGGTTGCGGGATTAACCGCAATTGTATTTGGTGCGCAAGCGCAATCGCAGCCATCGCCCAATTACAAGGCCAACGACCGCTTTGAACAGATGGGTCCGTTGCTGCCCACGCCCAATACGTTTCGCACGGCTTCCGGCTCACCCGGCCGCGATTTTTTCCAGAACCGGGCCGATTACGACATCAAGGTTGAACTTGACGATGCCAACCAGAAAATCACGGGCTCCGAACTGGTGACGTACTTCAACAACTCGCCCGACGAACTGAAGTACATCTGGCTGCAACTCGATCAGAATTATTTCGAAAAAGGCTCCATTGGCGGGATTACAAAAACGGGCGGAGTGAACGAAAACGGTATGTCGCCGGCTGGGCTGAGTACCTTAACTTCTACGGCTGGCCGGGGCGCCGGGCCGGATCCCAACAAAGACTTTGGGTATAAAATTACGGCGGTAAAAGACAAAGCCGGTAAGCCGTTGAAATACACCATCAACCAGACGATGATGCGCATCGACCTGCCGACGCCCCTGAAACCGGGCCAGAACGTTGCCTTTGGCGTCGACTGGAGTTACCTGATCACGGAATACTACGGTCGCAGCGGTTACGAGTACTTTCCCAAAGACGGTAATTACAATTACTTCATTGCCCACTGGTTTCCGCGTCTGGCGGCCTACGACGACGTCAACGGCTGGCAGCACAAGCAGTTTCTGGGGCAGGGTGAGTTCACGCTCATCTTCGGTAACTACAAAGTGGCCATCACTGTGCCCAACGACCACGTTGTGGTTGCCTCGGGCGAGTGTCAGAATTACAAGCAGGTGCTGACGCCCACGCAGGCGCAACGAATGCAGAAAGCCGCCAATTCCAAAACGCCGGTGCTGATTGTGACGCAGGCCGAAGCCGAAGCCGCCGAGAAAGCGAAGCCAACCGGCAAGAAAACCTGGATTTACAAAGCCGACAACGTGCGCGACTTTGCCTTTGCCTCCTCCCGTAAATTCATCTGGGACGCCATGCAAACCGATGTCTACGGCGATGGCCGCAAAATCTGGAGCATGTCGGTGTATCCGAAAGAAGGAAATCCGCTGTGGGGCCAGTATTCAACCCGGGCGGTAGAACACACGCTCAAATCCTACGGAAACCGGACCTTCAAGTATCCCTACCCGGTGGCGATTTCCTGTCATGGAGTTCCTGGCGGTGGGATGGAATACCCGATGATCAGCTTCAACGGCGGGCGGCCCGAACCCGATGGTACCTATTCGGAAGCGACCAAAGCCGGTATGATCGGGGTGATTATCCACGAAGTGGGCCACAACTTTTTCCCCATGATCGTCAACTCCGACGAGCGGCAGTGGGCCTGGATGGACGAAGGATTGAACACGTTCTGCCAATATCTGGCCGAGAAGGAATGGGATTATAACTTCCCGACCCGGCGCGGAGAACCCAATCAGATTGTTGATTACATGAAATCCGACAAATCGGTGCTGTCGCCCATTATGACTTCTTCCGATAACGTCATTAGCCTCGGCCCCAACGCCTACGCCAAACCGGCCACGGCCTTGAACATTCTGCGCGAAACCGTCATGGGCCGCGAACTGTTCGACTACGCCTTCAAGGAGTACGCCAACCGCTGGCGCTTCAAAAACCCCACCCCCGCCGACTTCTTCCGCACCCTGGAAGATGCCTCGGGCGTGGACCTGGACTGGTTCTGGAAAGGCTGGTTCTACGGCGTCGAACCCGTCGATCAGGACCTGGTCGAAGTCGACTGGTTTACCCTCAACACCCAGAACCCCGAAGTCGAGAAGGCCCTGGCCCGCACCGAAGCCCAGAACCGGGCCAAGACCATCAGCAAGATGCGCGATGCGGCCACCCAGGCCCAGACCGTCGTGGCCCAGGACTCGACCATGAAGGACTTCTACAACCGCTACGATCCTTACGCGGTGACCGATGCCGACAAGAAGAAGTACGAAGAGTACCTGTCCAGTCTGAGCCAGGAAGAGCGTCAGACGCTGGCGTCGAAGAACAACTTTTATACCTTGACGGTCAAGAACAAGGGAGGCCTGCCCATGCCGGTGATTGTCCGGATGCAGTTTGAGGACGGCACCGATTCGGTGGCTCGTTTTCCGGCGGAGATCTGGCGCTTCAACGATGCACAGATTCAGAAGGTGATTGCCACGGGCAAGCGGGTGGTGCAGTGGACGCTGGATCCTTTCCAGGAGATTGCCGACATTGACACCGACAACAACGCTTTCCCGCGCGTATCAAAACCGACGCGTTTCCAGTTGTTTAAGCAAGGACAGGGTGGCCGAGGAGGAGCCCGGGTTCCGAACCCAATGCAGCAACAGCAGTCGGCGCAGCCCCCGGCTCGCCAGGGCGGTGCCAACAATCGAAATGAATAAACGCACCTACGGGCTTTCGTTCGTATTCAAAAAGCTGTACCAACGGGATTTGGAATCAGAAGAACACGGACGAAAGTTTGCAGATGCAGAAAATAACTTGGAGTGTTTCATGCAGTATGCGTAACTTTTGTATATTTGCACCCGATTCGGGATGTAGCACAGCCAGGTAGTGTACTTGCATGGGGTGCAAGGGGTCGTGGGTTCGAATCCCGCCATCCCGACTGGCCTAAAGGCAAAACAGAAATTTTCTGTTTTGCCTTTTTTTATGGCTTATGCTGGCTGAACCTGGCTGCGGTTCCCTTTTTTCAACAGAAGGGCGCAAATCAGCGAAATAAGCAAGCCAATCGGAAGAACTTCTAGATAAGTGAACAAGACAACGAATAAAGGATTTTTATACATCTCCTTGTATTGTTGTAATTCCTGCGTTTTTGTCGATAGGTCGGCCGGGGATATACCGTCATTTTGGGCTTCTCTCAAGACGTGGGCGGTGTATTTATCCATAAAGTCAGGGATAAAAAGATAATAGTCGATCAGCCAGACGATAACGTACATAGAGGAAGCAATCAGCGTAATAGATAAACCAATCCTGAAAGCTTTCCCGAACGAAACAACACCGTTGTTGTGCTTGTCGCGATAGTTTTTTATTCCCACAAAAATGAGCGCAAACGCCAGCACCATTGATGCATAGCCCAGCACCATGTTGCCTTTAAAATCGTCATTGAGGTAACACATCGCCGTCGAAACGACCATCATGGCGGTAAGGAGAAAACCGGAAATGAGTCCGCAGATCAGAACAATTTTTTTCATCCGTATTGTAGTTTTTGAGACGGGCAAAATTGAGCAGGCACGCCCATTCCTTACTCATTCTTTTGGGTGATTTACGGCCTGAAAGGCAAAAATTACACTTTAGTGGGAGCTGGTGTTAGGGAATGAGGTGGAGTTGTTTGGCTTTTTGAACGGCCTGCGTCCGGCGCTTAACCTCCAGCTTTTCCAGCACATTCGACGAGTGCGTTTTGATGGTGTTGAGCGAAACGAACAAACGGGATGCGATCTCCTGGTTGCTCAATCCTTCAGCCATTAACTGTAATACTTCCAGTTCGCGTTTACTTAAACCGATTTTCGTAAGTTCCTCTTCATCCCGGATAAAACCGGCCGGCTGGGGATGATAAACGGCTTTTTCAACAACAATGGTTTTGACTTTGGGCTTGATTAATTTCTGCGCCAGCCAGATACCTAAACCAGTAAAAAGAAGGGCAATCGAGCCGATATAAATTTCAGATGTATGGTGAATAATCAGAAGCCGTAACTCAAGCCATTTCAGCAGAAACAGCAGTAACGCCAGCGAAATACCGTAAAGAATAGCGAGCTTGTTTCTGATCAGGAAATGGACGAGTACTTGCATTTCTGCTTACGAATGTTGGCTATAAACAGAAAAATAAGGGTTTAAAACGGTATTTCCGAGCTTATTTGTCGGCAAAAAGCGCTTCGTAATGGGCCGACGGCTCAAAAATTCCGCCACTCTGGTCGTAAAAAGACTGATCCGTCAGGTACACACCTTTCTGCGTTCTGGTCCACGAGGCCCCGGCTCTGGGATGGTACGACATCAGCTTGTCCCAATTTTTAAAATACTGGTGGCCGTTGGTTTCCTGCAAACCGACCGTCATGCCGGGAAAAGGCGGTAGCCGGGCAGCCACGGCTTTGTTCCAGTCAACCAGAATGGGGTTAACGGTCAGGTCGGCGCAGAAGCAGGGAATCTTTTTTTCGTAGGCCAGCTGGGTGATTTTCATAGTCATGCTGAGCGTTTTGGCAATCGCTTTGACGGCGATGGCGGAGTAGCCCTGCTCAATCCGACGGGCGGCATCCTCGACGGTGTGCGCGCTTTCGTCGGCGGCCACCCGCACACCCAGATCGCCCACAAAGACCTCATTATTTTCCTCGAACGGCTCTTCAATAACCGCAATCTGATCAAACGCGCCAATTTTTTTGGCGTGGTCCAGAAACCGCTGCAATGTTTCTTTCTTTTCGTAGCGCCCGTTGGCGTCGAAGTAATACGGTATTTTACCGCTCTTTGTGTAGGGTGTTTCGTAATGCCCGATGGCCTTGTGCACCGCCGTCAGAAAGGCAATGTCTTTCTCGATCATTTCGGCCTGCGTTCCCGCCGAACCGGTTTTCAGTTTCATGATAAAATAGCCTTCGTCGGCTGCGGCTTTGATGCGCTCGGCGGTGGTGCCTACGCTGAACGACGGGATGCTGGCTACCTTCGTATGCCGGTGTGACAGACCCGGCTTGTAAGCCGCCGGAATCATGTCGTCGAAGCGGGTGATGTTGTTTTCCTGCGCGTAGAGCAGCCAGGCGGCATTATCGACGCAAACCAGCGCATTCAGCGCGAAGGTTTTCCGCAGGTTGGGGTTGCCGGTAATCTTTTTCCCGTACGCCAGCACCTCCGGCAACACCGTGTCCAGCAGCTCAACCGGCGTCGTAAATGACGTGCCCCGGATGAGTTGCAGCGCCCGTTCACTCATGGCATACATCAGCGCGTTTCCGGCGCTTTCGGAGTGGGCGGCAAACACGCTGGAATCCGACCAGAGCACCCCCTGCGTCGCCAGGCCAATTTTCCGAATGCCCGAATCCGATTCGAGCAGGGCCATTGTCTGCCAGCTGTCGGTGATGGCGCTGCCTTTAAACCGATACGGATTCAGCGGTTCGCGCTCAAAGTTGGAGTTGACGCTTTTGATCCGAATTTTCGCCAGTGGTTTGTCTGGTTCACTCAGCGCGGAGGGCCGCGAAAAACCGCTCAGTCCCACGGCCGTCAGCGCGCCCGTGTAGCCAATAAATGCCCGACGATTCATGGGTGTCGTTCCGTTTAAGCCTGGGAAGTCATTTTCTCAAAAAGCTGACGCTGTTCGATCAGGGCGGCCACCTTGTCGGTCGGGTTCGTGCGGCATTCGAGCAGAATCCAGCCTTTGTAGTTGTTCTTCACAAACAAATCCATCAATTGCTGGTACGGATAACTCGTGTCGTTCAGTTCGCGAACGTGGCAGATGTCGCCAAAGCGTTTTTTAACCAGATTGAAATTGTATTCCAGTCCCTTACCGTGCAGATCTTCCGGATTGCAGTTCCAGCAGACCGTGGCGTTTTTGTTCGGGGCGTGGTCCATGATGGTTTTAATATTCGGCAACTCCTGCGTTTCCTCACCGTGCACTTCGAGCCGGATTTGCTGTCCGAAATCAGCCGCGTATTTCGCCAGTTCGTCCAGCGACCGGCCAATCTGCGCCAACGTTTTCTCGGTCGGAACGTCCTTGTGTAGCTGATTGGGCTTCACCTTAACGCCCGAACCGCCCACGTCGGCGCTCAGCCGGATAAATTCTTTGGTGCGTTCGATGGACTTCCGCAGCCGGTCCGGATCGGGCGAGTCGTACTGCTCGTTCGTTCCCATACCAACCACCTTTACCGGGCTATCGGCAAACTTCTTTTTTACCTCCTGGCGTTCGGCAGCCGACAAACTGGGCATCACACCGTGGGCGTGTTCCACCCGTAGTTCCACTCCGCCAATCCCGGCGGTGGTGCAGTTTTTGATCAGCCTCGGAACGTCCCAGTCTTTCCCCCACAAATACGTGACCATGCCCAGTTTCATCTGCGATTTCTTCCAGTTCGGTACCGAAGCGATGGTTTGGCCGGCGAGTAGGGAGGCCCCGGTCAGAAGTGATAATTCTTCGAAAAAGGTTTTTCGGCTGATCTTTTGCATGAGTCAATAAAGGAAGGGTGAATACTAATGAGTCTGTTCTGATTAAAAGCCAATCGAGTTGCCGCCGTCGACGGGCAGCGAAGCGCCGGTGATGTAGCGGGCCGCGTCAGATGATAGGAAAACGGCGGCATGGCCAATGTCTTCCGGTTTGCCAAAATGGCCCATCGGCGTTCGGCGCATGGCCCGGTCGCGCCGGTCGGGGTCGCCACCCATCGCTTTCTTGCTCATTTCGGTTTCGATGAATCCCGGCGCGATGGCGTTTACCCGGACGTTGTGGGGTGAAAATTCCGACGCCAGCACTTTTACCATGCCCTCCACCGCCGATTTGGAAGCCGCATACGCCACCACGCGGTCAATCCCGTAATAGGCCGCCATCGACGAAATCATCAGAATGGACCCACTGCGCCGGGGAACCATGCGACGGGCGCAGGCCCGGGTGAGGGCAAAAACCGCGTTCAGGTTCGTCTGGATGATGCGGCTAAACTCTTCATCGGTGACTTCCAGCGCTGGTTTTTTGAGGTTGATACCGGCGTTATTCACCAGAATATCAACCGATCCGAGCGTGGTTTCGATTTGTTCTACCAATGACTCCAAGCCCGTTAGGTCGGTTACATCGTTGGTAAAATAATGGGCCGTTTCCCCCAGGTTGGCAACGGCTTCGCGGAGGGGTTCTTCCCGGCGGCCGGTAATGACGACGCGGGCTCCGGCCTGCACCATGCAGCGGGCAATGTCGAAACCGATGCCCGTTCCGCCCCCCGTAATCAGGGCCAGCTTGCCCGTTAATGAAAATACGTTTGGTTGGTTTTCGCTTGATTGCACGTTTTCTCTGTTTATCGGTATCTGCGGATTACCGCATTTTATAAATTTCTACCAATTGTTTCACCTCATCCAGACTCCGCTCCGGCTTTTTGAAGGGGGCTGGAATGGGCTGTCGGGAAAATTCCTGGAGGTAGAGCACCCAGGCATCGCGCCACCAGATGGCTTCCTTCTGCTGGGTCGCCAGCCGCCCGGCTACGTTGTCGAAGGTTTCGGGGTTCACATCTTTTTTGACCTGTGCCCATTGCTTTTGCAGCCAGCCGACGGAATCCGCCCCGGTATAAAACCGCGTGCAGAGTTCATCCCAGAGCGTCCGGCCTGTGCTCAGTTTTTTCGTCCACGGAACGTGGTGAAACCAGAGCAGATAGGGGAGCGGGCAAGTTTCCGGGTTGTTCCATTGCTGCTGAACTTCCGGACGGTATTGGGCCAGCGCGTTGCTGCCCTTGGCCGTGCGGTCGAAACCCAGACCAAGGGAGTCGGCGCGGTGGTAATAAATCGCCGTCCAGTCAGGGCGCGAACTGCGGTTTTGCCAGGGCTCCGGCGCAAAATGCGCGCCCGTCCAGGGACGCGAAAGGCCCATCGGGGTGTTGTAGTTAACGTAAATATCCCGCGACTTCAGCAGCATATCCGTGATGGTTTTAACAGAAGCCGGTTCGGTCGTGAGTGTCATTTTTACCCATTCGTTGGCAAGCGCTTCCGACGACAGCGAATGGTCCCAGGCCAGCCGCCCGAAAGCGTACCAGTTGGCCTGGGCCAGCGGGTGACCTGTCCAGTTGCGATCCGAGCCAGTGTTGGCCACACCGGCGATGGCGGTTAGCGGGTACGCGTGTAAACTGCCGTCGATGACCTTAGCAACCGTCGAGTTTTTACCCGTGACGTAGGTATCTGAATCCAGGCATTCCTTGAAAATGGGCGCTTCGTAGACGAGATGCGTGGCAAAACCGAGGTATTCCTGCGTCAACTGGAATTCCATCCCCAACGGTGTTTTAGGCATCACGCCGAAGATGGGTGAAAACGGTTCGCGGGGCTGAAAATCAATCGGGCCGTTCTTGACTTGTACAATGACGTTTTTATCAAACTGGCCGTCGAGCGGCTGAAATTCTTCGTAAGCCGCCTTGAAACGGTCGGCTTTTCCGTCGGCCTTGTAGACGAACGCGCGCCAGATGACGATGCCTTTGTGCGGAGCCAGCGCTTTAGCCAGCATGTTGGCCCCGTCGGCGTGGGTGCGGTTGTAATCCTGCGGACCGGGTTGGCCTTCCGAATTAGCCTTGACCAGAAAACCGCCAAAATCCGGAATGAGCTTGTAAATTTCAGTGGCTTTATCCGCCCACCATTTGTTGACTTCCGGATCGAGCGGATCGGCGGTCTTTAACCCCCCGATGGTTTTGGGCGCGGGAAAGTAAACGGACAGATAGATTTTTATGCCGTACGGACGAAAGACATTCGCCAGGGCGGCCACCTTTTCCAGATACTCGGCGGTTAAAAACCGGGAACTCGCGTTAACGTTATTCACCACCGTGCCGTTGATGCCGATAGAAGCATTGGCGCGGGCGTAATCCCGGTAGCGCGGGTCGATGCGTTCGGGGAGTTCGTACCAATTCCAGAGTGATGAACCGGCGTAACCCCGTTCAATGCTGCCGTCGGTATTGTCCCAATGGTTCAGCATCCGGAGCTGAATTTTAGGATTACTGATCAGCGAAAGCCCACTGATGGGTTGCCCGGTTTGTAGTTGACGCAGCAACGCAAATGCGCCGTACAGCACTCCCGCGTCGGTTCGGCCCGAAACCGTGATGTTTTGTTTGCCGGTAATCTGATAGCCCTCGTCATTGCGTGTCGGTAAATCCGCCCTGGTTGTCAGGATAATGCCACCGGTTTTGTTTCCGGCGCTCGTGACGATTGGAACGGCTTTCCCGAGCAAGCCCTGCAAACCAGCCTGCAATTCCTCGGCGGCTGTTTTCAAAACAGGGGTATTGCCGCTCAAAGCAATGAACTGGGCCGAACGGGCGTACGTGGCTCGTTGGCTGGCGTCTTTGATCAGGTCATATTTCAGCCATAACCGGTAACCGTCGTCTCGGTCCGGCGCTCCGGCGCGACACCAGGTGGTTAACAGGAGAAGAAATATGATCTTGTAATTCATGATTTTAAAAGTTGTATCGCAGAGTCTAGCAGAGCTCTTTAGAGTTGAACAGAGGCTCCGCTTAACTCTAAAGAGCTCTGCTAGACTCCGCGAAATAAGTCACTCCCTATCTTCCAAAGATCGTGTAATGCCCATCTCCAGCCCCCGCAGCTCGGCCAGGCCGCGTAGCCGACCGATGGCCGAGTAACCCGGATAGGTTCGCTTGTGCAAATCGTCGAGCATCTGGTGGCCGTGATCGGGGCGCATCGGAATGGCCGTTACGCCCACACCGGCTGCGGCCCGCCGTTGCTGTTCGAGCACAATCGCCTTGACAACCGCGTACATGTCTACATCACCCGCCAGGTGATCGGCTTCGTGGAAATTACGCGGATCGGCTTCCCGCTTCGTTGTTCGCAAATGGATAAAGTGAATCCGGTTGCCAAACCGCCGTACCATTCCCGGCAGGTCATTGTCGGGACGGATGCCGAGCGACCCGGTGCAGAACGTGATGCCGTTGGCGGTGCTGTCGCAAGCCGCCATCAATTCTGCCAGATCGGCCTCGGTGCTGACGATTCGCGGCAGACCCAGTAACGGCCTCGGCGGATCGTCGGGGTGAATACAAAGGTTGATGCCGACGGATTCGGCCACCGGTGCCACTTCCCGAATAAAATAGTAGAGATTTTCCCGCAACGCCCGGTCGTTGATGGGGGCGTATTCGTCCAGCAGGCCCTGAAAGGTAGACAGCGTGAAGGCTTCCTCCGAACCGGGTAAACCGAGCAAAACAATGTTGCTCAGCTCCGTGATTCGCTCCGGGGTCATTTGGGTGAATTTTGCGCGGGCCGACTCAATAACACCCGGTTCGTAGTCAGCTTCGGCCCCCGGCCGTTTCAGGATACAGAGGTCGAAAACCGCGAAATCTTCCCACACAAACCGCAGCGCCAGCGAGCCGTCCGGCATTTCGTAGCTCAGGTTGGTCCGCGACCAGTCGAGCACCGGCATGAAGTTATAGCAAACCGTGGTAATGCCGCAAGCCGCCAGATTCCGCAGCGACTGCTTGTAGTTTTCAATGTACACTTCACGCGTGGGACGGCCTTTCTTGATGTCTTCGTGAACCGGCAGGCTCTCGACCACCGCCCAATGCAGCGGAATATACCGTTTGTTGTCGGCTTCGATCAGACCTTTTCGTTTCTCAATCTCTGCAATCGTCCAGACGTCGCCGACCGGAAGCTGGTGCAAAGCCGTCACCACTCCGGTGCAACCCGCCTGACGAATATCCATCAGCGAAACCGGATCATGCGGCCCGAACCAGCGCATGGTTTGTAGCATTCCCATTCGTACGCTATTTCGTGTCGTTAAAATATTTTTTGGCAAATTCCAGAAAAACTGGCCAGTCGGGCAAGTCGGTATGGCCGCCCTCGTGATTCCGAAACGCCAGATCGCCCTTGACCAGCGACACATCCGGGGCCGGCATCTGCTGCGTGCCAACACCTTTTTTGCCCAGCAGCTCATAAACCGGACTCGCAGCCACGCAGGCCAGAAACTCGCCGTGTGGGTCGGCCCACTGGTCCTGCGTTCCCCCGGTAATAAAAAGCGGGCGCGGAGCCACGAGCGTCATCAGGCTGTGCGCATCGACGGGCATCGCCTGCCAGTTGCCCCCATACTTTAGAAAGTTACCGGCCATCCAATGATACTCACCCGAACCGGCCACATTATCGATTGTCTCGCCAAAATTCCGCTTTTCGAGCGACGCGCCCAGTGAACCGGAACAACTCGAAAAGACAATAGCCCAGCGCGGATCCAGCGCTCCGGCCAGCAGGGCGGTTTTGCCCCAGCGCGAATGACCCTGAATCCCGATTTTTTTGGCATCAATGGCGTTGTCGGTTTCAAAATAGTCCAGCGCACGGCTCAGGCCCCAGCACCAGGCCGAAATGACGCCCCAGTCGTCGGGCTGGCGGTCTTTGCCCTCGTTGACCAAGCCGATGATGCCTTCGTGCAAACCGGCTCCGCTGTCCATCTGGATATCGCCGGTATTGACGCGGGCGTAGGCCCAGCCAGTTGCCAGCACCATGTCCAGCGCGGTAGGGCCCGCCGGGGCCGGAAAATTGAAATTCGTGGTGGCAACGACCATCAGCGGCACCGGGCCGGACGCATTGGCCGGGAGATAGAGCGTCATGGTAATGCTCGGTTTTGCGCCCGGAAACTTCGAATTGTCGATGTGGCCAACAATCGTCTTTTTGATGGCCTTGCCGTTCAGTGCGCCGGGTTCCGTGGCCGTCACCTCAAACGTAACCTTGGGCGTATTGGCCGGGGTTTTGCCAAAGATCTCGGTTTCATACGCGTTCAGAATTTCCGGCCGCCGTTGTTTCCACCAGGCTGCGGCATTTTTAACGGTTTTGCCGTTTTTCAGCACCAGCGGATCGGGCAGTTTGTAGGCGTTTGCTTGGATTTCGTTGTAATTCGTCCAGTTGCCCCAACCCGAGCGGACGTGCGTGTTTCCGGCTTCGTCGTACCAGTTGGTCGAATTGGGGCGTTGTTTCAGGTGCTGCGGTCGTTTTGGATCATCGGCGGGCGGGGGTAGGTTGGCGGGGACTTTTAACTGAAGTTTATCCATCATTTTTTGCCAGTCTTCCTGGGCAGCCGCGCGCATTTTGCTCATGTACGCCGTTCGTTCTTCCGGCGTCATTTTCTGAAAATCCGGACTTTGGGCATACACGGTTTTTGCCGATGAAAGGGTAATCAGCAAAAAAGTCAAAGCCGTATGGAAGCGGTAAAAGGGAGCGCGTTTTTTCATCGATTAAACGAAGAAGGGTACATCTTTCGGTGCGTACTTTTTCATGCCCGCTTCGTTGATTTCAACGCCGATGCCCGGTTTTTCGGAGAGCGGAATAAAGCCGTCTTTCACCATTGGCCCGTCAAACGTGACGATTTCCTTGAACATCGGATCTTCGTGGAAGTAGATCTGCCATTCCAGAATCATGAAATTCGGTACCGACGCGCAGACGTGGCTGGATGCCATCGCGCCCAGGTACGACGCTACCATGTGAGGAGCAAACGGCACGTAGTAGAGGTTGGCGAGGTTGGCAATCCGCTGCCCTTCGCCCAGGCCACCGGCTTTCTGCAAATCCGGCATAATAATGTCCACCGCCCCAATTTCCAGCATTCGGCGGAAGCCGTAGGCCAGGTAATGGTTTTCGCCCGCACAAATAGGCGTGCTGGTTGATTCGGAAATGATCTTGTAGGCTTCGACGTTTTCGGCCGGAATGGGCTCCTCCAGAAACATCAGGTTCAGCGGCTCCATCATTTTTGCCACACGTTTGCCGGTAGTCATGTCGTAGCGGCCGTGCATATCGACGCAGATGTCGACTTTAGGCCCAACGGCTTTTCGTACGGCGGCAATCTGGTTATACATCCGTTCCAGTTCACCCGGGCTGGCGGTCCAGTTGTAGCGGTCGTATTTATTGGGATCGTTCCACTCGTCGATGTCGTATTTGACGGCGTTGAAGCCCATCTTGACGGCTTCGATGGCGCTTTGTGCAAAATTGTCCGTGCTTTTGTCCTTATCACGGTAGGTGCCGGTATCGCAATAAACCCGGATTTTATCCCGGTATTTGCCACCCAGCAATTGGTACACCGGCAACCCAAGCGCTTTACCAACCAGGTCCCACAAACCGGTTTCGACGGCGGAGAGAACGGCGATAAACATACCGGCCTGCGCTCCTTCGAAAAAGCCAGACCGGCGGATGTCTTCGAACAAACGGTTGACGTTCAGCGGGCTTTTTCCTTTGATGCGCTCGGCCATCATCTTCACCAGGTGATAGGTTCCGGGCGTGGCATCAACGGCTTCTCCGCAGCCCCAGATTCCCTGATTGGTGTGAATCTTGACGAACAGGCTGTGGCCGTTCCGGATGTAACCGCATTTGATGTCGGTGATTTTCAGGTCGGACGGCGCGGACGACAGGGGCGCTCGTTCGACGGCGGTTTCCAGGCCGTTGCCGAAACTGGAAGTGGCGGCAAAAACGCTGGCAATGGCACTTTTTGTAAGGAAAGATCGGCGAGAAGTCATGTTGAGTTTAAGAGTTTAAGCGAGCGAGTTGGGTCGCGGAGTTTAGCAGAGAGGTTTAAAGTTTAGCAGAGGCTCCGCTTAACTCTGAAAAGCTCCGTTAAACTCTGTGAAATAACTCCCCTCGTATTACCAGGTACGGGTTTTTAGATAGTCCTGAATTTGTTCTTTTGGCACCGGCAGTTCGTTCAGGTGCGCATTGAGCCACTGCGAGAAATCTTTTTCGATCTCGGCCGACCAGCGGTTGTCGATCTGGCCGGGAGTGTATTTCTGTTCGCGCAGACGCTGATGGCCGAACATATCCCGGAGTCGCACGATTTCCGAGGTCTTAACAACTTTTTCCACCAAGTGTGGAGGAATGAAGGTAACGGCACCGTCGCGACCCAGAACCACGTCGCCGGGCATGACCATGACTTTGCCAATTCGCGTTGGCCGGTTGATGCCAACTAGCGTGGTGTTGAGTTCGCCGTCGGGGTTGTTGAGGTGGTGGGAGGGGTGGTAGCTGCGGAAGTAGGACGTAAAACCGCCGATTTCCTTTAAACCGGCAATGTCGCGGATGGCACCTTCGTAAACAATCCCGTTGCCGGTTTTGGCATAAATCGAGTTGCCGAGGTTGTCGCCAATGGTGGGGCCATCTTCGTGCATTCCAAACTGATCAACCACGTAGACGTCGCCTTTCACCAGCATGTCGATGGGCCAGGCGTTCTGGGATTTAACCCGCCCGTCTTTTTCGTGGCCTTTTTTATCAGTCACCCGGTGAACGTCGGGACGACCGGGCATAAACGTTGCCGTGAGCGCCCGGCCCACCAGGACGCTGTCGGGGTTGATGGTTTGCCAGCCTTCGGCGTACTGGTACTTGTAGTTAGCGCCTTTCATCGTGGCCCAGGCTTCTTCGTGGGTTACCAGCTTCATGCGTTTCAGCAGGGCATCCGGCACTTTTGGCCGACCGTCGGGAAAGCGTTCGCCCTTCCATTCGGGCGTCAAGAAAATCAGTTCTTCGCGGGAAATCTGTTGCCCAAACGACAGCGTCGCCAGGCCAAGCAGAAAAACCGCCGTGGCAGGTAAAAAGCTCCGTTTCATCATAGTATTCAGGAACCAGAAAAAGATTTAGGATTTGAACGGAAGAAGGAAAAACCGGCAGACTTCTACCCGTTTTGCCGGCGCATTGTATACAGGATTCGGCGCGTGGACCAAACGGTGTCCACGTTGTTCGCTTGCGGACAGAATTTGTCCGGGTTCGTACACTTCCGGAAATGCACGATAATAATAGTGTCTGATTATCAGTAGGTTAATTTATTGGCACAGCAATTGGCATATAGAAGGCAGAACAGTAACAACAGAAAGAATAACAAACAACAAATACGAACAACCATGAAAGCATTATTGGGTACTCTGCTCTTTGCTACGTTACTAAGCACCAACATCGCAACGGCCACCCCGAACACGCCCAAATCCCGCTCGTTCGAAACCAGCACGTTTGTTACCCGTGAAAACAAAATCTGGGTGGCCGTTGAAAAATCAACTTTTTTGCCGGTGACAGTAGTCCTTCGCAAGCAAGGTGAAGTATACTTTAAGAAGTTCATCGCCAAGAGTGAGAACAAGTTTGCCGCTAAGCTGGATGTCAGCGATTTGTCGGATGGTCAATATGAACTGGAATTTATCTCGTCGGAGGGGAGCGTAAAAAAACTGGTCAACATCGGTACACCGGTGCAGGAGACAACCCGTCTGATTTCAATGAAATAAAAAATCTGTCAAGATTCTGTAGGATTAGTTTAGGTTAAGAAAGCGCGGGAAAGCTACTTCTGATTCGGAGGTAGCTTTTTTTCATTTATTTTTACGGATGGAACAGCCGCGTACGATTTACACCACTGCTTTTTTTCTTCTTTGTTTAAGCTCATTCCTCTTCTTTGCCAGCTTTAACATGCTGATTCCGGAGCTGCCGGGTTATCTAACCAGTCTGGGCGGTGCGGAATATAAAGGATACATCATTAGCTTGTTTACCCTGACGGCGGGTTTGTCCAGACCATTCAGTGGCCGGCTGACCGATACCGTTGGCCGGGTGCCGGTGATGGCGCTGGGGTCGCTGGTGTGTTTTGTCTGCGGTTTTTTGTATCCCGTTGTCGGCTGGGCCGGGCTCAACGGAATTGCGGCTTTGTTGCTGCTGCGTCTGGTACACGGTTTTTCGACCGGCTTTAAACCAACCGGCACTTCGGCTTATGTGGCCGACATTGTACCCGACGAGCGCCGGGGCGAAGCAATGGGAGTACTCGGCCTGAGCGGCAGCGTCGGGATGGCTTTCGGGCCGGCGCTGGGCAGTTGGTTAACGTCAGCTTTCGGCCTGAATCCCCTGTTTTATACTTCTTCCACGCTGGCGCTGCTCTCGATCGTAATTCTGCTAAATATGAAGGAAACGCTGGTCGAGCGGGTCCCGTTTCGGTGGAATTTGCTGCGGATTTCGCGCCGGGATGTATTTGAACCGGCGGTGTTTGCGCCGTCGCTGGTGACGTTTCTGAACTCGTTTAGCTTCGGAGCGGTCATTACGCTGGCCCCTGATTATAGCCAGGCATTGAACGTGGGTAACAAAGGGTTATTTTTTACAGTATTCACCGTTTCATCACTGGCAATCCGGTTTCTGGCGGGCAAAGTATCCGATCAGTATGGTCGGCGGCCGATTCTGCGGGTTGCCTCGTTGATTATTACGGTGGCTATGTTGCAACTAGCCTTCAGCACATCGACCCTCTCTTTTCTGCTGGCCGGGGTGGTGTTCGGGATTGCGTCAGGCATGTATTCGCCCACCGCCCAAGCGTGGACGGTTGATTTGAGCGATTCGGGTAATCGGGGCCGGGCCCTGGCGACGATGTACATTGCGCTGGAAGCCGGTATTGGTTTGGGCGCTTATTTATCGGCGTTCTTGTACAACAACCAAAGTGACCGATTTTCGTTGGCCTTCTCCGTAATTGCGGCTTTTTCAACCCTCTCATTTTTGTTTCTGCTAAGCACCTGGAAGAGGTAGATCAAACGCTATTCTGCGTGAAGTATAGTACTATTCGTAGGTGAAAAAATTGGTTGCCTAAAACCGCGTGCCGGAAATCTCGGTGTTTGCTCGGGTCAGTTCTCTGCTAACGCTGCTCTGGAAGGCTTATTTGCAAATTAATTTTCCTAAAATTTCGCCTACCGTTCACCATTTGAAAATCAAGAAAAAGAAGGCAATTCGATCTTCTTAAATCACTTTTTATATAAAATTTTCTTTTATATCAGTACAAAAATGGAAATTTTTGGCAGCAAATTTTATTTTGGATAATGGCGTGTAAAAGAAATAGTTAACAATTTTTCGTAAATGATAATTAGAAGCATTCACCTTGGAAAAATATAAAAAACGTAGCATATTTTCTCGATTTAACAAAAAAATGACCTAACCGCTTGTATATTTTCAGATAGAAAATTGATACTTTTGTAATAGGCTTCAAGAAAAGTCGCCCGAAATTTTATTCTACCAAAACGTTTCAATTTGAAATTTTCGTTTTCTTTACACAAAAAACCAGTTTCAATTTAACCCTACAGTTAGTCTAATGAAAACACAATCTCCAACTCCAGCACCAGCTAAAGCAGCAGCTCCCAAGAAAAAGTCGGGCGGTCTGAATCCGGTGTTTGTCATTCCCATTTTGTTTGCCATCGCTATCTGCACGTACATGTTTGTATTTGGCGATCCGAGTCACTTTCAAGGTGGAAATAACGAAAACCTTCCGCTCGATGGCGATTACTTCGGGATTGTTTACAAAGGAGGTCCTATTGTACCGCTTCTGTTTACCTGTTTCTTAATTGTGCTGGTTTTCTCAATTGAGCGTTTTATTACAATCGGCCGCGCCAATGGTTCAGGATCGATTGACGAGTTTGTTCGTAAAGTAAAAGGAATGCTCGACCGTAACGAAGTAGAAGCCGCTATTAAAGAATGCGACCGTCAAAAAGGTTCAGTTGGTAACGTTGTAAAAACGGCGCTGATCAAATATCAGCAACTGAGAACCGATGCAGAACTGACCAAAGAACAAAAACTGGTGGCTTTGCAGAAAGAAGTTGAAGAAGCAACAACGCTCGAATTGCCGATGTTGGAGAAAAACCTGACCATCATTGCTACGCTGGCATCTGTATCAACGCTGGTTGCTCTGTTGGGTACGGTATTGGGTATGATTCGCGCATTTAGCGAATTGGGTTCTACAGGTCAGCCAGATACCGCTGCACTTTCAACGGGTATCTCTGAGGCCCTTGTAAACACGGCTTTGGGTATCGGTACGGCAGCTATCGCAACGATTATGTATAGCTACTTTACCAGCCGCATCGATGAATTGACGTACAATATCGATGAAATCGGTTTGAGCATTCAGCAAAACTTTGCCGCCCACAATTAAGTCGGGGTTGGTATCGTTTTTACATCACAAAAAACAATAAACTATGCCTATCGTTAAGCCTAAGCGGTCGCGGCCTCACATGGATATGACGGCGATGTGTGATGTGGCATTCCTTCTGCTGACCTTCTTTATTTTGACGGCTCAGATCAGGGTACAGGAGGCTGCTGAAATTAACCCACCAACGTCTATCTCAGGGATTAAAGTACCCGATACCGACATCATGACCATCAGTTTGGATAAAGATGGAAAAGTGTTTTTCGGTATTGACGGTCAGCCAAACCGGGTGGCTATGCTCGAAAACATCGGGGAAACCTATGGAATTTCTTTCTCAGACCGGGAAAAGAAAGCTTTTTCGCTGCTGCCTAACTTTGGATTACCCATTGCTCAGTTAAAATCGTATTTGGCGTTGAAACCCGATCAGCAAGGGCAAATTAAACAGCCCGGCATCCCGGTCGATTCAACAGCCAGTCTGCAAACCAACCAGTTATCGCAGTGGGTTTTCAACGCCCGTAAAGCGAATAACAAATTACGGATTGCTGTAAAAGGCGACAACCTGGCAAAGTTTCCGAACTTTAAGAATGTGTTAAGTTCTTTGCAATCACAGAACATTAACAAATTCAACCTGATCACAGGCACTGAAGCTCCACCAGCTGGTTGGACAAATGATTAATTAAGGTTAAACCACAAACTCACGCGATTCATCGCCTTAGATTCGTAAAACAATGGCAGATATCGACACCGGTGGGGGTGGTGGTAAGCATAAAGGTGGGAAAGTCCGAAGTAAAAAAGGGTCAACCCGGGTCGATATGACCCCGATGGTAGACTTGGGATTTCTTCTCATCACGTTTTTCATTCTTGCCTCCACCTTAAGCAAACCGTCTTCGATGACACTGAACGTGCCTGACAAGACCGAAAAAGTTGAAACGGAGCCTATTAAGGCTTCGAAAGTAATGACGATTTTCCTGGGAAAAGAAAACCAGATTCACTACATTTTTGGAAAAGCCGCCAACGAAGACCCGAAATTGGAAACGGTTCAGTTTGGTCCGCAAATCCGGGATGCTGTGCAGGAAAACAAGCGCAAAATTGGAGAAAAAGATTTCGTTGTAGTTATCAAACCGACCAAAGAATCTACCTATAAAAACCTGGTAGACATGCTGGACGAAATGGCCATCACGAAAACGAAGCGCTACGCGTTAGTTGATCAGTTGACTCCCGATGAGGAAAAGCTTATCGCTGACAAAATGAAGTAATGAACGGCCTAAAAACAATTCAATGAATTAATCGCCATGGCAGAAGTAACGACTAACACGGGAACACTTGACGATATAGTGTTTGCCAATCGTAACAAGGCGTATGGTGCGTATACATTACGGAAAGACTATTCCAAGACGGTATATCGTGCACTGATCATTGGATCGGTGCTCTTCCTCTTGGCGATGGCTACCCCGACAATCATTTCCGTTCTGAAACCCGAGGAGCAGGAGCAGGCAATGGTTGAAGTGGACCTGATGAAGTTACCACCCCCGCCAATCGATCCGAATGAACCCCCCCCACCGCCACCACCGCCGGTTGAATTGCCGAAGGTAAACACGGTGAAGTTCCTTCCGCCGGAAGTAAAACCGGATGAAGAAGTACCCGAAGAAACCCCTCCTCCAACAGTTGAGGAGCTGAAAGAAGCCGTTGCGGCTGAGAAAACGCAGGAAGGTGACCCCAACGCCGAAGAGGTAATTGTGGCACCCGAAGAAACCGCCGGTCCGACGAAAGTCGAAGCGGCTGTGGAAGCGGCTCCGAAAGAAGAACAAATCTTCACTGTGGTAGAACAAAATCCGGAATTTCCGGGTGGGATGTCGGCTCTGGGCCAATTCCTTGGAAAGAACATTCGCTACCCACCCGCAGCATCACGGGCTAACGTATCCGGCCGGGTGTTTGTAAGCTTCGTTGTTAATACCGACGGAAGTATTCAAGACGTGACCGTTCTGAAAGGACTGGGCTTTGGTACGGATGAAGAAGCTATGCGCGTTGTAAAGGCCATGCCAAAATGGAGACCGGGCAAACAGTCTGGTCGTCCGGTGCGGGTTAAATACAACTTGCCGATTAACTTCCAGCTGGAGTAAACCTACGAATGAAAGGAAGACCATCTGGAGATCTTCTCAGCCTGTATCTCAATGTGCTGATGGGATTGCTATACTTGGGAGGGGGCATCTACCTGATTGCCTCCTCCCAGTCTTTTGGACTATTACCGATCGGTACGTTCCGTTATTTATTAGCAGGTCTACTGGTCGCTTATGGATTGTTCAGGATGTATCGAGGTGTACAACGTCTATTTTAGGGTATGAATGTGCTGATCAGAATAGGGATGGGGTTTTGCCTGCTCAGCATGTTAGCCTGCAACTCTCCCTCGGCGGATAACCCAACGCATGGCAGTGTTGTGATAACATCTGATGAATCACTGCAGCCTATGGTTGAGTCGATTTACAAGGCATACGAGGGTGTTTATCCAAGAACAAAATTCAATGTTATTTTTAAGCCCGAAGAAGAAGCCATTGCTTTAATGCTGCGGGATAGTGCTCGTCTGGTTTTTTCTACTCGGCAACTAAATGAGCGGGAAAAAGCTGTATTTACAAAAGAAAAAATAAAGTATAAATCTGAGTTTATTGCCACCGACGGTATTGCGCTGATTGTAGGTCGCCAAAATTCGGATAGCCTGATTACTACCGCTGAGCTGAATGGTATTTTTCAAGGCCAAATTACCAATTGGGAGCAGTTAAAACGCAGTAACCAACGTGGTCCTATAATACTGGTATTCGATAATAACAATTCAAGCAACTTGAATTTTATGTTGAGCCAGTTTAAGGTGAAAAACTTAAGCCGGATTAAAATTTTTACAGTTAATTCAAACAAACAGGTGATCGAATATGTTCGTCAAAATCCGACGGCATTAGGTTTCATTGGTGTGAATTGGATTAGCGATGGTGATTCGCCGATAACAGCAGAATTGTCTAAGAATCTACGGGTTATGGGTGTGTCTGAAAAGCCAAATCCAGTTTCTGTTGATGATTTTTTTCAACCGTTTCAAAAGAATTTGGGTTTAAAGACATATCCGTTACGACGAAACGTTTATGTAATTAGCCGGGAGGCCCACTCGGGTTTAGGTAGTGGTCTGATTAATTACATTATGCGGGATGTCGGCGGGCTGCTTATAGAAAAAAGTGGCCTTTGGCCTGCAAAACCGTACGTTCGAGAGGTTGTTTTGGAAAATAAGTAAAAAGTTTTCCGTTTTTTGGCAATCTTCTAGTTTTGTATTTTGTTATTACAATTTAGTACTTTATTATTTATCCATTCTCAACCTGAAAAAGGCATGAAGTTTCAAAAGAAAGCTCTGTTGACAGTGGTGGCCGCCGGTATGTTCGGTTCATTACAAGCGGTTGCCCAAGATGCACAGTCGGGGGTGAAGGATCTGGAAGCAGGCCGTTACAACAAGGCTATCCAAACTTTTCAAGGTTTGGCGACCAGTGCCCCTTCGGCCGACAACTATTTTTATCTGGGATATGCTCAGTTGAAAGCTGGCGATCCGGATGCTGCGAAACAAGCGTTTGAAAAAGGTGTGGCTGCTGATGCGAAAAACCAACTCAACAACGTTGGGTTAGGAGCTGTCGCGCTGGCTAAGAAAGATCGTGCAACGGCAAAGACCTTGATCGATAACGCCCTAAAAGAAACTAAGAATAAAAACATGGACGTGTTGCTTCGCGCAGGTGAGGCTTATACCATGTTTAGAAAGCCCGAAGAAGGCATGAACGATCCGGCAGAGGCTATCCGGATTCTGACCATTGCCGACGAACGGGATAAGAAGAATGAGAACGCCGAAATTGAAATGGCGTTAGGTGATGCTTATACGTTGAAGAACGATGGTGGTAATGCGGTAACGAAATACGAAAACGCATTGGCCATTCGCCCGAATGACGCCGAAGCTAAGTACAAAATCGGTAACACGTTCCTGCGCGCTAAAAACTATCCGCAGGCGCAGAAGTTTTACGAAGAAGCCATCACGGCTGACCCGGAGTTTGCTCCTACGTACGAAGATTTGGCTGAAGCCTTCTTCGGCTCACGCGCTTACAAAAATGCTTCTAAAAACATGGATTTGTACATCCAGAAAAGCCAGACTACCAACGTAGACAAACTGCTGCGTTCGGCTCAGTTCGACTTCCTGGCGGGTGACAACAACCGGGCTATTCAGAAGCTGGATCAGTTGAAAGGTAAAGTAAACACGCCGGTTATTCAACGGATTTACGGCTGGGCTTATTCAGGTGCCGGTAAATACAACGAATCCATCGAAGCGCTGAACAACTTCATTCAGACTGCCCCAGACCGCGTTATTCCTGACGATTATAAATACTTGGGCCGTGCATATGCGCAATTGGGTACACCCGAAGGTGACTCTTTGGCCATCGTAAACCTGGAAAAAGCAGCTCCGATGGACAGCACTGAAAACGTTTATCGGGAAATTGGCAAACTTTTGTATACCGCCAAAAAATACGATCAATCGATCGGTGCGTGGAAGAAAGCCATTCTGATGGATACAAGCAAAGCTACGACCAACGATTACTTTCAATTGGGTATGTCAAACTACCTGCAGGCAAGCCGGATTGGTCGGGATAGCACCTTGATGATGGGTGGTGATACAGCTGCTATTCGTCAGGCGAAAGAGAACTATTATACGGCTGCTGATTCTGCTTTCTTGAAAGTAAACCAGATCACGCCGGATTGGTCGCCGGGCTATTATTTCCGCGCTTCCGCTAACTACTTCAGCGACACGAAAGGTGCGATGAATACTGGAGAGCCTGTAGCGCTGTATGAAAAATACCTTGAAGTTGCCGATAAGGAGATTGCAACAGATGCAGCCAAGAAAGAAGCCAACAAACGGTATATGATGACTGCCTACAAATTCCTGTCGTCGTACTATGCGAACAAAAATGACGCCGTGAAGTCGCGGGAATACCTGTCAAAAGCCGCAGAACTGGATCCGAACGATAAGGATGTTCAGAACGCCCTGAATCCACCGGCTCAGCAACCTGCTGCTACGAAACCCGCTTCTAAACCTGGTGCGAAAAAGCCCGCCGGTAAGGCTACGAAGTAACCCTTAGCGTTACTAAAGTGCAAAAAGGAGTCCCTGGAATGGGACTCCTTTTTGTTTTAATGCTCCCATTAATAAATACTTAGGAGGGAAAATGATATTTTCCTGACAAGAATTGTATTTTTGTACGCAAACTTGCGTGTATCTTACAAAACTCTATGCTCAATCTTGTACTATTTGGCCCGCCGGGTGCTGGGAAAGGCACACAAAGTGAAAAATTAATCGCAACGTATCACTTGGTACACTTATCAACAGGTGACCTGTTGCGCTCCGAAATCCGGGCAGGAACGGAACTGGGATTACGTGCTAAAATGCTCATGGATCAGGGAATTCTGGTGCCTGATGAGGTGGTAATCGGCATGATTGAGAACAAATTGAACGAGAATCAGTCGGCAGCCGGTTTCATTTTTGATGGTTTTCCACGGACGGTTCCGCAAGCCGAGGCACTCGATCAGTTGCTGGCCCAGTACAATACCGGGATTACGGTAATGGTTGCCCTGGAGGTCGATGAGGAAGAATTGACTAAGCGGTTGTTGATTCGGGGCCTGTCGTCAGGGCGTCCTGATGATCAAAACGAAGATTTGATCCGACGACGGGTTAAAGAATATAACGATAAAACCGCACCGGTGGCTGGTTATTACGAGTCGCAGGGAAAGTTTAAAGCTATCAACGGTATTGGGACCATCGAAGAAATTTTCCAGGCCATTTGTGAGAAAATAGAAACCGCCTAGACGACTCTTGTGCGTCAGGCAAAGCAGCGGTGTTAAAAGAAGGGTATGGCTTCATCAAACTTTATAGATTACGTAAAAATTAATGTTCGATCCGGAGCAGGAGGGGCGGGTTCCATGCATTTTCGGCGGGAAAAACACGTCGATAAGGGTGGACCCGATGGCGGTGATGGTGGCCGGGGAGGACATATCATTCTGAAGGGAAGCGCCCAGCTCTGGACATTACTGCATTTAAAGTATCAAAAACACATCAAAGCCAAGCCCGGCCGAGCGGGTGAGGGAGGTCGCCGGACGGGCGCGGAAGGGGATGACGTGATCATTGAAGTTCCTCTGGGTACTGTGGCGCGTCATGCGGAAACTGGCGAACGGATGGCAGAAATCACGGAAGACGGCCAGCAGATTATCTTGCTTCACGGTGGTCGGGGTGGTTTGGGCAACGATCATTACAAGTCGTCGACCCGCCAGACGCCCGACTACGCACAGCCGGGCGAACCCGGGCAAGAAGCCTGGGTCATTTTGGAACTAAAACTTTTGGCCGATGTCGGTCTGGTGGGCTTTCCCAATGCTGGTAAATCAACCCTGCTGTCGGTTGTTTCAGCGGCAAAGCCCGAAATCGCAGACTATCCGTTTACAACCCTGGTTCCCCAATTGGGCGTGGTAGCGTATCGGGACTACAAGTCGTTTGTGATGGCTGATATTCCGGGAATCATTGAAGGGGCTTCACAGGGTAAAGGGTTAGGATTGCGTTTTTTGCGTCATATTGAGCGGAATTCCATTTTGCTGTTCGTGGTGCCAGCCACCAGCGAAGATTGGGCTGCCGAATACGAAACACTGTTGAACGAACTGCGTCAATACAATCCCGAATTGCTTGACAAGGAGCGTCTGTTGGCAATTTCTAAGATAGATTTAATCGACGAAATAGACTATAGCACGGTTATTGATCGTTTACCCGCTGGAATACCGACGGTGTTTATTTCAGCTATTCGTCAGCAAGGATTAGTAGAACTTAAAGACTTGATATGGAAGGCTTTAACCCGTACGGAAGAATAACAGTACCCAATCCGGCGATCACCCACCGTGATTGACTCAATCGGACGCTATGAAGATTAATCGAATTTCTACAACGTTATTCTACATCTTATTTTTACTGCTTCCTGCGTTCAGCATAGCGCAGCAACTTCAAATTACATTTCCGCGGTCCAGAATGGTTTTCCAACGGAACAAAGGCAACGAAGCCAGTCTCTGGATTGGTGGTTATTATGCATTGCCATTTTCCCGCATCCAGGTTCGGGCTGAACCGATGGATGGCGGAACGCTGCTGGATTGGACAACGCTCCAGGATAATCCGAAAGGGGGTGCTTTTGCTGGCTCGGTTACGGTAAGGGGTGGCTGGTACCGCCTGAGAATCCGGGGCTTGCAGGGCGAACAATACATTGAGGGCGGAGGGGTAGAACGAATTGGTGTGGGAGAAGTTTTTGTAGTTGCCGGGCAGTCCAACGGCCAAGGTTTTTTTAATTTTGGTGAACAAGGCGCTAGCAGTGACAGAGTTAGCTGCGTCGATGTCGGAATAGGGGACGAATCTCCGCGCGACCCGAATACACTTGAGTTTTCGCACCTGGATGCCGGTAAATGGATTTTCCCTCGCGGGCAGAGCGCCTGGTGTTGGGGCGCTCTGGGCGATAGGCTAGTTGCTCGTCTGGGTGTTCCGGTTTTATTCTTCAATGCAGCTTGGCAGGGTTCTTCCTCCAAAAACTGGCGGGAGAGTTCAGAGGGCCTGCAAACGGCCTCAGACTATGACGGTGCTGTGAAATTTCAGGTCGGGCAACCTTACGGAAACCTGCGAACGGCGTTAAATTATTATGTTCAAACGCTGGGTATCCGGGCCATCCTCTGGCATCAGGGTGAAGCCGACAACTTCTCCAACCGTTCGGTGGACGACTATTTCAGAAACCTTTCAGGAGTAATCACCAAAAGCCGGGATCACAGTGGGAGGGATATTTCGTGGGTAGTCAGCCGGGCTTCTTACGACGATGAACGGGGAGTTGACGGGAACATCATCGCTGGGCAAAACAGAGTCATTCAAACAGTCAGAAATGTTTTTGCCGGACCCGAAACCGACGGCATTCAAATCCCCCGCGTTAGCTCTTACGATCCCGACAGAGTGCATTTTCATGATTACGGCTTAATTCAACTCGCTGATGCCTGGAGCAACAGCCTGAATGATGGCTTTTTTCAGAATTCAACGCCCCAGGACCCAAGACCTGGCGCTACACTCTCGGTAAGCTGTGCGGGTAACAATACGCTGTCTCTTAGAGTGGATGGAAACTATACTTCATTCAATTGGGGACCGAACGGCAATGCGCAAACCATTAATGTAGGAACGGGGCGCTACATGGCCACTGTGAAAGACGCGCTGGGAAATACGGTGTTTACGGCTCCCTATCAGGTTCCCGACCGCCCGACCATTACCGCCACCGGCCCGACTACCTTTTGCGAGGGAGGAAGTGTGACACTGGCTTCTAATTACGACAATACTTTCTGGAGCAACAACGCGACGGGGAGAAATGTTGCGGTATCTGCGGCTGGCACGTACCGGGCCGTTTACCGGGATGTGGGCAATTGCGAATTTACATCCAACAATGAAATTGCCGTCAACGTAAACCCCTTGCCTGCCACGCCAACCGTTCGTAATCTGGGACAGGCCCGTTTTTGCGATCGCAACGCAACAACCCTGGAAGCGACGGATGCCCTGACGTATAACTGGAGCACCGGCGAGAAGACCAAGCAGGTTGAGGTTCGTCGGGGAGGAACGTATTCGTTGACGGTTACCGATCAGAACGGTTGTATCTCGAGGCAGTCCAATCAGGTTGCCATCATTGTTGATCCGTTGCCCAACCGCCCGACCATCAGTGTGGGCGGCCCGACCACGTTCTGCGCTGATCAGAATGTTACCCTGACCTCGACCGCCGAAGCAAATTACGTTTGGGAAAGCGGACAGACGGCGCGGAGCATCACGATTAACCAGCCCGGAAACTACATGGTTCGAACCCGCAACATTTATAATTGCCTTTCCGACCCCTCCAATACGGTATCTATTCAGGTCAATGCGTTGCCTGCTCCGCCCACCGTTACGGCCAGCGGCTCCACTACCTTCTGCGATGGGGAGCGGGTGACATTAACGGCCAGCGGCTCACTGAAAGCGTTCTGGAACGTAGGCGATTCAACGCAAAGTATCGTCGCGACGCGGTCAAATACCTATGCTGCCCGGGTTCGGGATGCAAACGGGTGCTTTTCGCCGACCTCTGCCAGCATTGTGGTTGATGTAAAACCCGTACCGTCGGTGCCAACCGTTCAGCAGATTGGTACCTATACACTGGAAGCGGCCGGAACCCGGCAGGGTGACTATTACTTGTGGGAACGGGATAATGTCGCGGTTGAGCCGCGCACGTCAATTATTAAGGCTGACCAAACCGGAGCCTACCGAACCCGGGCCTACCTGGCTTACGAAGGCAATCTGGTCTGTGCGTCTGACTTTTCGGCTCCAATCGCTTTCACGCTCATTATCGACAATGAGGGCCTGAGTATCTATCCAAATCCCAGTCCGGATAAAGAATTAACCCTGGAAACTCTGGAAAACATTACCGATGCCACGCTGACCTTAATGACACTGAGCGGGCAGGTTATTTGGAAAACTACGGTGGAAGACTTTAATCGGCAAAGAACCTGGAATTTGTCAACGGTTCCGGCGGGTCATTATATTCTGAATGTCCGATCAGCAACATTTAATGTTTCGAAACGTTTACTAATTGGTTTATAGGAAGTTAAGTCGTAGCAGGGATCGTTATCGGCTTTCAGAAAACCGTTTTGTTTTCCCAAAAAAAAGACGAATATTTGTTGAGTAATTGCACAAGATGAAAGCCCGTATGGGCTTTCATCTTCCTATCTGCACAAAATAGTAATCAGGTCATTTATAAATAGAAGGTATTGAATTAAGAACGATTACGTATTAACGAATGAAATTGAATGCATTTACCCGGATGCTTAGCATAGCGGGCTTTTTTCTTTTCGGGTATCCTACCCTTGCACAGTTAAAAATAACGTATCCTGCCAGCCGGGCCGTTTTCCAACGGGATCAAAGCGACAACAGTACGATATTCATTTCCGGCTCTTATACACAGCCCATCACGAAAGTAGAAGCGCGTCTGGTGCCCATGAATGAAGGCCAGGGCCTTGAGACGGGTTGGCAGACCATACAAACGGAGCCGAAAGGCGGTCTGTTTCAGGGCGCTATTCAGGGTAGGGGCGGCTGGTACCGGCTGGAAGCGCGGGCCTGGCAGGGCAATACCCTGATCGGGCAGGACAACGTGCTGCGAATTGGTATTGGTGAGGTTTTCATTATCACCGGTCAGTCGAACGCCCAGGGTTTCCAGCAACGCGGAGCCGAGGGCGCAACCGATGATCGGGTTAACTGCATTACCTACGACAACACGGCTACCAATTCGCTCGATAATCCGCCTTCGCTCAGTTTTCGGCAACTCGGGGCTGATGCACTTGTGGGGCCACGGGGGCAGAGTGCCTGGTGCTGGGGTTTGCTGGGGGACATGATTACCCGCCGGTATAACGTCCCGGTATTGTTTATCAACACCGCCTGGGCTGGCACGGCCATTCATAACTGGACGGAAAGCTTCGACGGGGGAACAACGAAAAACGTCTTTCTGGAACAGAACCTGCCCGCCGGTATGCCCTACGGAAATTTGCTGGTTTCGTTACGGTATTTTAGTTCTCTTCAGGGCTTGCGCGCGGTGTTGTGGCAACAGGGCGAAACCGATAACCACCTGCGAATTCAGCAGGAGCAGTACCGCGTTTCCATGCAGTTGCTGATTAACAAAACCCGGGCTGATACCCGGCGGTACCCTTCCTGGATGCTGGCTCGTTCGTCTTACAACTTGGGCCGCGTTGAACCCGGCGTTATCGCGGCTCAAAATCAGGTGATCGGTACGTTCAACAACAACGTTTTTGCCGGACCCGAAACCGACAACATTCAGATCCCACGGTACGACGCCGAAAACAATAACGGTGGAACTCACTTCGGGGGCGACGGGCTGCGTCAGTATGCTGAAGCCTGGTTTGCCAGCATGAACGAGCGGTTCTTTAGCGGAGCGATTCCGTTGCTGCCTCTGCCAACACCAGCCCTGACGGTGGGCTGTGCGTCGACCAACCAGAGCGTTAGTCTGAGCCTGCAAACGGAGGTTCGGGATCGGGATAATACGGCTTTTGCTCTTACCAACATTACCTGGAGCAACGGCCAGAAAGGCAGTACCCTAAATGTTACGACGCCTGGTACCTATTACGCCATTGCGAAAGATGCTACCGGTACCACCTTCATTTCTCCGTCGGTTACCATAGCGGCTCCGCTGGTTCCGGTAACGCCAAAAATCACGCAGACGGGGCAGCAGCAGGCTTGTGCGGATTCGACGTTTACCTTTACCACCGATGCACCAGCTGCTAATAACATCATCTGGAGCACCAACGCCACATCCCGGCAGCTCACCGTCGGAACGGCGGGCACCTATACCGCGCGGGCAATCAATCTTTACGGCTGTACATCGGCGGTATCGGCTCCGGCCAACCTCGTTATTCAGCCCCGTCAGACCGCTCCGACCGTCGAACAGCGCGGCCCTTTCTCCCTGCAGGCAATTCCCCCGGCTGGGGCTCCGGCCGCCAAACGACAGTATGACTGGCAAACGGACGGTAAGCTGGTCGCGGGCAATTCGGACGTGATCAAAGTAATCCAAAACGGATTTTATGCGGCTCGTTCCAAAACGACATTTGCCTTGGGCGCTACGTCCATCGTTTGTTATTCACCGTATTCCAAGGAAGTTCCGTACATCGGAAACGAGAAGGCCGGCAACGAAATCATCGCCTTCCCGAATCCCTCCACCGACGGTATTGTACGGCTTGAAATCAAAGAAAATATCAAAAACGCCAACATAACCGTCTCAACCTTAAGCGGTCAGGTCGTTTATAAAACCTCGGTGCCGGTTTTTGATAACCAGGTGGCCATCAACCTGTCGGCTCTCTCCGTAGGTAATTACGTTGTTCAAATCAAGGCCGACGGCTATCAGGCTACCCGGCGTGTTTGGATAAAATAGGGACTAAGTATGTAATAAAAGGGGCTTGTCAATGGATTGACAAGCCCCTTTTATGTTGATAAATCCGTGGTTATTTGGTAAATTTGAACAGTAAATTTGTGTTTAAAATATCATTAACTTGCGCGCTTTCTGCAACCTAGTATGAACACAACCTATTTGCCTTCTGATTATTTGCCTATTCTCATTCAATTGGGATTAGCGCTGGGATTTATCGTGACAACCATGATTGTCACGCACAACATTGGTCCGAAACGAAACAGCGTAAAGAAAGATGACCCGTTTGAGTGCGGTATTCCGGTACAGGGAGACGCCCGGGCACCAATTTCAATTAAATACTTTCTCATTGCCATTCTTTTTGTTCTGTTCGATGTCGAAGTAATCTTTATGTATCCTTGGGCCGTCAATTTTAAGACACTGGGTACGACGGGATTTGTGGAAATGGTGTTGTTTATGGGACTGCTGCTGTCCGGATTTTATTACATCCTGAAGAAGGGCGTTTTGAAGTGGGAGTAAACTGAAACTCAGGATTAAATGTTTATCTGTTGTTATCAACAAACAACCGAACACTATGGCAAGTGACATAAAAATCGTCGAGGCACCCGATAGCTACAGCGGAGCCGGTTTTCAGGCGACTTCATTCGATAAAATCATTGGATTAGCCCGGGCAAATTCGCTGTGGCCGCTCCCTTTTGCAACCTCCTGCTGCGGCATTGAGTTTATGTCGACCATGGCATCACGGTATGACATTGCCCGGTTTGGTGCCGAACGTCCGAGTTTTTCACCCCGTCAGGCTGATGTCCTGCTGGTAGCCGGAACGATTGCCAAGAAAATGGCACCGGTACTCAAGCAGGTCTATCTGCAAATGGCCGAACCTCGTTGGGTTATCGCCATTGGCGCCTGTGCATCAAGTGGGGGTATTTTCGATACCTATAGCGTTCTGCAGGGCATCGACCGCATCATTCCGGTGGATGTTTACGTGCCGGGTTGCCCACCGCGTCCGGAGCAGATTCTGGACGGCTTGATGCAGGTCCAGGAACTGGCCAAAAACGAATCCCTGCGCCGAAGGAATTCATCCGAATACCAGCATCTGCTGGAATCGTATAATATTCAATGATTCAATGGTTGAATGGTTAAGCTGCTGCATGGCTCCTGCAACCATTCAACCATTCAACAACTCGACCTCTTTTCATGACCAACGAAGAAGTTGCTAAAGATTTGATCCGCCAGTTTGGTGAAAATGTCTACGATTTTGACGAACCGTACGGCATGCTGACCCTTTCAACCAGTCGGGAGCAAATCGTTTCGATGATTGAGTACCTGAAAAATCATTCCCTGTATCAGATCAATTTTCTGACGACGCTCTGCGGTGTTCATTATCCCGACGACCCGGAGCCGGAGCGAGAATTCTGCATCGTTTATCAACTTCATAGTTTGGTCAACAATTTCCGGATTCGCATCAAGGTGTTTCTGGCGGAAAATGGTCTGCACATCCCGACTCTGACGACGGTTTTTCAGAGTGCCAACTGGATGGAGCGCGAAACCTACGATTTCTTCGGCGTCATCTTTGATGGGCATCCGAATCTAAAGCGGATTCTGAACATGGAAGACATGGACTATTTCCCGATGCGGAGAGAGTACCCGCTCGAAGATCCCACGCGGGAAGATAAAATTGATGCATTATTTGGTCGATAGGTTTTCGGTGGTTAGGTGGCGGTAATGCTGTTTAAATCCTGTTCACCAGTTGACCATCAAACCTTCATTACGTAAACTACATGAGCACCGTACTCGATATATCGAATAAAAATGTACCCGGCAGTGATTTGCCGGCAAAGTCTGGCGAATCGGTTCAGTACGTCAATGAGTTAACGACCCTCAACCTCGGTCCTACCCACCCGGCTACACACGGTATTTTTCAGAACATCCTGCAAATGGATGGGGAGAAAATCGTTTCGGGTGAGCAAACCGTTGGCTACATTCACCGGGCTTTCGAGAAAATTGCCGAACGGCGTCCGTTCTACCAGATCACTACGCTGACCGACCGAATGAACTACTGTTCGTCGCCGATCAATAACTTCGGTTGGCACATGACGGTCGAGAAGTTGCTGGGAATCACCGTGCCGAAGCGGGCCGAGTACATCCGCGTTATCATGATGGAGCTGGCCCGAATTGCCGACCACCTGATTTGTAACGGTATTCTTGGGGTTGATACCGGAGCTTTTACCGGCTTTCTTTACCTGTTCGAAGAACGCGAAAATATCTACGAAATCTACGAAGAAGTCTGCGGAGCGCGTCTGACTACCAACATGGGCCGCATCGGCGGTATGGAACGCGATCTGTCGGCCGAAGCAATTCGGAAAATCCGGGCCTTCATTAAACGGTTTCCGCCCATTATGCGCGAGTTCGAGAAGCTTTTCAACCGCAACCGGATCTTTATGGACCGCATCATTGACGTGGGTGGCATTACGGCGGAACGGGCCCTGAATTACGGCTTTACCGGCCCAAACCTGCGGGCGGCCGGTGTTGACTACGATGTGCGCGTGATGAACCCGTATTCGTCCTACCAGGATTTTGAATTCGAAATTCCGGTGGGCAAAAGTGGTGACACCTACGACCGGTTTATGGTGCGGAACGAAGAAATCTGGCAGAGCCTGCGAATCATTGAGCAAGCCATCGAAAACCTGCCGGAAGGCCCGCACTTTGCCGACGCACCGGAATATTATCTGCCGCCGAAAAAAGAAGTTTACCGGAACATGGAAGCCCTGATCTATCACTTCAAAATTGTGATGGGTGAGATCGATGCGCCGGTGGGCGAGGTCTACCACGCCGTTGAAGGCGGAAACGGGGAACTGGGCTTTTACCTGATCAGCGACGGCGGCCGGGCGCCCTACCGGTTGCATTTCCGGCGGCCCTGCTTCATCTATTATCAGGCTTACCCGGAAATGTGCAAAGGCCTGACGCTTTCAGATGCAATTGTCATTATGAGTAGCCTGAACGTAATTGCGGGCGAATTGGACGGATAATTCGGCGCGGTAGAAAGCAAGATGTCCATTTCTGCTGACAAGAAAGTTTAGCAAGGCTGGAAATCGCTAAGTTCAAGGAAGCCTGTCGCGTATAAATTTGAACCTGCTCCGTTGAGGTGGCAGGAAGTTTGAAGAATACCTGCTGTAAACCGATATGACGGAAACGCAAAATACCGTAGAATTTACCCCCGAACGGCTTTCAAAAGCCCAGGAAATTATAGCCCGTTACCCGGAAGGCCGTCAAAAGTCGGCTCTGTTACCGTTGTTACACCTGGCCCAGGAGCAGTGGGGCTGGCTGAGTCCCGAGGTAATGGATTATGTCGCCCGGATGCTTGACATTCAGGCCATTGAGGTCTATGAAGTGGCCACGTTTTACACCATGTTCCACTTAGATCCGGTTGGTAAACACGTTATTGAGTATTGCCGAACGGGACCATGCTGCCTGATGGGGGGCGAAGAGGTTTACGATTATCTGAAACAGAAGCTGGGTATTCAGGCGGGCGAAACAACCCCGGATCAGAAATTTACCCTGAAAGAAGTGGAATGTCTGGCCGCCTGTGGGATGGGTCCTGTTTTCCAGATTCGGGAACAATATTACATGCATCTGACAAAGAAGCGCGTCGATGAGATCATCGAAGAGTTGAGTAAATAACGCTTAGGCTCTCTTCGTTTTAAATAAACAAGCTCCGGTAAGGGCGGAAGCGATGGTAAAAATACCAGACCTTTTCGCCACTAGGATTTAAACCAGTTTCTACTCACTATGGGCAAAAAGATTCTGCTCGAACATATTAACGTTCCCGGCATCGAAACCTACGATGTATACCGGAAACAGGGTGGTTATACCGCTGTTGAGAAGGCGCTTAAGACCATGACACCCGATGAAGTGGTTGAAGAAGTGAAGAAGTCTGGCGTACGCGGTCGGGGTGGCGCAGGCTTTCCGATGGGCATGAAATGGAGCTTCCTGGCTAAACCCGAGGGCGTGCCCCGCTATCTGGTCTGCAATGCCGACGAATCGGAGCCCGGTACGTTCAAAGACCATTACCTGATGAAGAACCTCCCGCACGTTCTCATCGAAGGCATGATCATCTCCAGTTACGCGCTGGGCGCCAACAAATCCTTTATTTACGTACGGGGTGAGTTGATGTACGTTGTTCGCATTCTTGAAAAAGCGATTGCCGAAGCCAAAGCCGCCGGTTTTCTGGGGAAAAACATCTTGGGTACGGGCTATGATCTGGAGCTGGTGGTGCAGCCCGGAGGTGGCGCTTACATTTGTGGCGAAGAAACAGCCCTGCTGGAATCCCTGGAAGGCAAACGGGGCAACCCACGCAACAAACCGCCGTTCCCGGCCGTGAAGGGCCTTTACCAGAGCCCGACGGTTGTCAACAACGTTGAATCCATTGCCACCACCTCCTGGATTATTAACAACGGGGGCGAGGCTTATGCCACTATCGGTATTGGCCGGAGTGCCGGAACCAAATTAATTTCGGCTTCGGGCCACATCAAAAAGCCGGGCGTGTACGAAATTGAACTGGGCGTTCCCGTCGAAGAATTTATTTACTCCGATGAATGGTGTGGCGGTATTCGCGACGGGCACCACCTGAAAGCCGTGGTGGCCGGTGGATCGTCCGTACCCATTCTGCCCGCCAACCTGATTCTGAAGCTGGCCAACGGTGATCCGCGCCTGATGACGTACGAATCGTTGTCGGATGGCGGTTTCCAGACCGGAACCATGCTGGGCTCGGGGGGCTTCATTGTCTTCGACGAAACGTCCTGCATTGTCCGCAATACCTGGAATTTCGCCCGGTTCTACCACCATGAATCCTGCGGACAGTGTAGCCCCTGCCGCGAAGGAACCGGCTGGATGGAGCGGGTTTTACACCGGATCGAATACGGTCACGGCAACCAACGCGATATTGATCTGCTGGTCGATGTGGCCAAAAAGATCGAAGGAAACACCATTTGTCCGCTCGGCGACGCTGCGGCCTGGCCGGTAGCCAGTGCCATCCGCCATTTCCGCGACGAATTTGAGTGGCATATCACCAACCCCTCCGAAGCCACCCAGCCGGGCGCGGTATTCAAAGGAGATATGGCCCTGGTGTAGTTTAATTATTTATTGGACGCTATAGCTAAATGGAAAATACACAACCGCAATTATTTAAAGTCACCATCGACGGTATTGAAGTCGAAGTGGAACCGGGAACGACCATTTTGCAGGCAGCCCGAAAAATTGGTGGTGATGTTGCCCCACCGGCCATGTGCTACTACCAACCGCTGAAAGGCAGTGGTGGAAAATGCCGGGCCTGTCTGGTTCGGGTAGCGGCTGGTTCCGCCAAAGATCCGCGGCCAATGCCCAAGCTGGTGGCTTCCTGTATCACGCCGGTTCAGGACGGTATGGTTGTTGAAAACTCGACCAACGAACAGGTTCTTTCGACCCGCAAAGCCATCGTGGAGTTTCTGCTGATCAATCACCCGCTGGATTGCCCCGTTTGCGATCAGGCTGGCGAGTGCGACCTGCAAAACTTTGCCTTCAACCACGGGATGGCCACCACCCGTTACGAAGAAGAGCGCCGGACGTTTGATAAACAGGATATTGGCCCTTACATCCAGCTCCACATGACGCGCTGCATCCTGTGCTACCGTTGCGTGTTTACCGCCGACCAGATTACGCAGAAACGCGTTCACGGCGTGTTGGGCCGGGGCGATGCCGCTGAAATCGGAACGTACATAGAAAAGGCCATTGATAACGATTTCTCCGGGAACGTCATCGACGTATGTCCCGTAGGTGCCTTAACCGACAAAACCTTCCGCTTCAAAAACCGCGTTTGGTTTACCAAGCCGGTTGACGCGCACCGCGATTGCCCAACCTGCTCGGGCAACGTAACGCTCTGGTACCGGGGCGAGGAAGTCATCCGGGTGACGGCGCGGAAAAATGAGTGGAACGAGGTGACGGAATTCATCTGCAACACCTGCCGGTTCGAGAAAAAGAACACCAGCGACTGGGTAATTGAAGGGCCTACGAAAATCTCGCGCAGTTCGGTTATTTCGGCCAACAAATACCGTCGTGATACGGTAAAACCGGATTTTCAGAGAAAGCTGGCGGCTGCTACCTACACCGACGTTCACGAAGAGCGCGATACGTCGCAACTGGGCATTCAGCAATTACCACCGGAACGGTTTGCTCCGGTTCTGCCGCACGCCAATGACCCGGAACCCTGATTGGCAAACCAGAAGACCGACCAGAGCGTAAATGGTTTCAAATCTCTTCGGTCTCACTTCTAACGTCATACCATTATGAACCTAACAGAACTCATTATAAAGGCCATTCTGATTCTCGTCGTCTTTGGCGTGACCCTCCTGATTGCCATGTATTCAACGTGGGCAGAGCGGAAAGTGGCCGGTTTTATTCAGGACCGTTTCGGTCCCAACCGGGCGGGACCGGGCGGTATATTCCAGCCGCTGGCCGACGCCGGTAAAATGTTTTTTAAGGAGGATTTCATTCCGTCGCAGGCCAACAAATGGCTGTTTATCCTCGGTCCGTGTTTGGCCATCCTGACGGCTTTGATGTCGAGCGCAGTGATTCCATTCGGAGAAAGCGTTCGGTACGAAGATCTGGTGGTGCCGGTGCAGGGCATCGAAATCAACATCGGTATTCTGTATATCTTCGGGGTGGTTTCCCTGGGCGTATACGGTCTAATGGTTGGCGGATGGGCCTCGAACAATAAATTTTCGCTCCTCGGGGCGATTCGGGCGGCTTCTCAGAACATCAGCTACGAAATTGCTTTCGGTCTGTCCATCATTGCCATTTTGATGATGACGGGTTCGTTGTCCCTCCGGGCTATGGTGGAAGCGCAGCACGGTATGGCCTGGAACGTATTCAACCAGCCGCTGGGTTTCATTATCTTTCTGACCTGTGCGTTTGCAGAATGTAACCGGACCCCGTTCGATTTGCCGGAGTGCGAAACCGAGCTCGTCGGTGGGTATCATACCGAATACAGCTCCATGAAACTCGGCTTTTACCTGTTTGCAGAATACATCAACATGTTTGTGTCGTCGGCGGTGATTTCAACGCTTTACTTTGGCGGTTACAACTATCCCGGTATGGATTGGGTTCGGGAAACCCTGACGAGTTCGCTGGGAGGAGCCTTGGGCCATAACCTGGCTACCCTGATTGGAACAATCGTGCTGTTTGGCAAGATTTTCTTCTTCATTTTCTTCTTCATGTGGGTCCGCTGGACGCTGCCCCGGTTCCGGTATGACCAACTGATGAACCTGGGCTGGAAAAGCTTTATTCCGCTTTCCGTCCTGAATGTGGTTGTAACGGGCTTTGGATTGCTGTATGATATCAAATACGCCAGCTGGGCCATTGTAATCGTAATGGTTGTGCTGGCAATGGTGTCGTCGGCGCGTGCTCCCAAACCAGTTGTTCAGCCCCAGCGATCCTGATTAACGTTCCCTACTCACTATGCAATTAACGAATCGATCTAAACAAGTCAGCAACAAGGAGATGACGCTAGCGGAGAAGATGTATCTCCCGGCTATCGCTCAAGGGCTGGCCATTACCATAAAGCACTTTTTTGGCAAGAAAGTGACGGTTGCGTATCCCGAAGTGAAACGGTACCTGGGACCGGTATTTCGGGGGCATCACGTGCTTAAACGCGACGAAGAAGGACGCGAACGGTGTACCGCCTGCGGACTCTGCGCCGTAGCCTGCCCGGCCGAAGCCATTTCGATGGTGGCAGCCGAACGTAAAAAAGGCGAAGAAGAGCTGTACCGGGAAGAGAAGTACGCAGCGGTTTACGAAATCAACATGCTGCGTTGTATTTTCTGTGGTTTGTGCGAAGAAGCCTGCCCCAAACAGGCCGTCTATCTGCGGCACGACCGGATGGTTCCCATCTTCACCGAGCGCGATCAGGTGATTTACGGAAAAGACCAACTGGTCGAGAAGCTGGACGACCGGTATGTCCGTACCAATCCGGATGTGCAGGCAACTCCTACCGAACCGTCTTTTTCCCGATCAGCCACGTAGATTGTCGTTTGAGGTTTGAGGTTTGGGGTTTACCGTTTGAGATAAGCCTTAAACGTTAAACCTCAAACCTTAAACGATACTTAAAAAATGAAGCCTACTGAAATACTTTTTTACGTTTTAACGGCAATTACACTGCTGAGTGCCTCCTTCGTAGTGACGGCCCGAAATCCAATCCACAGCGTACTGGCGCTGATCCTGACGTTCTTTACCCTGTCGGGCCATTATATCCTCTTAAATGCCCAGTTTCTGGCCGCTGTTAACATTATTGTTTACGCCGGCGCGATTATGGTATTGTTTCTGTTCGTCATCATGTTTTTGAACCTGAAAAAGGAAGACGAAGAGTCGAAAACAACGATTACCAAGCTGGCGGCTGTGGTCGTTGGCGGAGTAATGCTGGTGGTGATGGTAGCCGTATTCCGGGTGTCATCAATGGCAACCTATAACCCGGCGACTTACAGCGAGAAAGTGGGTCTGGTTGAAAATTTGGGTATCGTATTGTACAAGGATTATCTCCTGCCGTTTGAGTTGGCGTCGGTACTGCTGCTGGTAGCAATGGTTGGGGCGGTGATGCTCGGGAAACGCGAACCTGGCGATCGGCATTATTAAAAATAGAGTTCTTAAAAACAGAAAAAGGTCCGCCATACGGCGGACCTTTTTCTGTTTTTAAGGGAGGGCATTACCGCGATGTAATGATCTTACGCACCCCGAGGTAGCCACCCGTTGAGTTGTACAAAAGTTTTCCGGAATCTGAAGCAAAAATTGCACTGATCTGAAAGTCACCCAAGGCGCCCAGCGTGACTGGGGCCATCAAACTCAGCATAGATGACAACTGCTTCGGACTGTCGTAATACGGCTCATTGTAGGTACCAATGTTGTCGCTGTACGAAAGTTTACCCATCCACGCGACATTCCCAATCATACCGGATAAGCCGAAATGCAGCATACTGACGCGGTTGTTGGCAATGGCTCCGTTGGGCAGACCCGCCCGGACATCGACACCCGGTGTTAGAAATGGTGTTCCGATGGTGCGGTTTTTATAGGTCCAGCCATCAATGTACTGGGAGTGGTTGAAGTAATTATCCCGGCCCCGTTTCGACGGATCGGCCAGCACAAATTCGGGACCGCCCTGGCTCTTGGTATAGAGAAACTCCGTCAGGAACTCATTGATGCGAAAGAACGAACGTTCGGTGCGGGTATTTTTTAAGCGAAGACCGTTCAGACCGTCGCGAATGTTGGTCAAATAAAACAGGGAACCGTCGTCGTAGATGTTCTGGCGGTAGAGCAAAAGATTCGTCGACCCGAGGTCGAGTTCCAGTCCCAAATCAATTGTTCCCAAGTGATTACCGACCCGGTTTTCTTCAAAAGAAGACAAGGTTGGATCGAGCCGGGTGGCGCCCTGGTAGGCGGTTATCATGTACCAGTAACTCCGGAGGTTCGAAGGCAGGTAGCCGTCCGCGGAGATGTTGTTGTCAAGCCGTTCGGAGTAGCCCGCCCACTGAACCTGGTGGTTCATACCGGCGTACAATTTTAGCTTTCCAGTGGGTTTGCCCAATCGGGCATATAGTGCTTTCTGGTGCAGATACGTGCCGGTCACCAGCCGATCGTTCCCAAACCAGCCATGATTGTAGAAGGCCAGAAAAGACACAAAATTTTTCGTGAGAGGCAACGGAACAAAGCCCTGCGTACCGATCTGAATCACAGGAATGGGCAGCGTATTGCCCGACCAGATGTAGGAACCCGAGGTCAGCGTCGTATCGACCAAACCGTAAACGTTCCGACGACGCCCGGCGAACAGCTCGATCCGTCCAAAGCGGGCCTTTACGTAGGCTTCCGGAAGCAGCAACTTGGAATTTGTAGCCGCATTCCCCACAACTTCAACCCCGTATCCCCAGTCAAACTTCTTCTGACGAATGTTACCACTGTCTAATACGGGTTTGCCGTAATCCGAAGAAACGCCGAGCCGGAGCGTTCCGGCGGGCGTCGTGGTCGGGACGATGCCGAACTGATTAGCTCTCAGCCAGAAGGGAGTGCGTTCGCCCGATGAAAGGTAGGCGCCTACCTGGAAATCATACCGAGTTGTTTTAGGAAAATAAGCTCGCTGAGCAACAACCGGATTACAAAAACAGCAGACTAAAAAATATACTAATCCGGCTTTTATATTCATATTCAATACCTTATACAAGTTTATTTCCCCCGGCCCTGCATCATTACCCGAACGGTTTGGAAGATTAGCCAGACGTCGGTAGAAAAAGAAACGTTCTGTAGGTATTCAAGATCGTACCACAGGCGCTGAACCATCTCCTCCACGTTCTCGGCGTAGCCAAATTTGATCTGCCCAACGGAAGTAATTCCGGGTTTAACCATTAATAAATACTTGTATTCAGGCGATTTTTCGATGATCTGGTTGATAAAATACTGCCGTTCCGGGCGCGGGCCGACCACCGACATATCACCCCGCAGAACATTGTAGAACTGGGGAATTTCGTCAAGCCGGGTTTTACGCATGAACTGGCCCCAGGGGGTAATCCGATGATCTTTATTGCCTGCTGAAAGGGCCGGGCCGCCTTGTTCGGCATCGGGATACATGCTGCGAAATTTGTAAATGCGGAACGGTTTTCCCCATTTGCCGATTCGCTCCTGGGAATAAAATACCGGCCCTTTCGAGCTGAGTTTGGTGATTACGGCGATAACCATGAACAACGGCGCACCCAGCGAAAGAACACCCGCCGAGAAAAATACGTCAAAGGTCCGCTTGAACAGATTGACCCGCAAGTCATCTAGATAGTGCGTAGACATGCTGATTACCGGCTGAACATCGTGGTATTCAACCGTAACCCCTTTTGTCAGGAAGCCTTTAAAATCGACGATCAGTTTGACCTGATACTTCGCTTCTTCCGAAAAGTTCATGATGTCGCGCAGCTGTTCGGTATCAATGTAAGGCAAACAGCAGTACACGCAGTCAATTTCGTTGCGAACGATGTAATCCTTCAAGTAACTATAATCGCCCCGCAGCGAGGAAGCGTTGTCGGGGGTCATTTTATCAAAGTAACCGTAGAACTTGAAGCCGATCTCCGGGTACATCTGATAGAACGTCTGAATACTCCGGGAGAGCGGCCCATACCCCACCACGACAAATCGTCGGGTATTGTAACCCATGGCCCGGTATACTTTTAGCAGAATCAGGACAACCGAACGCCAGAGCGAACCGGCACAGAGAAACAGAACATAGGTGAGCAAAAGCTGCTCTCGGGAATAGGAGTAGCCGCCTTTCGTGAATACCCAGAAAACCGAAACCAGCGCAATATGCAGTCCAATTAATTTTGCCAGATCCACCAGCAGGTTCTGGATCGTAAAGGTCAGACGGGAAAAATTATAAGGCTTGTTGAGTAATAAAATCAGTAACCAGGCTGCGTTTATAAACCAAAAGAGCGTTACGTAAGGTACTTCAAAGAGGGATTCCGTTGTACCAAATTTCAGCCGGTAGGCCAGCGCAAAGCAGATATCGAGGAAAATAATATCCATCGTTGCGCTGAATGGTCGCAGTAGAAAAGAAAATCGGTGTTTCATAAGTAATTCGTTTGGAACGGCTTATACAAAGACAGACTTATTCGTCTGCCAAACCGCTCCCCCTGGATTCCGTAACAAATGAAAGACACTTATTATAAAGAGATCACTGGCTGGGGCAAACCCGGTCCATTAACTCTAAGTTCACCCTATTTGTACGATTTTCCGTAGAAAATTATTGAAAAATAAGTCATTTTTTATCCTAAGGGAAAATTAATAACTTAATTCCTGTGATAGTTCTATTTAATAATCAGATAGTTAAAGAGTCTAGCTTCTTGTAAAGCCTTCTCTTATCTTACCGGTGACATATTGTTCAAAGGCAAAACGAAAGTTTTCGTTGCTAAAGCCCTGAGCGTGTTGATGTATGGTAATTGGTTCAAATCGGTCGGCAGTTCGCTCAAACCGCTGTACGCATTCGATGAGGGAGGCCACCTCCTGCCGGTCAAAAAACAATCCCGTCTTTTGATCAACGACCGAATCCAGCGCCCCACCTTTACCGTATGCCAGCACCGGCGTTCCGCAGGCCTGCGCTTCAACGGGCATGATCCCGAAGTCTTCTTCGGCCGCAAAAACAAATGCTTTTGCTTTCTGCATATACGCAACCAGCGCGCTGTTCGATTGATAACCCAACAATTCAATGTTCGGGGTCGCCAGCCGTTTGATCTTCTCAAAGTCGGGTCCATCGCCAACGACCACCAGCCGTTTGTCGGGCATGGCCGCAAAGGCTTCAACGATCAGGTTGATTTTCTTGTAGGGCACCATGCGCGATGCCGTCAGGTAATAGTTATCCTTTTGCTGGCACAGGGCAAACTGCTGGGTGTTAACGGGCGGATGAATGACGTGTGCTTCGCGGCCGTAGACTTTTTTGATGCGCCGGGCGATGTAACGAGAGTTGGCCACAAAATGATCAACACGCTGCGCCGACTGGTAATCCCAAAGCCGTATATAATGCAGAATCAGTTTGGCAATGGCCCCTCCGAAGCCGGTTTTAAGTCCGCTCTCGCTTAAATACTGATGGTACAAATCCCAGGCATAGCGCATGGGCGAGTGACAATAGCAGATGTGAAGCTGATCAGGTCCGGTCAGTACGCCTTTGGCTACGGCATGACTGCTTGATATGACCACGTCGTAGGCACTGACGTCGAACTGCTCCACGGCCAGCGGCATCAGCGGCAGATAGGAGCGGTATTTTTTCTTGGCCCACGGCAATTTCTGGATAAAACTCGTCGTCGCGGTTTTATTTTGGATGAGCAGCCGCTGCGAGTCGGGCAAAAAGTCAACCAGGGTAAAAAGGTCGCTTTGGGGGTACAGCGCCAAAATCTGTTCGACCACACTTTCCGAACCGGCATAGGTCACCAGCCATTCGTGGATCAGGGCGATCTTTTTATCAAGCATGTTTTGACCAGAGAAGTGAGGAGTGACCAGCGATAGGGTAGGAAGTCGTTTCTTCCCGCTCTTACTCCATCGCTGGGGCGCTCTAAACTAATTTCGAAATGATACCGGCGAGTTTTTCGGCCGACTGCTGCCAGCTAAACCGTTCGACCCGCCCACGCCCTTTTTCAACCAGCGTCTTACGGAGGGCTTCGTCGCTGTAGAGTTTAACCAGACCGTCGCGAATGCTGCCAATGTCGTAAGGGTCCACGTAGACGCTGGCGTCCCCGCAAACTTCAGGCAGGCTCGTGGTGTCGGACACCAGCGTGGGGCAGCCGCACGACATGGCCTCGAGCGGGGGAATACCGAAGCCCTCGAAAAAGGACGGATAGGCGAAAAACAGGGCGTGCTGGTAAAGATTAACCAGTTGCTCGTCGCTCAGATAACCGGTGAAAATGATGGAAGGATCGTTTTCAATCAGTTCCTTAAGCCCAGAATCGGCAAAGACTTTGTGAGCCGCTCCCACAATCACCAGCTTCGTATCCGGAAATTTGGCCTGTTGAAACGCCTGAATTAGTCCTTTGAAGTTTTTGCGCGGATCGAGCGACGAAACTGCCAGGATGTATTTTCCGTACGGATTCTCGCCTTTTGCGGGCGGATACAGAAATATATCCGAGATACTCGGGTAAATGATATCCAGCGAAGACCGGGGAACGTCATAAAACCGGTGCAGGTCGTTGAGCGAATATTCGCTGATTGTTAGCACCTTATGAGCCGACCGGACAATGCGCGGAACGGTGAAGTTGTACAACAGCGAGAATTTTTTCGAAAACCACTCCGGATGCCGGTGGAAGGACAAGTCCAGCACCGTCACGATTTTGTTGTCGTAAACGATGGGGGCGGTGTTGCAGAGATTGACCAGCAACGGGCTATCCTGGCTTTGCAGATACATCGGCATTTCGATCTGCTCCCAGATGTAACCTTTGGTGCGGCCATAAACCGTTGCGCCTAAGTCGGTCGCAATGTCTTTCTGCAGAATATTATGAGGGGTCAAAAACGTAATATCCGGTACCAGATTCTTGAGCCGCATCCCGAGTTCGATGCCTACGCGCTGCGTACCCGTTACGGGTTGCGTCAGAAATCGGGCGTTAACGACAACAGATTTATGATTCATAGAGGCTTGTAATTGAACGGCGTAAAATTAGAGATTGCTTTCCACACTCCCGACATGAACCACGGAGTTCTTCTTTCTGGCGTCGTAATTTCGCTTCAGCATGTATAAACACAAGGCAATGACCAGTGGCAGGGCGTTGGAAGGTGACGTAATCCGGTGTTCGGTGAAACTCATGACGGACAGGTTGAAATACGAAACCAGTAAAAACTTTTGCACGATGCTTTCGGGCCCCTTGCGCAGGTACTGATACAGCGCGTACCAGAACAGGAGAAAAATTCCGAGGCCGATCAGCCCCTGCTCGCCCAGAATGTGCAGGTAGGAGTGGTGGGCGTGGGCATCGTTAAAAAGTTTCTTTGGCTGGTCGTTGAGGCTCAGCACGTAAGGAATGCCTTTGTATCGCAGGGGCGTATCGTTCACCGAGCCAAAACCCGTTCCGATCAGGGGAGAGTGCAGAAAACAATCGACCGCGCGGGGCCAGGTCTCAAGGGCCCGGATGGCGACGTTGGCCGATTTGGTACTGACCTCGCCAAAAAGCGGGGAGATGTACGTGCTGGCCCCACCTTCGCTCAGATCGGCATCGCGGACGTAGAGATCGTAAAGCGGATAGGTATACGTTAAAACCGCGCACTGAACGGCCACAATCGCAAACAGCGCAAGCCGGATCAGGTACTGGCGATTGGTGCGGTCAAAGAAATAAAACGCGAAACCGGCCATCAGTCCCAGCATGGACCCGCGCGAAGTGGTAGCAATCAGAAAAACAAAATTGACCAGAATCAGGAGCAGCCACTTCCGCTTTCGTTCCTGCAAAAATAGTACAATGTTGAGCGACAGCACAATGCTGATGAAACCGCCCGCCCCGTTGGTACTTTTGAAAAAGCCGTGAAAATAAGTTTCGGGATTGCCCCAGTCGGTAATGGCCGCAAACCGGGTCAGAACCAGATTCAGCATAAACGCCACCGCGTTGACGGCCGTAGCGAAGATCAGGAACCGCTTAAAAAGCCGGTCGACGGGAATATTGTACGAAAAAAAAGAAATCAGCAGCAGGGGTAGGTACGAAATAATGAAGTTACCGTCGTACCGGTAAAAACCGAAATTGGCCAGAGAGGCCGGAAAGTAAATCAGGATTCCCGCCAGCGAAAACAGAAAATAGATGTAGAGGTAATAAATAAACCGCGGAATCACGAAAACCGATTGGCGGAGAAACAGGTAAGGCAGTACGGCCAGGGCCAGCAGCGACGGTAAGGGGCTGATGAAGATCAGGTTGGTTACGGTTCCGAACAAACCAATCAGCAGAGCGATATAGAGCAAGGTGCTTATCCTCATTACGCGCGGCCCGTCAGCCGTTTGGTATACACTTTCAGTTTGTCTTTATACAGCCAGGTTAGGTATTGTGGCCGCGTCAGTATACCTTTTTCGTGCCAGAGGTGCAGATTTTCCCAGACGGCTTCGGCCTTGTGGGAAGCCCCCCCCTGACGGAAGTTACTGATAATGGCATTCAGTGGTATAAACCGTGTCTGGTTCTTCATTAAGCGTAACATCAGCTCGTAATCGCTTACGTACCGGTATTGCTCACTGAACAAGCCGTGGGTTTGGTAGAGTGAAGCCGGAACGAAGCAGGTCGGATGTTCAATGTTGCCTTTCGGGAGCTGGCTGGCGTGCGTCTGAATCAGGAAAGCTTCCTGCTCGTCCAGAAACGTTCGCTGAATACCGTGGTAAACGGCCTGCCCATGCGCCTGATAAGCCTTCACGACCCGTTCTACTGCGTCGGTTTCGTACCAGTCGTCGCTGTTGATGATACCAATCAGCTCCCCGGTTGCCAGCCGGATGCCTTTGTTCATGGCGTTGTAGATACCGGTATCGGGTTCGGAAATGTACCGGATACGGTCCGGAAACTGCCGGGCGTACCGCTCAATGATCGCGACGGTTTGATCGGTCGACTTGCCGTCCACCAGAATGTACTCGATTGACGCATAAGTCTGGTTCACCACCGATTGAATGGTTTGTTCAATGTGTTGCTGGCTGTTGTAACAGACGGTGATAATGGAAACCAGTGGCGGCATAAGTAAATACGAAGGCCCTTGAGCGGGAAACGATTCTTTTGGGTGATAATAGGCTGCAAAGATAGGAAATTGCGGCTCGGCTATTGAGCAGATTCCGGAGACTCTTTCTAAGCGGTAAAATGGTTATTGCAAACTCTGGTACAGATCAAGGGTTTCGCGGACGGTTTTTTCCCAGGAAAAAAGCGCCAATTGCTGCCGACCCAGTTGGCTCAGTTGCTGCCGCAGGGCCGAATCGGTCAGAACCTGCTCGACCGCCCTGTACATCGAATCGGCGTTTTCCGGGTCAAAATAAACGGCTGCGGACCCCGCTACTTCGGGTAGTGAACTCCGATCGCTGAGCAGACAGGGGCAACCGCACGCAAAGGCTTCCAGCACCGGAATGCCAAATCCTTCGTAGAGAGAAGGAAACGCAAATGCCAACGCCTGGCTGTACAACTTCCGCAGGGTTGCGTCATTGATCGGCTGCTGTTCGACGAGCTGCGTAAGGTTCAACTGTTGAAGAACGGCGGCTTCGCCGGGTGAAAAAGCTCCACCGCCCGCGCAGATAAGCCGAATCTGGTGTTGGCGCAGCAACGGAGCCACGGCCTGAATGAAAGGACCAAAGTTTTTGTACATTCCCCGGTTGCCCACAAACAGAAGATAAGGCGCGGAAGCAGCCACGCCGACGGAAGGGGTTTCCACCGAAACCGATGAGCCGAGGTAGATAACCCGGACGCGCTCCGGAGGAACGTTGTAATACTCCACCAAATCCCGCTTGGTATTTTCCGAGATGGCAATGATGGCTGATGCCTGATTGACAATCTCCTTTTTCCAGGTCATCACCTGATGATCGGCGGCCAGTTCAGGAAAGGTATTGCAGTACTTTTCGTGAATCATATCCAGAAAGGTTACCACAACGGGGCGTTTCCGGATGTGTTCAAGAAAATAGGGTTCGTAATAAGTAGCGTGGAAAACGTCGTACGACCGAAATTGCATCTCCAATCGGCAGAACGCCTTGTTTAACTTATAGAGGTAAGGCTGGGTTCTGGCAAATGGCTGACCGGGAAAGAAAGGCCAGGCCGGAAGATTTTTCTCTTTTAAGTGAGCGTTGTTGGACACCAGCAGGGACAAATGAGCCTGATGATCGTTAGGTTGCTGGTTGATGCCGGCAATCAATTCACAGAAATACCGGGAAATACCGCCGTAGTTTTGTTGGGAAAACGTTTGATGGTCAAAAAATATCTTCATGCAGGAATCTTTCAGGGAAGCAAATGCTTCCTGAAGGTGGTTTTCACGTTTTTCAAGCCGGGTTTATTCGTAATATTCTCCATTCTTTGTTTGATCCCGCTCACTTTTCGGAAAAACTTATGCAACGAATATTCGGTGGCCCGGCGGCTTTCAATCAGAAATCGGGGGTGAACGATCTCGGTCAGTGTCTGTAAAGGCTGATTCCCCGTCGACTCGGTGTCTTCTTTGGTGTGCGTAGCGTCCTGCCCAAAACCGATGTTGGAAATCAGGTTCTGGTTGGGGCAGACGCAGATACCACCGCTCGTCCAGATGGTGTAACACCACTGGTAATCCCAGGTGTCAATTTGCCCCGCGTAGACCCCGTCGAAGGCTTCCGTCCAGAATTGCTGCACTTTCTGATCCGTAAACAGATCTTTGATGACCTGGTTTTGGCGAAATTCAGCGTAGGACTGCATCGAAACGTCATATTTGGCCCAGGCCCGGCGCCACGTCGCCCAACCCCAGATGTGACAGATTTTCGAATAAAAGTACGAGCCATCACCGTGCCGCTGCCCGCCCTGGAAATTAACCCCGGAAATATGCATAACGCTCGAGTTATGCTGATGGTAGAGCAGCGTCTCCCGGCAAAAGGTAAAGAAGCTGGGGTCGGGCAGGCAGTCATCTTCCAGGATAATGCCCATTTCAACCTGCTCAAAAAACCAGGTAATCGCCGTACTGACCCCTCGTTTGCAGCCCAGATTCCGGGGTTGAATCAACTTGTACACCTGACAGGGCCAGTCGATCTCGTCGAGCAGGGCTGTGCACTGGGCGACTTGCTCCCGGTCGGTGGGGTGATTGGGACGGGGGCCATCAATGGCGATAAAAAGCTCCTTGGGTTGTGCCTGACGGATTTGTTCTAAGACTTTGCGTGCGTGCCGAGGCCGGTTGAATAAGATAAACAGAACCGGAATATCTAATTGTGTAGACACTGAGGGAGATGGCCTAATATTTTTTCAATTGCTAATTTCGCAATTAAGGTACAAAATAAAGGCGACGCTATCAAATAAGGTCTTTAAGTGGTTGTGTCTTCACGGAATCATATACTTTTTGGAAGTCTTGATCCAATAAAGGCCGGGCTTTATAGGAGTGGAATCGGTTGAATAACTGAACCTTTCTCGGGTGAGTCAACCACCGGAACCAGGTTGGATCAATGGATTTAGCCGTCATCAGGTGTAAATCGTGTCCGTCGCTAAACAGCTGCAAGCCAAACCGTTTAGCCAGCCGCTGTAGCGATTCCAGGCTATAAAGGGCAACGTGCTGCCCCGTTTCGGGAATGAAATACCACCAGGTTTCCGGAGTGACGTTCGGGTTGGGCTGAACTTTCGTGGAAAACAGGATGCTTTTCCCGGCCTGCAGCATCTGATCGACGGTAGCCACCGGGTCAGGTAAGTGCTCAAACACTTCAAAAGCGGTAACCAGCTCGTAAGTCTGCCCCGGTGGCTGATCGGTCATGTCGAAATGCTTGGCGAAGAGGTTCTCGCAATACTGGTCCTGCCGGATGAACGCAAAACCGCGGTCGCGCATCATGCGGACAAACAAGCCATAACCGCCCCCGTAATCCAGAAACGGCCCTTCCGGCCGAAACCATTTCCGGATGATGGCTTCAACGGTGGGAGCCCAGGTTACGTTCCGGGAAACCAGCCCGATATCCAGCGAAGTGATGGCCGATTCGTAAGCCTCGGGCAGCCAGTACGGGCTTTCGGTCTGAATAAAGCCGCACTCCCGGCAGCGGTAATAGGTGACATCATATTTGAACAATACTTTCACCTGGAAAGAGTCGTTCGATGGGGTATTGCAAATATGGCAGGTCATAAAGGCGGTTTCCTGGTCGTTGTGCTCGTAAGCAAATCCAAAAATAAAACTAATTTTTCAGACCCAGGCGTCTTTTCAGACTTTCTGTTTTTATGGCCATCCACCCCGGTTTTTTAAAGTAATTATTGGCTGAATAGTCGGTAGCCTGCACATTTTCAATTAGAAAGGCCGGATGTTTGACTTCCGTGATGGCTTGCAGCGGTTGGTTGGCGAGCGAATCGTTGTCGTCGCGGGTGTGGGTAGCATCTCCGCCAAAACCAATGTTGGTAATCAGGTTCCGGTTGGGATAAATGCAAAGACCGTTGTTGATCCAGATCGTGTACACCCACGGGTAGGCCCAGCTACTGACGCGCCCGGAGGCAACGCTGTCAAAGGCTTCAATCCAGAATTCCTGAACTTTAGGATCGCTGAAAAGGTCGGCAATTCGGTTCTGCTTGCGAAAAACAGGGTACGAATCCATCGAAACGTCGTACTTTTCCCAAGCCCGGCGCCAGCTCGCCCAGCCCCAGACGTGACAGATCTTGGTGTAAAAATAGGAGCCGTCGCCGTGCCACTGACCGTTTTGAAAATTCACACCACCTATGTGCATAACCGTTGCGTTATCCCGGTGATGGTGAAGGTTTTCCCGGCAAAAGGTAAAGAAGCTGGGGTCGGGCAGGCAGTCATCTTCCAGGATGATGCCCATTTCAACCTGCTCAAAAAACCAGGTAATTGCCGTACTGACGGCCTGGCGGCAACCCAGATTCTGGTCCTGTATTAACCGGTGAACCTGACAGGGCCAGTCAATTTCGTCCAGCAGGGCAATACTTTGAGCCACCTGTTCGGCATCCGTTGGATGGTTAGGGCGTGGGCCATCAATCGACACAAACAATTCCCGGGGCTGAATCTGCCGGATGCGGTTAAGTACCTGGCGGGCTAGATCGGGTCGGTTAAAGAGAAGAAACAGGATGGGTACGTCAAATTGCATCGGTACGTTGAGGTTAGGTAATTGGTTAAGAAAAAGCCTCTTCGCTTGATCACATTTACTTTGGTAACGCCGATTTTCAGGAAAGCAATATGAAATTCAGGCATTTTCGACGAAACAAAAAGAAAATACGGCTACCTTTTAAGACAGCATCCGGCCTTAAAAAGTTGCCCGTCGGCTCAATAAAATTAAGAAACTTATTGAAAAAGAGCAGGTTAAATTATTCGGCTGAGTTGGGCATACTGCCAATGCCGGGAATAGGCTGGCGATCGTGCGCCGGTTTGAAGTCAACCTGCCGCGATAAATAGAAAGAGGTTGTCGTTGTATAGCCGTTGATCGGATTAAAGCCGGCCATGTCGATTTCGATAAGGCCGGACTCGCGAAGCAGCTTCGATGGTTTCGGGTGCCAGTCCGCATTGTCAAGAATGAAAAAACCGGTCGACGACAGCCGGTCGCGGGAGTTGGCCGTGCAGTCAAAACGGTATTTCCCGTCAATAATGATGATATCGAACAGATCAGGAAACTGCTGAATAGCAGTGACATACTCGTCTTTGTTCTCGATCAGCCGGTAGTCGACGTTTTGCGGCAAACGAGTCCGAATGGTGTCATACCATTTTTTGTCGTCTTCAATTGCCACTACCTTCCGGCACCGGCTGGCCCAGAACAGGGTCGAGTTGCCGGAGCCATACTCAAAAACCCTTTTGTCGGATAAATCCAGCTGATTGATAAATTCAATGGCCGGATAGGTGTACCAGGGAATCGGCTTACTGCTTTTATCGATCGATTGCCACTTCTGAGCGCTTTTAAAATGACCAAATTCGTGGCTTAACGTTTTATAATTGTTGTAGCTGACGCCGTATTCATACGGCAAAACTTGCAGAAGTTTACCAATGAGGTATCCAATCATAAGCGTAATTAGTTGGGCCTGGGAACGTAATGAACTAGAGGCAAAAAAAAGGCTTATTGCTGGAAATAGAAAGATATTTTTATTCAGTAGGAGTTTGCTGATCTGTATGGCACTTTTTATCTAATTCAGACCCGGCCGGAAGCGTAGAAATGAAGAGCTAATGCTGCACGGTTTATGGCATCAAGGCGCGGAGTCAGGGTGTGCGTTTGAGCCGCTCCCGGAGCAAAGTCAGCTTGAACACATCCGCGAACGCTGCGGTCTGAACGAAGAAAACCGGACGCGCTTTGGCGATAAAAAAGTTTACGAAATAGGCCGTCGTCATTTGTGCAATGAGCGTCGCAATGGAAGTTCCGACAGCACCGTAGCGGGGAATCAAAACAAAGTTCAGCAGGATGTTGATCACGGCCCCGGCGATGGTTCGGACCAGCAGCAGACGTTGATGGTCGTGCAGGATAAACCAGTAGCTGCTGCCAACGCCCATAAAAACAAATACCGCCGACCAGATATGAATGACCAGAATATCGTCGACCCCTTCGTATTGCTGCCCGTAGAGCAAATTAATGATAAAGGGAGCCGCGAGCGTGATAAAAATTGCGATCAGGATGCTAATGGACAGCAGCAGAGTCAGCAACTGCCGGAAAGCCCGCTGAAACGCTTCTTCGTTCTGGGTTTTTAAACTGACGATGGTCGGGTAAAACGATGAGGTGATGGCCGTCGCAATAAAATACCACACTTCCGAAAGCCGTAAAGCCGCACTGAATTTGCCCAACTCCAGATCGGTTGCCAGTTCCTTTAGCATAAACTGGTCGGCCCGCATGTAGATAAAGATGAAAAAATCCGATATCATGATGGGCCAGGACAAATGCAGCAAGTACGTCGCCAGCCGACGGCTGAAACGCCAGTTGAGGATGTGTTGCCCTTCCTGCCGGTTGTAAATTAAAATCAGAATGAACGCCGATAAGCTTACCTCAACAAAAACAACCGAAGAGAAAGCCAGCAGGCTGAATTGATTGGCCAGAAAATAAACCCGTAATGCTGTTGATAAAAGGAAGGCAATGGATTTGGCAATAACGGAAAGCTTGGATTTGACGCGCGACTGAAAATGGAGGTCGATGACATCGGCACTCTGGCAAACCAGTACGGAACTGGTAAACAAAATCATGGCCTGCAAAACCGGCTGATCGCCGTACAGAACACGAACGGTAACCGCAATGGCAAACAGAGAGACCGTCCCGGCTACGAGCCGCAGAATGAAAGACGTTCCCAACAACTGGTTTTCGGAATATTCTCGGTTACGAACCAGTTCCGTCACCAGCACATTGGCGAGGCCCAAACCGGCCAGCGATGTGAGCACGGTTGGAAAGACGCTCGCAAAATTGAGTAAGCCGAATTGAGACGGTCCCAAATACCGCGCCGACCACACGCCAACCAGCAAAGCCGTGGCCATCCGAAAAATGCGGTCGAAGAAAACCCATCCAGCATTGGCAAAAGCTCTTCGGGCTGTTGCGCTCAGCTTTTTGGGAGGTGAATCAATCATAAAGTTCTGTTAATCAGGAACCGTCGGAAGAGCTACACCACTGAGCTGGGCCTCAACCATCAGCCGGGCTACGTCTTCCATCTTGTGCTTGGCCACCCAGCCAAAATGCCATAAGGCTTTGGCAGGATTGGCATTTCCTTCGGCCAGGTCGGTGGGGCGGAAAAACGACGGATCGATCTGCACGTACTCTTCCCAGTCCAGATTTACCTGCTCGAACACGATGCGGATGAAATCCTTGAGTTTGCGGGTATGTCCCGTAGCAATCACGTAATCGTCGGGCTTGTCCTGCTGGAGCATCAGCCACATCGCTTCCACGTAATCGGGCGCCCAGCCCCAGTCGCGGGCGATGTCAATGTTCCCGAGCGTCAGTTTTTCATCACTGCCTTTCGCAATCCGGCAGGCGGTTGCTACGATTTTCTGCGTTACAAACCGTTCGGGGCGCAGGGGAGATTCGTGGTTGAAAAGTATACCGGTGCTGGCAAAAAGCTGGTAGGCTTCCCGGTAATTGGCAACCTGCCAGAATGCCGCGGCTTTGGCTACCCCGTACGGACTGCGGGGCCGGAACGGTGTCTCTTCGTTGGCGGCCAACCGGCCCGTGTCGCCGAACGACTCACTGGAGCCGGCGTTGTACAACCGGATCGGCAGGTCGCTGAACCGAATGGCTTCCAGCAGATTTAGGGTGCCCACGCTGATGCTTTCCAGGGTCTCGACGGGTTGTTCAAACGACAGCCCCACCGAGCTCTGGCCCGCCAGGTTATACACTTCGTCGGGCCGGATTTTCAACAGCGTCTGCAACACACTGCGAAAATCGTTGATGTTGACCGATACCAGCTTCACCTGCGGCCGGATGTTCAGCCGGTTCAGGTTCCCGAACGACGACATCTGGGCATCGCGCGAACCGCCGTATACCTCATAGCCTTTTTGCAGCAGCAAATGCGCCAGATACGCACCATCCTGCCCTGAGACACCACAAATCAATGCTTTTTTCATAGTTCGCTATTCTTTATACGGTACGGTGGCTCGTTCTAAAATCATTTTCGCCAGTGTCCAGCCCAGGCCCGCGAAGACCCCCGCGGCTATGGCGGCCACAATAATCAACATCCGCTTCGGGCCATTGGGTCGCAATGGAATCCGGGGTGGTTCCAGCATTTTAAAAACGGGCGTCTCTTCCTGGACCCTGATTTTGGTTTGCTCCAACTGCCGGGACAAATCGTTAAAAACGTTTTGGGCCAGCATGTAGTCCGCCTGTAACCGTTGTTCCGAAATGCGGGCCAGACCGCTGTATAGACTTCGGTTGCGGTCTCGGTAGCTTTCCAGCTCGTATTCGGCGGCCTGATACCGTCGCCGGGCCTGTTCGACCTGCTGAACCAGAAACCGTTCCTGATTCCGAACCTTCTGCGTCCGGTAGCTGGTGATGTAATTCGTCAGGTATTCGAGCGACAGGCGGGCGACGGTGGCAGCCACCACGGGGTCGGGCATGATCACTTCGATGGTTACCATCCCGGTTCGGCGTTCGTAGGTCGTCGTAATCCGGCTGATCAGCATAGCGGCCAATCCTTCCTGCTCGGGCGTGATCTGCAAGGCCTTGCTGTAATTTTTGGGATCAGGCAGGGGCACCGAAGCCGGTTTTGAATCGGCCGGTGTATCGCCGTTGCTACCAACCAGCCGTTGGAAAGCCGTCTGCTGTCCCTGGCGTTTCAGGTACGTTTGCAGCGGCATGGTTGCTCCGTAGTTTTTGGAATATACCGGTTGCTTCAGCACCTGCAGGGCGAACGGTAAACTTTGCAGCACATTGGGGTACAAATCAGGACGAATAACGTCACTACCGGCGTTTTCCAGGTTGATCCCGGCCAGACCCGCCAGCGATCCAAGACCACCGGCCCCGCCCGAACTTCCCGTTGCCACTTCGGGCATGACGATTACCTGCGATTTGTAATCATCCGGTTTGGAAAAGGCGTAGTAAAGTCCGACCACCGTACTCAAGGCGGCAAACAACAGCACCGCCCGGCGGCTGCGCCGTAAAAACTTACCAATATCACCCGGCCGGATCTGGATCAGGTCATCCTCCATTTCGGAGCCTGCGGCTGGTTTTTGCGTTGTTACTGACATGAAGCGACCTGATAGACGTGGCGCTGAATAAAATTATTGAAACAATCGGGCTAGGTTGAGAACGGCGGTGGCCAGCGTAACCGTCATGGTACCAATCACCGTAATCAAGCCAACGCGCTCACCGGGTGTCAAACGCCGTTCTTCGGTTAGCGGTCCAAATGGAACAATCACCCGCGAACCCGGTTCAACTTTTGGGTATTTTCTGAAAAACAAAAACCGTTTGGTCCGGTCTTTCAGGCCGTTGGCGTAAACTATGTACGATCTTTTGTGCCGCGCATTGTCGGTATAGCCACCGGCCTGCGTGACATAATCCCTGAAATTAAAGCCTTCGGTAAAGCCCACCGTCGACGGATTGAGAACGGCGCCTTCAATGGTAACAACTTCGGGCCGCTTGGGAATAATCAGCGAATCGCCGACTTCCAGCAGCAAATTGCCCGGCACCCCCGGATCCTCCAGGATGGCCCCCAGGTCGGTGGCAATGACGGTTCCGCGCCGGGAAAACCGGGCTCCGGGCAGAAACGCTTCGGGCTTCAGCCCACCCACACGCCGGAGCACATCCGAAATGCGTTCGGACCGGGACTCAATGGCGTAGTTGCCCGGGTGCATCACCTCGCCAAACACGGCAACATTTTGCTGAAGTTCATAACGGGGTGAAGTCCGGACGTAGACCACATCAAACGGTTTGAGCAGAAACCGCGCTTCGGACGGTTGAAGCTGCAAGTCGCGGTCAATGGCAAATTGAAAAATCTGAACGGTTTCACGACCCGTCATTTTAGTGGTATCCTCCCGAATCCGCCGGGCCACTTCAATCCGGGTGGGCGTTGCTCCCTCCTGAAAACCGCCTGCCAGCGCAATCAGGTCGGTTACGGTCAGGTTGCTAATAAACGGCAGGGTATCGGGCCGGTTGACCGCTCCCTCAATGCTGACGTAGTACGGCTCCCGCAGATCGCGAACGGCGTAAATGTGCACGCTATCCTGCCGCATCAGGGGCAGGTCTTCCGTTTCGTTTCGCATCAGCCGCCCCACATCGAACGGAATGGCTTCCAGGTCCATGTTCTCGCGTTCCCGGTACAAGACTGCCCGGTTCAGAAAGGCGTCTTTCCGTAGCCCTTCGGCCCGGCTGATGAGGGAACGTACCGACGTAATGTCATCCCCCAGCGCGTAATCGCCCGGACGCATCACGGCGCCCGTCAACTGGACCCGGTTTTCGTAGCGGCCCAGAATTTCACCGATCGTGTAGCGGTCGCCCGACTGAGGGACAAAGGCAGCGATCTGTTCCTGGGTAATGGTTGAAATGCGTAACTCGCGCGGAGTGTTCCGGCGCAGCGTTAGCGAAAAGGTGTAGGCCCGGTCGGTAAAACCACCGGCAAAACCGAGCACGTTTTTGAGCGTTTCGCCCGGTTTGACTTCATAAATGGCGGGGCGTTTGACTTGCCCGAGCACCTCCACCCGAACGCCGTAGTCGTTGACCCGGATCACATCCTGATCCAGCAGCCGTATATCGTCTTTTTTGTCGGCCCGAAGCAGATAATCGTACAGGTCGATGGTCCGGATCACCCGGTTGTTGCGAATGACCTGAATATCGCGGAAAGACCCCGTTTCGGGATTGGGTCCGCCCGCCAGATACAGCGCGTTGAAAGCCGTTGCCAGTGATGAAATCGTGTAGGTGCCCGGCACCAGGACTTCACCAACCAGCGTCACCCGGATGCTGCGGATGTTGCCCAGGGTCACGGACGCGTAGGTGCCGCTGCCGGGCCGGTTCAGTCCCTGATAAGCCTGCCGGAGCCGCCCGATAATCCGCTGTTCGGCCTGCTCGATGGTAAGGCCGCTTACAAAAATAGGAGCCAGATTGAGCATCCGGACCGATCCTTCGGGGCTTACGGGCAGCCGGAAGCTTTCGGAGGAATTTCCGTAAATCTCTACCACCAGTTCGTCGTCGGGGCCGACCACGTAGTTCCGGGGGGTTGCAATTCGCAGGTTTGGCTCGAAGGTCAGGCTCGTGCCCTTGAATAATGAAGAACCGAAAATGTAGGGTCGGCGGACGGTGTCGCGTCGCAGCATATTCAGGCTATCGCTTAGCGCGTAAGGCCGTTGGGACAGCGAGCCCTGCTGCGCCCGGTTGATGAGTGTATCGACGGATAGCTGGCCCGACCGATTGGATTGCTGCTTGATTTTGGCCATTCGTTGCCGCATTTTAGCAATGTCGCTGACGGTATATCCCTGCGACATGGCCGCCTGCTCGATCTGCATTTCGGTCAGGCCGCTGGCCTGGGCCCGCTGGTAAAATTCAATAATCTGTTCGTCGTTCAGTTGATCGGCCCGCGAGGGCTGCTGGGCAAAAGCTGCGCTGGCTATCAGCAGCATGAAAACGAAGAACAGCACAGGAAGTTGCTGCAACAGCAAAAACGAAGGGGTACGACGCGTTGAGAAATAAGATGGTCTTCTGCTACGGTTCATGCAGTGAAAGTAATCTGGCCCACAAAGGTACGAATTGATTGATTCTCTGCCGCTTTTTATAGTCAATGGTCTTAAAGTGGCTTTTTATTCAAAAAAAACGCTATTTCGCCCGACGATTGCTCTATAATTAACGGATAAAATAGAACTCAGCTAAGATGGCCTTAATAAAGTCTGTGCGTGGTATCCATCCCAAAACTGGTGAGGAATGTTGGTTTGCCGATAATGCGACCATTGTCGGTGAAGTAGTCATGGGAAGAAATTGCACGGTTTGGTTCAACGCCGTAGTACGGGGTGATGTCAATTCCATTACACTGGGTGATTATTGCAACGTTCAGGATGGGGCAGTTATTCACTGTACCTACCAGAAATTTAAGACTACCATCGGCAACTACGTTTCCATCGCCCACAACGCGATTGTGCACGGGTGTACCATCGAAGACAAGGTTTTGATCGGGATGGGAGCCATTGTGATGGATGGCGCGGTAATTGGAACCGGCTCGATCGTTGCGGCTGGAGCCATTGTGACGCAAAATACCGTTGTGCCTCCGGGAACAATTTACGCCGGAAATCCCGCCCGTTTCCTGAAAAACGTAACGCCCGAGCTCGGTGAAGTATTCATGCGGACGGCCAATAATTACGTCATGTACGCCGGGTGGTATCAGGACTAATCAGTCAGCGGTTTGCAGCTTAAGTAGGTTGATAAATGGCTGAAAATGAGTGGTTAGATTCATGTTGGGAAATTGCCTAATTTAATCAAAAGTACTTATAAAATCAGTTGCATTGCATTGCTTTGGGTTGTATTTTTGTTTGAAATTAGTCTAAATAAGTTGCTAATCTGCATTAGATTGATTAGCAGCGGTTTCCACCGTGTATGACTTCAGCCTTTTCGGAGCCATCACTTCCCTACTGATATGCTGGATTCAACACCCTCATTACTGACAACAGCCCGAAACAAACTGGAAGAATACCTGCTCAAAAAAGGACTGCGCCGGTCGTCCGAACGGTTCGCCATTCTGGAAGAAGTGTACTCCCGCGACGATCATTTTGATGCGGAAGATTTGTATCAGGCCATGCACCAGCGGTCGTTTGCCGTCAGCCGGGCTACGGTTTACAATACCCTGGAAGTGCTGGTCGATTGCGGACTGGTCCGGAAAAACCAGTTTGGCGACGAAGACAATACGAAAAGCCGTTTTGAAAAAGGGCTCGGGCGGCAGCAGCACGCGCACCTGATCTGTGTCAACTGTCACCGGGTCATTGAGTTCTGCGACCCGCGTTTGCAACTGATCAAGACCACCGTTGGCCACACGATGCAATTCCAGGTGGAGTCGCACTCCCTGGTTTTTTACGGCGAATGCAACGATGAAATGTGTGTGGCCCGGACGAAAGCCGCTGCGGCCAACGCAAACAGCAACTGAGTAGCGGAGGTTATTCGCTGATTGTTTCCTTCGGCTGCTTCATATCCCGGCGGGCGTTGATGTAGCCCCGGATCACCGTAAAAGTGGTAATAGCCAGAAAAAAAATGATGATGTAGTGGACGTAATCGACGATCCACGGGAATTTCTCGCCGAAATAAAAACCACCTCCGACCAGCGAAAACACCCAAACGGCCCCGCCAATCACATTATAGAGCATAAAATACTGGAAATTCATCCGAATCAGGCCGGACAGAATGGGTGCAAACGTGCGGACAACCGGCAAAAACCGGGCGACAATCAGGGTCCGGCTACCGTATTTCAAAAAGTATTCGCGGGTAGTTTCAATGTATTTTTGCTTGAAAAACAGCGAGTCGGGCCGGTTTTGTAACCGGTCGCCGAAATACCGTCCCGTCAGATAGCCCGTCAGCGAACCCGTCACCGCGGCCCCGAAAATACAGGACAGCAACACCAGCAGTGATACCGGCAGGACCCCCGTTCCGGCAAAAACACCCGACAGGAAGAGCAGGTAATCCCCCGGCAGAAAAAAGCCGAAGAAGATGCCGTTTTCAATAAAAATAATCAACGTAATCAGCACCAAACCGCCCGTCTGGATAATCTCTTTCGAATCGAGCAGGTATTTGAAAAAGTCGACGATTTGGTCCATAGTTTAAAGGGTGGATAAGGAAATGAACGACTGGATGAATAGATCAAAAATTGCGATTTTTGAGTAACTGACCGCGTCAACTATTTACCGCACGGGCGGACCCGTTAATCGCTCGTTCACCCATTCACAATTATAAAAGTTCTGCCAGCTCAAGCCAGCGGTCTGATTTTTCGGAAATTTGCTGATCAAGTTGCTCAATTTCCCGGGCCCACGCCGTCAGTTCCTCGTGGTTGCCGGAACCATTGTTCAACTGACCCAATAAACCGCTTTTCCGTTGTTCAAGTTCCTCAATTTCTTTTTCCAACGCTTCATATTCCCGCTGCTCCTTAAACGAAAGCTTGCGTTTGCCTTCGGTACTGACCGCGGGTTTATTTTCCGGTGCCGGAGCCACGGAAGCCGGTTTCGATTTCTCGGCCGGTTTCCGCTCGGCGGGTTCGCTGGCTTTCCGCTCCCGGTAGTCGGTGTAGTTGCCCGGAAAGTCGGCAACCTTGCCATCGCCTTCAAAGATAAAGGTGTGCTCAACCAGCCGATCCATGAAATAACGGTCGTGCGAGACGAGCAGTATGCAGCCCGGAAAATTCATCAAAAATTCTTCCAGAACGTTCAGCGTCGTAATGTCCAGGTCGTTTGTGGGCTCATCCAGAATCAGGAAGTTTGGATTTTGCACCAGGACCAGCAGCAATTGCAGCCGCCGTTTTTCGCCCCCCGACAGTTTGTGCACGTAATCGTACTGCTTGGCGCGGTCGAATAGAAAATGCTGCAAGAACTGGGAAGCCGTTACGGTTTCGCCCGTGCCGAGTTTCATTACTTCAGCCACTTCCTGCACCACATCAATCACCCGCTGGTTTTCCGGAATGACCAGATCCGACTGTGTGTAATACCCAATTTTGACGGTTCCGCCCGTAACGATCTTGCCGGAGTCAGGACGCAGTTCGCCGGTGATCATGTTCAGCAGGGTGGTTTTGCCCATGCCGTTCTTCCCGATGATCCCGATGCGGTCGTTGCGCCGGAAGGTATACGTAAAGTGGTCGAGCAGCACTTTTTCGCCAAACTGTTTGCTGACGTTTTCGAGTTCGATGATTTTGCTGCCGAGCCGCTGCGTCCGGATGTTCAGCTCCAATTGGTCGTTGCCCACCCGCTGGTGCGCTTTGTCCTTGATGTCGTCGAATGCATCAATCCGGTATTGGGCTTTGGTGCCGCGGGCTTTGGGTTGCCGGCGCATCCAGTCCAGCTCGCGCCGGAAAAGGTTCTTGGCCTTGTCGACTTCGGCGGCAAAAACGGCCTGGCGCTCGGCTTTCTTTTCCAGGAAGTAGGCGTAGTTGCCTTTGTAACTGAAAAGCGTTTGCTGATCGAGTTCAACAATCTGGTTGCAGACCCGGTCCAGAAAATACCGGTCGTGCGAGACCAGCAGGAGTGTGGAGTTGTTGGTCGACAAGTAATTTTCCAGCCACTCGATGGTTTCCAGGTCGAGGTGGTTGGTCGGTTCGTCCATGATCAGCAAATCCGGATTTTCGATCAGCACCTGCGCCATAGCGACCCGCTTGCGCTGCCCGCCCGAGAGCGTCGAAACCGGCTGCGAAACGTCGTGAATGCCCAACTGACCCAGAATCTGCTTCATCTGGGTTTCGTAATCCCAAGCTTGCAGCGTGTCCATCTGTTGCATGGCCCGGTCGAGGGCATCCGGATTGTCGGAAACCAGGGCTTTTTCATACTGCCGAATGGCCGTTAGGGCCGGATTGTCGCCCGCCAGCACGACTTCAATGACCGTCAGGGCATTGTCTAACTGCGGTTGCTGGTCGAGAAAGCCGACCGAAATATCTTTTCGAATGCTGACAATTCCCTCGTCCGGTGGGGTTTGCCCCGACAGGATCGACAACAGCGTAGATTTGCCGGTTCCGTTTGCCCCAACGATGGCTACTTTATCTCCCCGGCTCATTCCGAACGTGACGTTCCGGAATAACCATTTGTCGCCGAAGGATTTGGATAGATTTTCTGCGGATAAATAATTCATTGTACAGCAAAGATACACAACCCGGACGGGATCGCCGAAGCCATTCGGGGGAGTTCCGGATTAAAACGTTCCTGTACGCTCGCTTTCGGCAGAGTAACTTAGAATTTTCAACTGAAAAGTGGTAAATTTCCGGGCCGTTTCCCTTTAACGAATTACTATCTTAATCCATTAACCCAATTCATGCGAAAATCGATTGCTCTATTTAGCATAGCGTGTGCACTTTCAGTAAGTAGTCGGGCGCAGGTGACCGACGATGTAACCAAACCGTATACCCAACCCATTCCCGGCAGCACCCTCGTTTATGATATGGTGGCCATTCCGGGCGGAACGTTTTCGATGGGCAGCCCGGCGGCCGAGAAAGGCCGTAAACCCGACGAAGGACCGCAGCACAAAGTAACCATTGAGCCATTCTGGATGGGAAAAATGGAAATAACCTGGGATTTGTTCGACCTGTTTTCGTTTGCCAACATGGAAAAGGAAATGGCGGCTAAAAATCCCGGTTTTGATATGGCAAAAACGGATGCCGCCACGCGGCCGAGTCCACCTTATGTTGATATGTCGTTCGGGATGGGCCGGGCTGGTTATCCAGCCATTAACATGACGCAGTATTCGGCCATTCACTTCTGTGCGTGGCTGTACGCTAAAACCGGCGTATTTTACCGGTTACCGACCGAAGCCGAGTGGGAATATGCCTGCCGCGCCGGAACCACTACCCCCTATTCGTTCGGGGCCGATGCAAAGAAATTGGGCGAGTTTGCCTGGTTCAACGGCAACAGCGATGGTTCCTACAAACAGGTTGGCAAAAAGAAGCCGAATCCGTGGGGACTGCACGATATGCATGGCAACGTGATGGAATGGACGCTCGATCAGTATTACCCCGATTATTACGCCAAAAAAGCGAAAGGGGAAGTGAAAGAACCGTATGCCAAGGTAACGCAGTTGTATCCGAACGCCGTTCGCGGAGGTTCGTGGGACGATGCCCCGGAGGTGTTGCGCTCGGCAGCCCGGACGCCCTCGGCTCCGGCCTGGAAAATGCTCGACCCACAGGCTCCCAAAAGCGAGTGGTGGCTGACGAGTGCGTCGTTTGTTGGTTTTCGGATCGTACGGCCCGCCAAAAAACCGTCGGACGAAGAAATCAAGGCGTATTATAACCCACCTTTGATCGAGGAGTATTGAAGAAAACCTATTTTAGAGTACGTGTCATCAGACGTTACACCCCTTATTGCTAAACTTTTTCCTTATGTCAAACGAATCCAACCGCCGGGATGCCGGCCGCCGGGAGTTTCTGAAACAATCCGGCCTCTTAACAGGCGGTGCCCTGTTGACGACCCTGCCTTCTTTTGCATCTTCCTATGGCTTTCATAGCTCGGCTGATGATACCATCAAAGTTGCACTCGTTGGCTGCGGTGGCCGGGGAAGAGGTGCCGCGCTCCAGGCTCTGAAGAGCAAGCAGAATGTTAAAATCGTGGCAATAGCCGATGCCTTCCGCGATCAGTTGGACGAAGCCTACAAAATCTTAAATCAAAATCCAGAGCTGGCCAAGCGGGTCGACGTGCCGGAAGAACGCAAGTTTGTCGGTTTTGATGCCTATCAAAAAGCCATTCCACTGGCTGATGTCGTGATTCTGGCAACTCCTCCGGGTTTCCGGCCGATGATGTTTGAAGAAGCCGTGAAGCAAAACAAACATGTCTTCATGGAAAAACCCGTCGCTACCGATGCGCCGGGTGTTCGGCGGGTGCTGGCGGCTGCCGAAGAAGCCAAGAAGAAAAAACTGAACGTGGTGGTTGGCTTGCAGCGCCACTACCAGCCTAATTACCGCGAGATGATCAAACGCATCCATGACGGCGCCCTGGGCGATATTGTGGGCGGTTCGGTTTACTGGGTCAGCGGGGGCGTCTGGGTGAAACCGCGTCAGCCGAACCAAACCGAAATGGAACACCAGATGCGGAACTGGTATTACTTCAACTGGCTTTGCGGGGATCACATCAACGAGCAGCATATTCACAACATCGACGTGGCCAACTGGGTGAAAAAAGGCTACCCGGTTTCGGCCCAGGGAACGGGCGGTCGGCAGGTACGCACCGGTAAGGAGTACGGCGAAATCTTCGATCACCACATCGTCGATTACGTGTACGAAGACGGCACGCTGATCAACAGCCAGTGCCGCCACTACGAAGGAACGTACAGCAAGGTGGATGAGCAGTTTGTGGGCACGAAAGGGCGGGTCGATTCCTTCGGGCGGAACAGCATTCTAAAAGACTACAAAGGCAATTCGATCTATACGCACAACGGTAAAGGCGACGGCGATCCGTACCAGATCGAGCACGACGAGTTGTTTGCGGCCATTGCCAAAGGCGAATACAAATTCCAGGATGCCGAAAACGGCGCGAAAAGCACGCTGACGGCCCTCATGGGCCGGATGGCGACGTATTCGGGCAAAATGGTGAAATGGGACGAAGCGTTAAACTCCAACATCGACCTGTTCCCCGAAAAGCTGGCCTGGGATGCCAAACCGAAAGTGCTGCCCAACGCGGATGGTTTCTATCCGGTTGCCGTACCGGGCAAAACCACAGCCGTGTAAGCGCATCGCAGACATTCTCAACAACCGAAAAAGGGCGCCAACGGCGCCCTTTTTCGGTTGTCAAATCCCAAACGAGGCATCTTTTTTTGCTATGAGTCTGATAAGCATATTGGTTCCGCCCAACCTTCTTTGATATACTCACCGTTGCGCCAATCCGTAACCCACACGTAACCCAACCCCGTTAAGCGGCTCCAACTCGGGAAACAGACTGTCCAATAGGTACTTAAGCAGGCGGTGGAGTGACGCCTATTGTTGACTCAGTTCACAGATGGAGCGGCAATTTTAATCTCAGATTAGAAGAGTCTAATTTAATTTAGACGAAGTCTAATTAGATTTACGGCCGGAAGGGAGAGAATAGCCGGGGATTGAAACGAAGGTTAATTGAGAATCAATGACGCAAAAAGGAGGAATAAAAAACATTGGTCTAAGAGGAATAAAAGAGACGACATCCATTCACTATAACCCTGATTTTTTTGGAAAAGAGAAAGATAAAATTGTAGAAGAACGTGACTGTTATCAGAAAGAAGGAGTGGATGCCTGTAGCTACGAATTTATTTCAGCCGGTATTCATATCTGGTACGGAAAGGTGAATTCACGAAAAAAGATCAAAAGCCGTTTTGACGTTATCAGCCCTCATATCCACATGCTATTTTCTATTCGGGCGGATTGTTTGTATAGTGTTGGTAGTAGTAATGACCCAAGCTTTATTTTTTCCGATCAGGAGCATAATATTTTGTTGTTACCGAACCGTCCTGTATCAATTGAGCTGAAGCCGAATAAAGCCAGCGAAACCTTTTCCATTAATTTAACGCCGGAATTATTCTTTAGCTATTTCCCCGCTACAACGGCTTTGTGCAACGAGTTTCGGGAAAGTTTGGAGCAGCGTGTTCCGGTTCAATTCAGTCACCAAAACTTACCCATCACCCCCAGAATTAACGCGCTACTGTACGATATTCTACATTGCTCACTAAGTGGCTACAGCAAACGGCTGTATATGGAGGCCAAAGTTATCGAGCTATTGGCGGTCCAGCTTGATCAGTACGAACAGCTTCGTCTGGATCCTGTTTATCCGGGAGTAAAGAAGGAAGAAGCCGAAAAAATGCACCAGGTTCAGCGAATTATTGAGAATAATCCGGATAAAACGTTTTCGTTAAAGGAGTTATCCAGACAAGTTGGTACGAATGAATACAACCTAAAGAAGCACTTCAAGGTAGTTTTTGGCAATACCGTTTTTGGGTATCTTCAGACCTTCCGGATGGAAAAAGCAAAAGCGATGCTGGCCGAAGGAAATACAAAAATAGCCGAAGTTAGCCGATTATTAGGCTACAAGCACGCAACCCATTTTACTACCGCTTTTAAAAAATATTTCGGGTTTCTTCCGAATAAAATGAGAGCCTTTTTATTGCTTGATTTATTGGAGATGGATCTGACGGTATGGTGCGAATCTATGCAGGTTTGTTAGCTTAAGCTGGCTGATTGGTTTCGCTCAACTGGAACCGGGTTTTGGGTAAGCTTTCCGGATATTCATCGCGCAGAAAGGCCAGAATATTCTCCCGGATAAAACACCGGAGGTCAAAGCTTTCACCGGAGTTTCGGGCCGAGGTCAGAATCCGCACTACAACACAGGTGGGCTGAATATCGGTTACCTGCACGGCACACACCTCCTTGTCCCACAGTGGGTTATTGTCCACCAGTGCGGTGGCTTTCTCCCGGACCCGTTCAACCGGTACCGTATAATCCAGGTACAGCAGCACTGACCCGAGCACCGAAGCCTGTGAGCGGGTCCAGTTCTGAAATGGTTTTTCGATGAAATAAGTGATGGGCAGAATCAGCCGCCGACGGTCCCAGACCCGCACAACGACATTGGTCAGGTTGATTTCCTCAATCCGGCCCCATTCGTTTTCAACCACCACGGCATCATCGACGCGAATTTGCTGCGTAAAGGCAATCTGAATACCGGCCAGCAGGTTGGCAATGGTGCGCTGGGCGGCAAAACCGATCACAACCGACGCGATCCCGGCCGAGGTCAGGAAGCTTAAACCGATTTTCCGACCACCGTTGAACGATAGCAGCAGGATGGAAAACCCCACCGTAATGACGACAATGGTGACAATTTGCCGGACAAATACGATCTGGGTGACAAACTTGCGCAAATGCAGGTTAACGTCGCTGGCTGTATCGTACTGCCGGATGATAATTCGCTCCCCAACTTTCAGCAATTGCACCACCAGCCAGGTCGTTGCAATCACAAAGATCACTTCAGCGGCCTTCGACGCGTACGGAAACCGTTGAAAAGCGCGCTCCTGAACGTTGGTGATGATCAGGAAAAACAGGGCCGGAACAAACAAATAGAAGGCATTCCGGATGTATTGCCGCAGCAGCCCGAGCACTTCGACATGGCGCCGACGAAGAACAATCCGCACAATTTGCGTCGTAATCAGATTGACCAGCAGCCCCAGACCGATGGCTACTGCCAGCAGCAACCAGCCCGATAGCTTTCGATTATGTCGCAGCCAGCGATCGATTTCAGGACCAATCTGGCTGAAATTATCCCAAAAATCTGTCCAGTTCATGGTTTTAGAGGAGTTTACTATAAAAGCCGCAAAACCGGAAATTGTTGGCACGTTGTGGCAAAGATTTTTAGCCAAAAGCGCCCTGAATGCTCACAAATCCCGCATCCAGTATACCATTGGTTTGCGCGTCGAAACTTCAGCGCCCCGATCCGGCCATTCCATGTATGTGCGTAAAGAGAGAACTTTGGAATACCCTCTCTTGAGCCAGAATGCGTCGTTGGGGCGGTAATCGGCGGGTTTGGCCGGGTGGTCTTCCGGACGTTCGACCGCGCAGAAGCAGGCCGTTTGGTAGCGCCCAAAACTGCGGGCGTGTGCTTCCCGCTCATCGAAAAACCGGTGCCCTAAACCCAGGCCCCGGTATTCCGGCAGCAGGATGCTCTCGCCGAAGTAAAAGATGGTACTGCCGTCAAAACCCGCGGCTTCGAACGGTTGCCGAACGTCGGCGGTTTCATCGCTCAACGGAATGCAGGTCGTGGCCCCCACCATCGCCGGACCGTCGTATATGGCAAACAGAAACGACCGCTCCGACCGGGAGTAGGTTTTCAGATACGCTTTCTCGTAGTCAATCGTGCCCTCGTAAAGATACGGGTAGTCGCGAAAGACGGCGATGCGCAGGGCCGCCAGCCCGTCGAAAACCGATTCGATCTCCCGTCCTTGTTTCGTCTGGAAAGAAAGTGACTGCATTGGCTGCGGTTTATTCCGAAACGGCTTTGATCCAGTGCGGCAGGTTGTAGTACGTCGTTACGCGGGTAATTTGATCGTTGGCCACTTCCAGAAAGGCAGCCGCTGGCACTATGTAGGTTTGATTCGTGGCCGCGGGTAGGCCCTCTTCCGCCTTTTTATAAACACCGTTGACGACGAATTCAACAGCAACGCGCTGACCCGCCGGTTCGGTAAAGAAAACCATGTCCGTCAGCGTTTCGTCGTACGATTCGTCCATGTGGTGGACAAAAGCCGTAAATTTTTCGAGACCAATGCGTGCTTCGCCCTGGTTGGGTTCGTGGCGGATGTCGGGTGAAACGAGCGCCAGCATACCGTTCCAGTCTTTCTGATTGAAGCAATCGTAGTATTTCTTCACAACGTCTAAAGCAGCCATCAATGTAGGAGGTTAGTTTGGCGCAAATATAGGAAGGAGAACCAGGATTGTTCAAGCCAAAATAAAGCCCCCGGTTTTTAGCCGCGGGCTTTTGGAGTAGTGAAGTCTTGAAAAAGCTTACATCAACAGCGGTTTTACCACTTTTCCGTGCACATCGGTTAGCCGGTACCGGCGGCCCTGGTGTTTGAAAACCAGTTTTTCGTGATCGATGCCCATCAGGTGCAAAATGGTGGCCTGAAAGTCGTGAACGTGAACCGGGTCTTTGACAACGTTATAACCAAACTCGTCGGTTTCGCCGTACACCATGCTTTTCCTGACGCCCGCGCCCGCCATCCAGACCGTAAAACAGCGCGGGTGGTGGTCGCGGCCGTAGTTTTCTTTCGAGAGTTTTCCCTGCGAATAATTCGTCCGGCCAAACTCCCCGCCCCAGATCACCAGCGTATCGTCGAGCAGTCCGCGCTGTTTCAAATCCATGATCAGGGCTGCCGACGGCTGGTCGACGCTCTTGGTTTGGATCTTGATATCGTTGGGCAAATTACCGTGCTGATCCCAGCCCTGATGGTACAACTGCACAAACTTGACATCTTTTTCGATGAGCTTACGGGCCAGGATGCAGTTGGCCGCAAACGTGCCCGGTTTGCGCGAATCCGGACCATACAGGTCGAAAATGTAATTTGGTTCTTTCGAAATGTCGAGCGTTTCGGGCACCGACGTCTGCATCCGGTACGCCATTTCGTACTGCGCCATTCGGTTGTTAATTTCCGGGTCGAGTACGTGTTTGAATTGTTCCTGGTGCAGTTTGCCGAGGTAATCGAGCATCCGCCGACGGCTGGTTTTATCGATGCCCGGCGGGTTGTTGAGGTAGTAAACCGGGTCGGGACCGGAGCGGAACACCACGCCCTGGTGCACCGAGGGCAGAAAACCGTTGCTCCAGAGCTTGGCGTATAGCGGTTGGTCGCCGTCGCGGCCTTTCGAGAGCAGCACAACAAACGCCGGTAAGTTCTGGTTGTCGGAACCCAGCCCGTAGCTGGCCCAGGACCCAAACGACGGCCGCCCGGCCTGCTGCGAACCCGTCTGAAAGAAGGTCACCGCCGGGTCGTGGTTGATGGCTTCGGTGTGCATCGACCGGATGAAACACAGATCGTCCGTGATGCGGGAGGTGTACGGCAGCAGTTCACTGACCCACATCTGACTCTGGCCGTGTTTGGCAAACTTGAATTTGGAAGCCGCCAGCGGAAACCGGCTTTGTCCGGCCGTCATACCCGTCAGGCGCTGCCCCTTGCGTACGGATTCGGGCAAATCCTGCCCCCACATGGTTTCCAGCTTGGGCTTGTAATCGAACAGGTCCAACTGCGAGGGCGCTCCGCTTTGAAAAAGGTAGATCACCCGCTTTACCTTGGGCGAAAAGTGCGGTTTGCCCGGCGCCCGGGTTTCCTCACTGCCCGCCAGCGCCTTACCGGGATTGAGCAGCGACGCGAGGGCCATGGCCCCCAGACCGGCGCTGGTTTTTCCCAGAAAGTTCCGGCGGCTCAACTGATCGTGTATTTCGTCTTCCAGGTTGTACATGACCTTCAATTTTTCTTCGCTTAACTTTATTACTCTCCGCTAAACGCTGCGAAATGGTTTTGAATCGTTTCGCGGAGTTAAACAGAGAAGATTTAGAGCTGAGCGGAGGGTTATCGTTTGATAATGGCTTCGTCGACGTTCATGATGGTGCTGGTCACGATTGTCCAGGCGGCCAGCTCCGGTTTCGGAATTCTGGCATCGACCGGGAATTCCCCTACACTCAACAAGGCTGCGGTTCGTTTCGGATTTTTTCGAAAATCGGCCAGTTCTTCCACGTACAATTGCTTCATCAGCGCCGTTTCCGTCGGGCGGGCCGGGCGGCTGGTGACGGCTTTAAATAAATAATCAATCAACGGCTCTTCCTGAAGCCCCATGCCGCACGCTTTTTGGCCCAACACCCGGGCGGCTTCCACAAACTGCGGATCGTTCAGGGTGACCAGGGCCTGCAGGGGCGTCGAGGTTTTTTGCCGTTTGACAATGCATGTATGCCGTTCGGATGCGTCGAAGTTGAGCATCATCGGCGGGGGCGAAGACCGCTTCCAGACCGTATACAGACTCCGGCGGTACAAGCTATCGCCGTGGTTTTGCACGTAATTGATGGCATTCCGGGTCGCCAGGGCTTCCCAGATGCCGGCGGGCTGGTACGGATGAACGCTGGGGCCGCCAATTTTCTTGGTCAACAACCCGCTGGACGCCAGGGCAATGTCCCGGATCTGTTCGGCCGACATCCGGAAGCTCGGGCCGCGCGAGAGCAGCGAGTTGTCCAGATCGGCTTCCAGCTTTTTGGCATCCGCCACCGAAGATTGCCGGTACGTTGCCGACATGACAATCAGCTTGTGCAGGGCTTTCGCGTTCCAGACGCCCGATGCGCCCGCGCCGTCCCGGAACCGAACGGCGAGGTAGTCCAGCAGTTCGGGATGGGAGGGAAGGTTGCCCTGGTTGCCGAAGTCGTCGCTGCTTTTCACCAGACCCTGCCCGAAATACTGCTGCCAGAACCGGTTGACCATGACGCGGCTGAAGAGCGAATTATCCGGGTGCAGCAGCCATTTAGCCAGCCCCAGCCGGTTTTTCGGGTATTCCGCCGGGAACGGCATCAGTTGGGCAGGCGTTTCGGCTTTTACTTCTTCGCCCGGTGCATCGTAGGCTCCCCGTTTCAGCAGGAAGGTTTTGCGGGGGTATTTCCGCTCTTTCATCACCATTACCTGGTGGGAGTTGTTGTAAAGCCCTAACTCCTTCGCCCGCAATGCCTGCGCTTCTGCAAAGGCTTTCCGGTAGGTTGAATCGTGGTTGGTGACGTAATACGTATACAATCCGGCGCGCTGGGTTGCCGTGCGTTTCGCGGCCGGGGTACGCAAAGCCGTCGTCAGCGCATCCGGCTGACCCGCCAGCGCGGGGATTTCCAGCGGGGTCAGGCTGCGGTTATAAATCCGTAGCTCGTCAACGGCGTAATCTTTGATGTAGTGGTCGTGAATCCGCCCGATCAAAAACGGCGAGCCTGTCCAGTTCTGGCCGTTTTGTCCATGATCGATACTGTGTCGCAGGTTGTCGGTCACAAGTTGCAGGGAAGCTGGTTGGCCATCCAGATACAGCTTAATGCCGCCCGCCCGGCCCGACCCGTCGTAGGTCATGGCGAGATGAAACCAGTGTTTATAGCGAATTTTACCAACGGTTTCGACATCCAGGCTGTTGTCGGGCCAGACGTGGTTGATCGTCAGTTTAAACCGTCCGTCTTTCAGCAGTTCAACTTGGTAGCCCCGGTTGCCGTCAAACGGCCCGTTCGACTTGCCCATCAGCATTCCTTCAAGCCCCGGTTTGGCTACATTGAACCAGGCGCTGACCGTAAAAGGCTGGTTCTGCTCAAAAAAGCCGACTTTGCGGGGCAGTTCAATGTTGCTGTCGCCTTTCAGGTAGCGCGCCATGCCAACCCGCCCTTTCACTTGGTACGGTAAACTTTCGGGATCGCCCGCCAGCCGCGCCGGAAGCGTATCGTTGATCTGGTTGCGGAACGCATTGCGGGGGTCTTTTTCCAGTTCTTCACGGGTTTTCGGAACCACCGGCTGCTTCAGCTCCGGCAAGCCCAGTTTTTTCCGCCGTTCTTCTTCCTTTTTCTTTAACTCATACTCTTTTTTTCGCTCGGCGTCTTTAATTTTCTTTTCCTCCGAATGTTCGTAAGCTTTGAAATCCAGCCGGTCGGCTTCGTCGAAGGTATAGTGCGCCGTCAGTCCCTCGTTGATCGACGATCTGGGGCTTCGTTCGGCCTCAGTCAGCCACCGGCCAAATGCCTGCTGGTATTCCGGGCGGTTGATGTTCAGGCGCTCTTGTAAGGGCTTGATGTTTTCGTGGATATACTTCAGTTGGGCTTCGGTAGCCGCGGAGGTAAGCGTAATGGTTGGGGCGGGTTCGCCGTTGTACGGAATTTGGCCGCGCTCGTTGTTGTTGTTAAAAAAGGCAAACAGGCTGTAATAATCCTTCTGACTGATGGGGTCATATTTGTGGTCGTGGCAACGGGCGCACTCGACGGTCATGCCCAGCATCGCTCTCCCGAATGTATTGACCCGGTCGGCGACATACTCCACCCGGTATTCTTCGTCCACAATACCGCCCTCCTGGCTTTGCTGGTGGTTGCGGTTAAAGGCCGTCGCCAGTAGCATGTTTTGCGTCGGATTCGGCAGCATATCGCCCGCCAGTTGCCAGGTGATGAACTTATCGAACCGCAGGTTTTTGTTGTAGGCCGTAATAACCCAGTTGCGGTAGGGCCACATGGTTCGCAGGCCGTCGTCCTGATAACCGTGGGTGTCGGCATACCGGGCGGCATCCAGCCACTCAGCGGCCTGGCGTTCGCCGTAATGCGGACTGTTGAGCAGGCGGTTTACCACCTTTTCGTAAGCGTTGGGCGATTGGTCGGCCAGAAAAGCGTCGACTTCGGCCACCGTCGGGGGCAGACCCGTCAGGTCGAGCGTCACCCGGCGCAGCAGGGTTGCCTTGTCGGCTTCAGGATTCGGTGTGAGGCCCTTCTCTTCGAGTTTCCTGAGAACGAACCCGTCGATTTCATTTTTGGGCCAGGCTGCATTTTTTACCTTGGGAACCTCCGTTAGGGTCGGCGCAATCAGCGACCAGTGCGGTTTGTATTCGGCCCCCTGTTCAATCCAGCGCACGAGCAGGGCCTTCTCCTCGTTGGTCAACACCAGATTTGATTCGGGCGTCGGCATCCGGTATTCCGGGTCGCTGGAAACAATGCGGTGGTAAGCTTCGCTTTTGGCCAGACTGCCGGGCACAATGGCCGTTTTGCCACTTTCGGCCAGGGCTTCGTACGCGCCTTCGGGGGTGTCGAGCCGCAGACCCGCCTGTTGTTTGGCTTTGTCGGGGCCGTGGCAGGCAAAACAGCGGTCGGACAAAATCGGCTTTATGTGCAGATTGTAATCAACTTTTTCGGGCAGGCTGCCTTCCAGCGCTACCAGTTCTGCCGGTTTGTCGACATGGGGATCACAGGCACTCCAGACGGCCATTGCGAATAGCCCGACTGCCGTACTTAAAAGCAGGGATTGAAATCGTATGTCGGTTAAATGACGCATACGAACAGAAGTTTTTGGGGGAAAAATGCAAAGAATCTACAAAATTATATAAAATAAATCGGTAAATAGCCAATTTGGTTACAAAAAAGTGTACTTTCTTGACATTTGACTCGATTACTTGGCTTTATCGGACCCGTTGGCCGCTGAATCGGCTTTCGCAAACTGCGCAATGGAGCTTTCGCCCAGCCCCATGTTGACTTCCAGATTTGGCATTGTCCTCTTCAACTCCGCCACACCCGCGTCGGTCACTTTGGTTTGCCAGAGGTATACGGTTTTCAGGTTTTTCATTCCGGCCAGTTCCTTCAAGCCGGCATCGGTTACGGCGGTGCCGTACAGATTCAGGTATTCCAGGTAAGGCAGGCTTTTCAGGTTTTTAAGCCCCGCGTCGGTTACTTTAGTTTGTTCCAGATGCAGCTTCTGGAGGTTCTTCAACTGAGCCACCTGGGCGAGTGTCGCATCAGAAATTTCGGTATCACCCAATTTAAGCCACACAATCTGCTGGCTCAGTTTGGGCAGGGCCGTAGCCTGAGCATCGCTGAACGTCCGGGCGTTGACGGCGCTGACTTCCAATTGGTTTTGTTCTTTCGACAACGGCAGAATCAGCAGGCCCGTTTTGCGTAATTCATCAACGGCCTTGGGGTCGGCCGCCGGAAGCTTCATGGTCAAAACCGGCGATTCGGGGGCCGGGCCGCTGGCAACCGCCTGACCACCCGTGGCGCTTCCGGGTCCCAGCGAGGCCAGAGCCGGTTTAATGTCGTCCGTTACCTTGAGTTCCGCCACTCGTTTGTCGAACGGCGCCCCCTGATTGATCCACCATGTCAGCAGGGCCAGCTGGTTCTCGTTGAGCTGGGGCTTGCCTTTGGGTGGCATGTGATCGTCGTCTTCTTCCGGCAACAGGCAGACCTTCATCAGACGGCTTTGATCGGCTTTCCCAGCCACGACAATCGGGCCGTCTTCGCTGCCCTTCCTGATCATTTCGGGAGAATCCAGCCGCAGGTCTCCCTTCGATTTTTCCGGATTGTGGCATTGAATGCACCGGGTTTTCAGAATGGGATGCACGATTTGCTGGTACACCATCGCCTGATTGACGTCGGTAATGACGGGAATGTCTTCAACGGTCTGCTCCCGGGGCGGAATGCCCGCCAGCGACCGAAACGGTTCGGGGGTGTATTGGGTCAGAAAATCAGAACCGTGCGTGAGCGAACCGCCTTCGTGGCCAGCCGCCAGCAGCAACAGGATGCCCACACCCAGGGCCGGGAAGTAAAACAACTGCCCCAGCCGAATCCGGGGGCCGATGCGTTCGTGTTTGACGGCCCAGGCAATCCAGGCAAAAACCGCCACCCCAATGCCTTCCCACATGTGCAGGCTCAGCGTTTGTTCGTCGTAGCCACCACCCAGCGAAAGCAGGTATCCGAAAATACAAGCCATCGTTGCGCTGACCGCCGACCAGAACAAAATCAGTGTAATGGTGTGAGAGCTAACGCTTTGTCGGCGCGTTACCCGGTCTAGTTCCAGCAAGCCGGCAATCAGCAGAAAACCGATGGGCAGGTGGACGATCAGCGGGTGAAACCGTCCGAGAAACAGCGCCCACTCGGAAGGTTGGGGAGAGGGGGCCTGCAGGAGAATTAAACTAAGCATTGAATTGATTAAGTCGGGAGTAGGATCAATTTCAAATTCTGGACCGCCGGTTGTGCTCAACCGACTGCCCATACCCAATTAGGCCGGACCCCATTTGTTCTTGGCCCGGCCTGACGGTTTTATAGCATTCCTGAAGCCAGCTAGGCAAAAAGCACTTAGCAGCGCACCGGCTCAGTTAACTAACACGTTGTAATTTAACCGGGTAGGTTTTCTGCGAAGCCCACTGCGGCACGTAAACATTCTCGTCGCCATCAACCAGCACATCGTGCGGGTGCATGAAAGCCGTGCTGGTCATGTCCTTCCGCTGTTCTTCGAGTTTACCGTCTTTGTAAACCGGAGCCGTACCGCCCGGCGTCGACACCACCTTGTCGTTTTTGTCCAGAATCTGGATGTAACCCGAGTTCGGATAGGCATCCGACGTACTGCGGAAAACCGCGCCGTAAATCATATCACCGTGCAGCACCGGTCGGCAGATGTAGGAACCGGGTAGGGCGATGGTGGACAGGTATTTGCCGTCGAGCGTAAACCGTTTCAGGCAGTTGTGCCGTCGGTCGGTGATCAGCAGGGTCGGATTGGCTTTGTTGCGCGTATCGACCAGGATGCCGTGGCAGCAGTCAAACTGGCCGTTTTCGCTGCCCTTGCCACCCCAGTGCCGGATGTATTTGCCCTTGCTGTCGTACTGCGTAATGTAGTTTAAACCGTAGCCGTCGGCCACATAAATATCCCCGTTGGCGGGGTTAATAGCGGTTTCTGTGGGCGTAAACTGGGTGGGGTAATCGTATTTTCCGGTTTCTTTCGGATAATCGAGCGTCATCAGGACTTTGCCTTTCAAGTCGGTTTTGATGACCTGGTGCCGGTTGTTGTCGCAGATAAAAAGAAACTGGTCTCCCCCTTCGTTGGAAAGCGTCAAACCGTGTCCGCCGGGGTAGCTGTTGCCCCAGGTTTCAAGCAGTTTGCCCGATTTATCGTAGATGATAATGTTGTTTTTGGTTTCGTTGGTCAGCAGAATTAGCCGTCCTTTGGCGTCTTCCACCATCTCGTGGCAATCATTAACCGGGTTTTTGCCTGCGTCCAGCACACCCCAGTTTGGCACCACGCGGTAGCGGTGCGAACCGTGCCCGATCACCACCTCATCGGCTTTGGGGGGCGCTCCGAAGTTAATGTTGGGAATAGCTAATCCGACGGCGGTTGCGGCTGCGGCCTGGTTGAGGAAGGTGCGTCGGTTGACAGATTTAGAAGCCATAAGGTTAACTACAAAAAGGTTGGGAATAGATGGTTATAAGGTTCATCCCACGGATCAAAGCCCGCAGGCAGGTGGTCAGGATAGTTCGAGAAAGCGTTCGGTGTTGATGCCTCGTTCTTCCAGTTCGAACAAATTCTTTATAATAAGTTGGTGAATATACTGCCAAAGTTGGCGATTTGTCAACCCAAAACTTAGATCAACATTCAGAACACTCTGTAAAAGGTCGCCGGGGTAGTAATCTCCTTCGGCGAACAGGTTTTTATTTAGCCGGTCGATGGCCAGCGGAATCAGGTACGGCAGTGACATACCGTGCCCAATCATTAGCCGAATATCTTCCGTACTGAACTGATTCAGGGGCGTTTGCCGGAGCGCGTGGATTTTCTGGTGCCGGTTATCGGCCAGCAGCGGTTCTTCCCAGTATTGATCTTCCAGCATTTCGAGCGTTTGCTCCTGCCAATCCGGTTCTGTCATACTATTTCTGGGCTAAGTTAAACAAAGCTAACCTCCAATTTAAAGGATAACTTTCGAATTACCGCTTTCCCGACGGGTCACTTTGCGCAGAAATGCACGGACTTGTTGCTCAACTGTGGATAAATTCTGGTATATTACGGGAATAGTCCAATGAATTGCCATTAAAATTAACTAGTAGATTCTGGCCAGACAGATGTTTTTACCAAGGAAACGATCATCCGGTCAACAACGTATTTAGTTATTCAACGCGGAATGGAGCTTAAACGGACAACTCGTAGCACACGGTTTCTGACAGCATTGGCCTGGTTGGGCACAATCTGGCTGATGCAGGGTTGTGGAGGAGTGGAAAAGCCGGCCGAAATCGAACAGTTGGCCGATCAGCTTCCCGACAAGGTTGACTACAACCTGCACGTCAAACCAATTCTGTCGGATAAGTGCTTTTTCTGCCACGGTCCCGATAAAGCCAGTCAGAAAGGCGACCTTGAACTGGCTACCCGCGAAGGGGCGATGGCGGCTTTGAAAAAAGCCAAGCACAAAAAACACGCCATTGTGCCCGGTGATCTGGCCGAAAGCGAGGTGTATTACCGACTGGTAACCACGGATGAAGACCAGATGATGCCGCCCAAAGCGTCGAACCGGGCGCTGACGAATTATGAAAAAGCCGTACTCCTCAAGTGGATTGAACAGGGCGCGGAATACAAACCGCACTGGGCCCTGATCAGACCGACAAAAGCGAACTTGCCGACCGTGAAAAATACGCGCTGGTCCAAAAATCCCATCGACTATTTTGTCCTGAGTAAAATGGAAGAGCAGGGGCTTAGGCCCTCGCCCGAAGCCGACAAGGAGAACTTGCTGCGCCGGGTGACACTCGACCTGACGGGTTTGCCGCCAACCGTAGCCGAAGTGGATGCCTTTCTGACCGACCGCTCGCCCAACGCCTACGAAAAAGTGGTGGATCGGTTGCTAAAATCACCACACTACGGCGAAAAAATGGCCGTCGATTGGCTGGACATCGCGCGGTACGCCGACACGCATGGGTACACCGTTGACCGGTACCGGCCGATGTGGCCCTGGCGCGACTGGGTTATTCGGTCGTTTAACCGCAACCAGCCGTATGATCAGTTCGTTACCTGGCAACTGGCGGGCGATCTGCTGCCGCATTCCAGCCGCGAGCAACGGCTGGCGACCGGCTTTAACCGCAATCACTCCCAGAACATGGAGGGCGGAATCATCAACGAGGAATTTCGAGTAGAATACGTAGCCGACCGCGCCAATACCGTCGGAACGGCCCTGATGGGCATGACTGTCGAGTGCGCCCGCTGCCACGACCACAAGTACGACCCCATCAGCCAGAAGGATTATTACAGCCTGTTTGCCTTTTTCAACAACGTCGACGAAGCCGGGCAAATTTCCTGGGACGACGCCATGCCGGTGCCGACGATGCTGCTGACCGAATCGAAGCACGACAGCCTGCTTCGGTTTTTAGATACCAGAATCAAAACCGCCGAAACGGCCCTGAGCCAAACCGTATCGCAGGAGCAATCGGCTTTTGCGCAGTGGCAGGCCAAAACAGATCGGGCCATACCGTTTGATTTTCAGAAAGGGTTGCAGGCTCATTTTACGTTTGACAAGCTGGTCAACGGTACGTTTCTGAACGCCGTTAGCCGGAAAGACACCGGCAAGGTGCTCGATCCGGTGCTGGTGCCGGGGAAACACGGCAAGGCGTTTCAATCCAACGGCGACGATATTCTGAAACTGGGCGAGGTCGGTATTTTCAACCGGTCGCAGCCGTTTACCATCGGTGTCTGGATCAACATTCCGAAAGGGATAAATAAAGCCGCGCTCGTCCACAAGGGCAACGGCGATATTCTGTACAACTTCCGGGGGTATTTTCTGAACCTGCGCGATGGCAAGGCGGAACTGCTGATGGCCCACACCTGGCCCTACAACAACATCGTCCGGATTGGAAAAGAAGTGTTGCCCAAGGAAAAATGGATTCACCTGACGATGACCTACGACGGTTCGAGCAAAGCCCGCGGGCTGCGGCTGTACGTCGATGGCAAAGAAGCAGCTTTGGTGACCGAAAAAGATAATCTATACAAAGACATCCTGTTTAACGGTTCGCAAACGGGCTTGATGGTGGGCGCCGATATGCGCGGAACGGGTTTCAAGAAAGGTTCATTCGATGAACTGGTGGTGTATAACCGGGAACTGACCCCGCCGGAAGTGCAGGCGCTGGCGAAAGCCGACCCGCAACTCACTCCCGACCCGGCCTATTACCTCCACACGGTGTCGGCGACCTACCAGCAGCAGCGCGCCGAACTGCAAAAACTCCGGGCGGAACGCAACCGCATCATGGAAGACGTTCCGGAGGTGATGGTGATGGAAGAAATGAAAACGCCCCGGCCTACGTACCTGCTCAAACGCGGTGTTTACGACGCCCCCGGCGAGCGCGTGCGGCCCGACGTTCCGGCCAGTATCCTGCCGTTCCCGAAAGAATATCCCCGAAACCGGCTCGGGCTGGCCAAATGGTTACTGCATCCGGACAACCCGCTGACGGCCCGCGTGGTGGTCAACCGGTACTGGCAGACTTATTTCGGTACGGGACTGGTTAAATCGGCCAACAATTTCGGCAATCAGGGCAACTTGCCGACGCATCCGGAACTGCTCGACTGGCTGGCGGTTCAGTTTCGGGAGTCGGGCTGGAACGTAAAAGCCCTACAAAAACTGATTGTGATGTCGGCAACGTACCGGCAATCGTCGCACAGAAGGCCGGATTTGCTGAAGAAAGATCCGGAAAACACCTGGCTGGCGCGGGGGCCGATGTTCCGGCTGACGGCGGAAATGATTCGCGACAACGCCCTGGCCTCCAGCGGCCTGCTGTCGGGTCGTTTGGGGGGCGAAAGCGTGAAACCATACCAGCCCGAAGGCTTGTGGGCGGTCAACAACACCACGTATGAGCAGGACAAAGGCGAAAAGCTGTACCGCCGGAGCCTGTACACCTTCTGGCGCCGGACCAACCCGCCCCCGTCGATGAACACGTTCGACGCGCCTTCGCGGAGCTACTGCGTGGTGCAGCGGCAGAAAACCTCAACGCCCCTGCAGGCGCTGGTGCTGCTCAACGATCCGCAGTTTGTGGAAGCCGCTAAAGTGGTGGCCGCCCGGTCGTTTGAACAATCGAAAGCGTTACCGGATCGGTTGACACAGCTATTCCGGTTGCTGACCGGCCGTAAACCGGTGGAAAAGGAGCTGGCAATTCTGACGAAACTGTACGAACAGGAGTACCGCAAGTTTCGGCAAAGCCCCGCCAAAATGCAGGGCTGGCTTCAGGCGGGCGAATACCAACTGCCGAGCGATGGCGAGAAGCCCGCGCTGGCGGCTGGTGCCGTTGTTGCCAGTACGGTTATGAACTCGGAAGCTTTTATTACCAAACATTAACCCTAAAACGATGAACGAGAAACTGGCGCAAAGTCTGGCCGATACTTTCAACCGGCGGTCTTTTCTGAACAAGGCATCGTGGGGCCTGGGCACGCTGGCGCTGGGTTCGCTGCTGCCTTCTTCCGGGCTGTTCTCGAGTCCGGCCGAGCGGATCGATACCGTGCCCCACCGCGCTCCGAAGGCCAAGCGGGTGGTGTATCTGTTTCAGAGCGGAGGACCGTCGCAATTAGAAATGTTTGATTATAAACCCCATCTGGCAAAAATGCACGGCCAGGACCTGCCCGAATCGGTTCGGAAGGGGCAGCGGTTGACGAGTATGAGCGCCCAGCAGTCGGCCCTGCCGCTGGTGAGTTCGCCGTACCAGTTCCGGCAGCACGGCAAGAGTGGCGCGTGGGTAAGCGAGCTAATGCCCTACACGGCTAAAGTAACCGACGACCTGTGTTTCATCAAGTCCATGTATACGGAGCAGATCAACCACGACCCGGCGCTGACGTTCTTTCAGACGGGAAATCAGTTGGCCGGGCGGCCCAGCATCGGTTCGTGGGTGAGTTATGGGTTGGGAACTGCCAACGAAAACCTGCCCGCGTTTATCGTGATGGTGTCGAAAGACGCCCCGCAGGATCAGCCATTGTACGCCCGCTTGTGGGGCAACGGTTTTTTGCCGTCCAAACACCAGGGGGTGCAGTTTCGCTCCGGCAACGATCCGGTGCTGTACCTGAGCAACCCCAGCGGCTACAGCTCGGCGGACCGGCGGTCCATGCTCGATGCCCTGAAGGATTTGAATCAGGTCCAGGAAGAACTGTACGGCGATCCGGAGGTTTCCAACCACATTGCGCAGTACGAAATGGCGTTTCGGATGCAGACCTCTGTGCCGGACGTGAACGATCTGTCCGACGAACCGGAATGGGTATTTGATCTCTACGGTGAAGAGGCCCGCAACCCGGGGACCTATGCTGCCAACTGTCTGATGGCCCGCCGGTTGCTGGAACGCGATGTGAAATTTGTGCAACTGTATCACCAGGGGTGGGACCAGCACGGTAATCTGCCCAAGGCGTTGGCCAAACAGTGTAAAGCCACCGATCAGGCGTCGGCGGCTCTGGTGCAGGACCTGAAGCAACGCGGTTTGCTGGATGATACGCTGGTGGTCTGGGGCGGTGAATTTGGCCGCACGAACTACTCACAGGGCAAGCTGACCAAAGATAATTACGGCCGCGACCACCACCCGCGCTGCTTCACCATGTGGATGGCGGGCGGGGGCGTGAAGCCCGGAATCACCTACGGCGAAACCGACGAGTTTGGCTACAACATCGCCCGCAATCCGGTGCATGTCCACGATTTTCAGGCCACGCTGCTGCACCTGCTGGGTATCGATCACGAAAAGCTGACCTACGAATTCCAGGGCCGCCGTTTTCGCCTGACCGATGTGGAAGGAAAACTGGTGAAGGGCATTTTGGCGTAAAACCGGCAGCCGGTTTATTCCGCTTTGCCGGCATAGCCCTTGCCCATCAGCACCTGCCCCGGACGTTTGCCGTTGTGCCGCCCGTTCTCAATCACCGGCACGCCGTTGACCAGCACGTATGAGAACCCGGTCGAATAGGCGTGGGGAGCTTCATAGGTGGATTGGTCGGACACGGTTTTTTCGTCGAAAATCACAAGATCAGCGGCATAGCCGGGTTTCAGAATCCCGCGGTCCTCGAGCTTAAACCGTTGGGCAGGCAGCGACGACATCCGCCGGACGGCTTCTTCCACCGGAATTACTTTTTTCTCCCGAACATACCGCCCCAACACCCGGGCGTTCGTACCATATCCGCGCGGGTGCGGCATACCGGACTGGAACCGTGCCACGCCCGCATCCGATGCCACCATCGTGTTTGGGTAGCGCATAATAGTCGCCACGTCTTCCTCCGACATGGTGTGATAGACCATCTGAATCCGTTTCATGTCCGCTTTTTCCATCAATTCCAGCACCAGGTCTGCTTCCGCATCGGCTTTGTCTTTGCGGCCCAGCTTCTGGTTAATTTTGCTAATGCTCAGGCCGTTGAAGGCGGTGTCGGCCGGATAATAAGCCACCACGGCGTAGTCGTAGTTCTTACGATCGTTTTTCTTTAAGGCATCGAGCATTTCCTTCCGGATTTTGGTGCGGGTGGCCGGATCGCGGAAGCGGGTCAGCGTGGCCGAATCACCGTCGGCCAGCGCCCAGGAGGGAACGATGCTCGAAAGCGAAGTGCTCGAGGCCGTGTAAGGGTATTGGTCAACGGTGACGTCAAGTCCTTCGCGCCGGGCGGCTTCCACCATACCAACGGTTTCGGCGCTGGAACCCCAAATGGGTTTACTGGCAACTTTGAAGTGCGAAATCTCGACCGGAATCTGGGCTTCGCGGCCAATCTGAATCGCTTCTTCAATGGCTTTCTTGACCTCCTGCCCTTCGTTGCGCATGTGCGATGCATACACCCCGCCGTAACGCGACGCCATTTTGGCCAGATTGACGATCTCGGGCGTGTGGGCGTAGGTGCCGGGCGTGTAGATCAAACCCGTTGAAAGACCCACCGCGCCGTCTTTCATGGCCTGTTCCACCAGGGCTTCCATTTCGGTCTGCTCTCTGGCGGTTGGTTCGCGGAAGGCCATTTTCATTACTTTTAACCGCACGGTATTATGACCAATCATCGAGGCCACGTTGGGTGAAAAGCCGCTGACCCGCAGCGAATCGTAGAAAAGCCGTAGGTTGGTGGCCGAACTGCCGCAGTTGCCGGTAACGAGCGTCGTAACCCCGTCGTAGAGAAAATTTTCAGCGCCGGGGCGGTCCTGCAAGCTGCCTTCCACGTGCGTATGAACGTCGATGAAACCGGGGGCGACGATCTGGTTGCGGGCATCAAGGACGGTTTTGGCATCCGTGGCCGGAATCGTCCCGATCCGGACTACTTTCCCATGCTGGATGGCCACATCGGCGTAGTACCAGGGGTTGCCGGTTCCGTCGACAATGCGACCGTTTTTGATAACCAGATCGTACGATTGGCCGTAAGCGAAGGAGGTAAGGAAAAAGAGGTAGAGGAAAAACTTCATGACTCGGTAAGGATAATGAACAGACCCGCTAAATATCACTTGAAACTACTAACTTACCGAACAAATACGGTATTTACCAACGGCCCAAGAATGGAAACGGCGGAGGTTTTTCTCTTCCGCCAAGTTTTATTTATTGCTAAAACGGGGGTGAGCAAATTAGAATACCTCCATCAAAATCGTTATTCCTTTGTTTGTTGTAAATTGATTTACAGCGTATTGATTTATGAAATTTAGAACTCTGCCTCTTTTTGTCGCCCTTATTTCGGTCATCAGCAGCTGCCAGCAAAAATCGTCGGCCCCGCCCATCATCGGAACCTGGGAATTAGTTTCGGCTACTGCTTCGCAAAAGGATACAACTTTTTCCACCTTTAATCCGAACGTCAAAATGATTAAAATGATCAATCCGACGCACTTTGCGTTCATGAGTCATGATAGGCGCACGGGCAAGGATTCGGCGGCTGCGTTCTCGGCCGGTGGTGGAAAATATACGTTGGCCGACAGTGTTTATACCGAGCATCTGGAATACTACATCGATCCGGCCTGGGAGAACAACAAGTTTGAATTCGTGGTGAAAATAGCGGGGGACACCCTGGTTCAAAAAGGGGTAGAGAAGGTTGAAAAACTAGGCATTGACCGGATAATCACCGAAACCTACGTGCGGGTAAACGACTGATGTGTTGATTTTTGGTGAAGAAGTTGGGCCTCTTACCCATGTTTACAAATCGTAGACATGGGTGCCGCCAATTTGCAGAATAGGGCAAAAAAAGAAAGCCTTACTTATTTTAGCTGGTTTTGCAGACGCTTCGCCAGCGAATGATTTTTCAACGATGGATTTAATTTTTCGTACATAGCACGGGCTTCGGCTTTCGGTAGCTGCGTCCAGTACCAGTTCAACAGATACAGACTCAGCTGCGAGTCGGGGTTTTCCCGAATCTGCTGGGCCACTTTTTGAATCTGCTCCTGCTTGAGTCGTTTCTCTTCCCGCGCCACCCGGGTAGCAATTGCCGTATCGCTGCTCGACCGTTGGCGCTCGTTGTACAAATCCATCAGCACATCGCGGTACGGGCGGTCTACCTCGTTCTGGAACTTCAGCCAGCTGTCGGTGAGCGGGGAGCCCTTGATTTCCGATTCCCGAAACAGGTCGCGGGTGCCCTCGAGCGTCAGATCGCCGTCCCAGATAAACTGCACCTGACCCGGCAGACCAGCGGCTACCACATTGTAAAAATCAACTTCCGGAATGCTGCGGCTGAACGAAAACCGTCCATCGGCCGACCGGGTTGAATCAACAACGACGGGCCGACTGTTGGTGTTATCGGTTTTCTTGAGGTAAATCATCGTTGAGCCTAATCCGCTGACATTACCTTGCAGCCGGACATTTTTCTGCGCCCAGACCGACGGTAAAAAGGTCAGGCAGGCCAGACCGAAAACGATTACAAAACGGGTTCTCATGCTGAAAAAAGGCAAATCCTGACAACTGCTGTTTGATGAAATATTTTGATTCACAGGCGATAACCGGGTAGCCGGTTACTACCTAACCACAAAAGCACCCCTTCTGTCTACGTTTATTTTTTGTACTGGGCTGTAAACTTATCCTCTGGTCTGATCAAATCAAAACAATCCGCCCGGCCTACCTTCCTTGCATTTGGTCATGCCTTCTTTTTTCGTCGCAACTAGTTGCTTCCCCTGTAGTGACCTTGGCGATCTACGGCTTTTATGGAGTCTCCGCTTGTGAATGGTAGACCAGAACGACCACCGATGGAATTGATTTTTAGGTAAGCGTTTAACTGTCAAGGTTGTATAGAAGCCTGTAAAATAAAATGCCGGGCAGATATTGACAATCACCTCTCTTTTACTTTGCTTTACAAAGTTCTTTTCAATAAGAAAATATGGACACACATTTCAACCCGCCAACCAAGGCCGACTTGGTTTCATCTTCCCCTTTTGAGTCTATAAATTCTACTAGTACGACTCCCGGGCCCATCAATCAACCGCCCTGGTGGTGGCTGGTTTTCCGGCAGCCGCTGTTTGGCTGGGGTCTGGTAGCGGTTGGGGTGTCCGCCCTGATCTTCGGCGGGTATGATTGGTATGGGGCCCGCAACGGTTTTGCGCACAACTTCGCTCTGTTCGTCTTTCATTACAGCCTGGCGACGGCCTACACTATTTTGTTGTTGACCAATAAAATGCTGCGGTTTTCCCGGACGCAACCGGAGCAGGGGCGACCGGCCCGTCTGTCCATGATGGTTTTGTGGCTGATGAGCGCCTACGCCCTGAACCGCGACTTGCCGGTTTTCCACGAGTCCGTGCCGTGGTTGCAGGGGTTGCTGGTACTGGCCGGAATGGCACTCCTTGGGGTAGCTTGGTTGAACGGTTTGTCGGTTCGCGGTCAGCAGGTGCTGCTGTTTGTCCTGACGGTTGTGTGGTGTCTGTTCCTGTACCAAACCATTTATGCACTTCCCTACTACCCTTACGGATTTTTAGGGCTGGTTCTGTTGGGCGTTGGTGGTCACATTTTTATTCCCTTCGTCCTCACCATCGGGGTTGGCAGCATACTCTGGCAAAGCTGGCGGGATCATGAGCACCGGCAACCGGCCATCACCGCCGGGCTTTTTGTACCGCTGGCAATTGCGTTCTGGTTTGTTCATCAGTGGACTCAGCTGGATACCCGGATTCGATACACCACAAACGCCATTGCTGCCCGAAAAGACGACGAGCTACCCGTCTGGATTCTGCTGGCCCAGCAACTGCCGAACAACTGGATTACGCAACGATACCTGAAAACCGGCTCCGTCTACAGCCAGGTTGACGACTGGGGCAACAAGGTGTTTGAACATCAGTGGGAATTGAAGCGCCATGATCCGCTGGTGATGATTGCTACGGCCTTGCGAAAACCGAGCAAAACATGGGATGTGGGTGGAAATAAGCTCATCGGGATGCTTTATAACTTCCGGCACGAGAATGAAGAACGCTTATGGTCGGGTACGGACCTACGAACCACCAACGTATTGACGCAAACCCGGATTTATCCGGAATACCGGCTGGCGTACACTGAAAAGACATTGCAGGTTTACAACGGTAATCAGTACATGCAACAGGAAGCATTGTACACGTTTCACCTGTCGCCGGGTTCGGTCGTTACGTCGCTGTCGTTGTGGATTAACGGGCGCGAGGAAAAAGGCGTGCTGACCACCAAGGCGAAAGCCGACAGCGCTTACCGAACCATTGTGGGCGTCGAAGAGCGTGATCCGTCGGTGGTCCACTGGCGGGAAGGCAATCGGATAACGGTACGGGTGTTTCCGTGTATGCCGGGCCAGACGCGGCAGGTAAAGATTGGCATCACGTCGCCCCTTCGGCTGGAAAACGAATCGGGTGACGTACCGCAACTGGTCTACGAAAATCCCTGGTTTGACGGGCCCGACGGCCGGAACGCTACCGAAACCGTAAAGCTGGACTTTTCGCAGCAGCCCCAGCACCCGGTCTTATCCGATTACCTGAAAACCGGCTGGTTTGAAAAGCCGCTTGGTAAACACCTTCTCCGGGAATCAACCTACCAGCCGCGCTGGGAAATTCGTTTCGACGCCCCGGCCCTGGCGACCGGCGGGTTTCGGTTTAACGGACATACCTACCAACTCCAACCCGCCCGGCAGAACCTGGAAGCGTTCGATCCACGGGCGATCTACCTCGATTTGCACCAGGATTGGACCAAAGCAGACATTGATGCGGTGTTAACAATGGCCGAAAAGCGCCCAGTCTGGGTGTACACGGACGAACTGATTCAACTGACCCCGGGCAACCGTGACGACTTGATCGACCAGTTGCTGGAGCAGCGTTTCAGCGTCTTTCCGTTTTACCGGATTCCGGATCCGGGTTCGGCACTGTTTGTCACAAAAGGCGCCCAGACGGGGCCGCAACTCGAAGACCTGGCGGGGAGTTCCTACGCCCGGGCTTTGAGTCAGCAGCGCGTTAATCAACCCCCGGTGCGGACTTTCTGCCTGTCGAAACCGTCTGATCTGGTGAAAACCCTGAGCGAGTTTGGCATTTTTCAAACGGATTACGGCTCCATCCAGGAACTGCAATCCCTGCTCCGGCAAAGGCAGTTTGCTGCGCCGACGGTAGCGAATCAATCGACTTTCCTGCCGCAGTCAGGCGTTCGGATTGTTCGCCGGCCGGATGGTGGAAAAACGGTTCTCGAAGCAAGCGCGGCCCCGGACCATCTGGTTCGGCTGTATGCCTACAACCACTTGCTGAACCAAATTGGGCGGCATTATTTTTCGCCGGACTTCCGCCAGGAGTCGCTGATTGCCGAGGCCCGGCAGGCTCATATCGTTTCACCCCTGTCGAGTTTGCTGGTCCTGGAAACGCTGCAGGACTACGACCGTTTTAAAATCAAAAAGACGTCGGACGGCCTGGGCAACGCAACCCTGAAAAACACCGGCGCCGTGCCCGAACCGCACGAATGGGCTTTACTGTTGCTGCTGGCGCTCTGGATGGGCTATAGCTGGCAAAAAAGGCGGTATGCAGGGAACTGATCTGACCTTCTGGCTCGGGCTGGCGCTGGCCGTCTACGTCATGCTGACGCCTGCGCGGGGGCGCTGGCTGGGCGTTCTGGGCGGCTTGCTGCTGATGTCGCCGGTACTGAGGTGGCTGGCGACGGTTTTTGGCTTTCCGATCCGGTTGCAGTTGAGTAGCTGGGTGACGACTCTGCTGCGGCATGTGGGCGTTGAGGCCACGGCCAGTGGCAACCTGATTCAGTTGAACGGTCATGAATTTGCCATCGACCCGGCCTGCATGGGTTTACAGATGACGGGTTTATCGGCGCTGGCCAGCCTGTTTCTGATCATCCATCTCGAAAACCGGACCCAAACGCGGCTGTCGGTGGGATGGCTGGCGGCAGTGGGGCTTGGAACTGTCCTTCTGGTGCTGCTGACCAACCTGATCCGGATGCTCACGCTGGTGCTGTTTTACATTGTACCCGACGATCCGCTGCACGACGGGGTTGGGCTGGCGTGTCTGGCGCTTTATCTGTTGTTGCCCTTAAACCTGAGTCTGCCCCGGCTTTATCAACGGTTCGGAACACCGTTTCCTGCCGGCGCCCATCTGGCCTGGAAGCGGCTGGCGCTGGTTTACGGGGTTGCGGGCTTGGCCGGTTTCGGACTGATTCAGCGCAGCCAGCCCGCCGTTCCCGTCCGGGTTGCCGTTCCGGCGGGGTATGCGAGCAAACCGGTGGATAACGGCTTTTGGCAGTACAGCAAAAAGGGGGTGCTGGTGTATCTGAAACCCGTTCGAACGGCCTACAGCGCGGAACACAGCCCAACGGTTTGCTGGCGGGGGAGCGGGTACACGTTTGGCGCGGTGGCCGAAAAACAGATACATGGGCGCTGGGTCTACGTGGGATCGTTGCAGCGCGGGAAAGAGCGGCTTTATACCGTCTGGTGGTTTTCCAACGGCTTCTGCCGCACCATCAGCCAGACGGATTTCCGCTGGCGAATGCTCTGGGGCGAACCACCCTTTGCGCTGCTGAACGTAACCGTTGACCGGCCCGGTGCGCTGGAAGATGCGGTGAAAGCGTGGTATTGAACTAAACTCTGTAATGCGTTGGGTGTGTAGACCGCCAGCGTCCGATGGGCGTTGGCGGTTTTGTTTACATTCCGACCGATATACGGCGGACAAACGAACCATTTCAGCGTAAAGACGTTACTAGGGAAATTGTTGAACGTCAGATATAGGAAAGGAGGGCTCCGGGGAATCCTTCAACCTGTTGGAGTATGAAACTTTTTAAATGCACGCACTGCGGAGAGCCGATTTATTTCGAAAACAGCCGTTGTCCGCAGTGTGAATATCCGCTCGGTTTTCTGGCTCGCCAGCTGGAACTGCTTCCGCTGGTTGCGAACGACGCCGAAACTTTTCAGATTTACGGTCAGGATGACACCCTGTACCGCTATTGCGCCAACCACCAGTACGGGGTTTGTAACTGGCTGGTGGAAGACCAAAGCGGCCGTTCCCGGTTTTGCGAAGCCTGCCAGCTGAACCGGACCGTCCCCAACCTGAGCAAGCCGGAGTACCTGCTGCGTTGGAAGGGCATCGAAACCGCCAAACACCGCCTGATTTACGCGCTCCGGCGCATGAAGCTGCCGCTGATGAGCAAATCGGTTGATCCCGACAACGGCCTTTCCTTCGATTTTCTGGCCGACGGCACCCAACGCCGGGTCCGGACCGGTCACCTGCGCGGGCTGATTACCATCAACATCGTGGAAGCGGACGACATCGAGCGGGAGATGACCCGCCAGAAGATGGACGAACCATACCGCACGGTTTTGGGCCACTTCCGGCACGAAATAGGGCATTATTACTGGGATCGACTGATTCGGAACACCGCGCGAATCGACGCGTACCGTGACCTATTTGGCGACGAACGCCAGAGTTACAAAGATGCCCTGAAGCGGCATTACCGGGAGGGGCCACCGGCGGGCTGGAATCTTAACTACATCAGCGCCTACGCCACCGCCCACCCGTGGGAAGATTGGGCCGAGACCTGGGCGCATTACCTGCACATTCTGGATACGCTTGAAACCGCGCACGCGTTTGGCCTGAGCGTCAAGTTTCAGTCGCTGGTTGACTCCATGAGCGGGGTAGAAATCGAGAAAACCGATCCCTACGATCCGGAAGACTTTAAAGCCCTGATGGACTTATGGGGACCGTTGTCGTTTGCCATGAATAACCTGAACCGCAGCATGGGCCACGCCGATCTGTACCCGTTTGTTATCCCGCCCGGTGTCATGGAAAAGCTAAGCTTCATCCATCAGGTGTGTTACCAAACCCGGCGGAATGGAACCGACTGACGGTTTTAGACGGTAAGCCGCCGGTAAAACCCTTCGTCCAGCCCCAGCAAATCCTGGTGCGTGCCGCGCTCGACAATTTCGCCGTTCTGCACCACCAGAATCTCATCGGCGTGCTGAATGGTGCTCAGCCGGTGGGCAATCACCAGCGAGGTTCGGTTGGCCATCAGGCGCGTTAGGGCTTCCTGCACCAGTTTTTCCGACTCCGTATCCAGCGCCGACGTTGCTTCGTCCAGAATCAGGATCGGTGGGTTTTTCAGCACGGCGCGGGCAATGCTGATGCGCTGCCGCTGTCCACCCGACAAGCGGCCTCCGCGGTCGCCGATAACGGTCTGATAGCCTTCGGGTTGGGCCATAATAAAATCGTGGGCGTTGGCGATCTGGGCGGCCCGTATCACTTCCTGCTCCGTGGCCTCGCTGCCAAAGGCGATGTTGTTGAAAACCGTATCGTTGAACAGAATGCTTTCCTGCGTCACGATGCCCATCAGATTCCGGAGCGACTGCGTGGTGCAATCCCGCAGGTCAACGCCGTCGATCAGAATCTGCCCGGCAGCAGGGTCGTAAAAGCGGGGAATCAGGTCGGCAATGGTTGATTTACCGCCCCCCGACGCACCGACGAGTGCGATGGTTTTGCCTTTTTCGAGCGTGAAATTGACGCCTTTCAACACCGGGCGGTCGGCCTGGTAAGCAAATGAAACGTTTTTAACCTCAATGTTCCGCTGAAAACCGGTTAGCTCAGTGGCGTTGGGCTTATCCTGAATGGCCGGGACGGTATCGATCAGCTCCAGCACCCGTTCGCCCGACGCAATCCCGCGCTGTGAGCCGCTGAAGGCGTTGGAAATCTCCTTGGCCGGGCGCGTAACCTGGGAAAAAATCGCGATGAACGTAATAAAATCCGAAGCTGACAAATCCGATTGGTTGTTCAGCACCAGCGAGCCGCCGTAGAGCAGAATCAGGGCAACAACCGTTACGCCCATGGCCTCCGAGAAGGGCGAGGCCAGTTCGCGCCGGTTGGCCAGCGACCGGACCGACTGGCGATAGCCTTCATTTTCGACCTGGAACTTCCGGGTAATGAACGATTCGGCGTTGAAGCCTTTCACCACGCGCATGCCGCCAAACGTTTCGTCGAGCAGGCTCAGAATGCCGCTCAGCCGCTGTTGTCCGCTCTGCGCATCCCGTTTCATTCGCCGGACGAGCATGGCAATAAAGCCGCCCGAAACCGGGATCACCAGCAGGGCAAAAAAGGTCAGGTTGGCCGAAATCTTGAACAGCGCTACGATGTAGGCAACCAGCAGAAAAAACTCTTTGGAAGCCGCCGAGAGGCTGTTGGCAATCGAATTTTCAACTTCCTGAACGTCGGTCAGGATGCGGGCGATGAGGTTGCCTTTGCGTTCGTTCGAAAAAAAACCAAGGTGCAGTCGAATGGCTTTGGTAAAAACCTTTTCCCGCAACCGGGCCACCATCCGGGCCTTGAAGGTTTCCATTTGCCGGACGGAAAGGTACTTGAACAGGTTGTTCAGGATAACCGACAGGACCACCACACTACACACGAAGCGAAGCGCTCCGATTTTACCGTGTTCCTGAAAAAAGCGGGCGAAATAATAGCGAAAGACGTCGATGGGCGAGTTTTCAAGCGACAAGGTGGGTGCGGGCTGGCTCAGCAGTTTCTGGAGTTCCACGGGGTCAACTTTGTCAAACAGGACATCCAGCAACGGAATCAGTAAGGTAAAGTTCAATACCCCAAACACGCTGGCTAGCAACGACGTCAACAAAAACGGCGTCAGAAAGCGGCCGATGGGCTGGGCGTATGAAAGTAGGCGAAAATACGTTTTCATGTTCCGCAAAGATACGGCTTCCGGTCAGGATTACGGTACTTGTCGAAACGAACTGCACGATTCTTTGTAACACATTAGAGAAATATATACATAAGATTTATAAGTATATTGATTTTGTGTGTATACTTGCTGCCATGAGCACCAATCAGCAGTTTTTAAAAGGCAGCCTCTCCGTCATCATCCTGCGGCTTCTGGAAGAGCAGGAACGGATGTACGGCTATGAAATCACCCAGAAAGTGAAGGCGCTGACGGCCGGCCAGATGAACGTCACCGAGGGAGCGCTTTACCCGGCTTTGCACAAGCTCGAAGCCGAAGGGCTGCTGACGACCGAAACGCAGGTGGTAGAAGGCCGGGCGCGGAAGTATTATTCGCTGACGAAAGATGGCCATACCGAAGCCGCCGGGCGTATTACGGAACTGGCCGTCATGCTGGAAAACCTGCAACAACTCCTGAAGGGCGGAGCTACTTCGTTAAAACCAGCTGTCTGATATGACCCTGAACCCCGCTCAACTGCAAGCAATCGACAGCCACCTGCGGAAAGAAAACTGGCTGATCAACGAAGAGCTGATTGCCGAACTGACCGATCACTACGCCAGCGGTATTGCCGAGCGAACGGAGCGGGGGATGCCGTTCGGGCAGGCGTTGCGGGAAGTTCACGACGGGTTTGGCGGGCGGCAGGGTCTGCTGAACATGGAGGAAACCTATCAGAGCCACAGGGCCAAACGATTGGAACGCTTGGTCTGGACGGGTTTTCAGTCGTATTTCCGGACCAACAAGCTGCTGCCGGCCGTCTTATTTGCTGTTTTCTACGGGATCAACGGCTACACCCAATGGAGCGAAGAGGTACACGCTTTTCTGTTGGTCGGGATTTTTAATCTGCTGATTGGTGTGCTGGCTTCTCTGGTCGGGTGGGTGGTCCTGGCGCGAAGGAACGGCGGTTCATTCCTGGTTGATCAGCCCGTAAACTGGTTCAATGCGGCCAACCTTGGGGCTTATGTCCTGTACGTCATTTATCACTATTTTCTGACGGCGTTGGGCGGGTCGTCGCCACCGGTGGTGGAAGCAGCCATAATGGCCTGGGTTGAAATGTCGGCGGTGTTATACATGCTGGCCACCATCACGGCTCTTCGTACGGTGTTGAAAAAACCGATTCCTTCCTCCACCAAAAACGGTTAAGGCGTACCCCCTTTCGACGGCGTTGGCCTGCGTTCTGCTGATTTATACGCTAACATTCCGGCAACTTTACCGCGAACGGTTTCCTTACACGATTGCCCGCTGACACGCGTTTACTCAAAATTCCGTGGCTCCCACAATCAGATGCCCCGGTTTTAACGTTATTTGTACTATACAACCAACCTTGAGACGAATGCATTTCCGGTATCTGACTGTCTTTCTGCTGCTAACGCTTTTTTCCTGCAACGAAATCTTCCCCAGCAAATCTTCCGACCGCTTTTCCACCACGCCGGAGAAATTCCCTGTTCAGCCCGGACTGGTCGACGAAGCCTCCGGGATGGTGGCCAGCCGCACGATGGACGGTCGGTTGTGGGTACAGGAAGACAGCGGAACCCCCGCCCAGATCAACCTGATGACCACCGATGGCAAGCTGGAAAAACGGTTTCCGCTGTCCGGCATCGTTAACCGCGACTGGGAAGATCTGGCCATCGGGCCCGGCCCGCAGGACGGGGTCTCGTACCTTTACCTGGCTGATATTGGCGATAATTTCAAGCAGAACGACGTTAGCTATATTTACCGGTTTCCGGAACCGAAAAACCTGGAAGAAACCGTCGGCGGTATTGATCAAATCAGTTTCCGGTATTCCGACGGTCCGCGCAACGCCGAAGCCATCCTGCTCGATCCGCAAACCCGCGACTTGTGGGTGGTAACGAAGGATGAAAGCAAAGTCCGCGTCTATCGGCTGGCGTATCCGCAGAGCACGACTGAGGTCAACAAAGCGGATTATTACGGAGAACTTCCCCTGAGCATGATCACGGGCGGTAGTGTTTCGGAAGATGGCAACGAAATTCTGCTGATATCCTACTTTGGAGCATATCACTGGCGTCGGCAAGGTGGCCAGTCGCTGGCGGATGTGCTGCAGAAAAACAGCTACAAATCGCTGGCGACGGACCCAATCGGTACGCAGAGTGAGGCCATTTGCTTCAGCAGAGACAACAACGGCTATTACACCCTTCCCGAAAAAGGCAACCAGGCTTCTGTAACCTTGAACTACTACAAACGGTTGTAGGAAGTTGACGGGTTGAAAACGAGCTTCTCCGTCGGAAACGCTTAAATTCCCCTTGTTTTGCCAAAATCCGCTGCTATTGTTGGGTCCGGAATTGCCGGGATTGCGGCCGCTGTTCGGCTGGCGGTCAAAGAATACGAAGTTGATGTGTTTGAAGCCAATGCATATCCCGGTGGGAAGTTGTCGGGCTTCGGGCAGGACGGCTTTCGGTTTGATGCCGGGCCGTCGCTTTTTACCATGCCGCAGTTGGTCGATGAGTTGTTCCAACTGGCCGGGCGTAATCCCAAAGATTACTTCGATTACATTCGGCTGGACGAAACCTGTCGGTATTTCTGGGATGACGGCACTCGGCTGACCGCCTGGGCCGACCGAACGGCTTTTGCCCGCGAAGTAGAAACCAATCTGGGCGAATCCGCCGAGCACCTGCTGGCTCATCTGGACGATAGTGCCACCAAGTACGCGATCACCGAAAAGCTGTTTCTGCACCGATCGCTGCACAAGTTATCCACCTGGGTTAACCGCGATGCGCTCCACGGGTATCTGAATCTGCCCAAACTGGAGGTTTTCAAAACCATGAACCGGGCCAATGAGCAGCGGTTTCAAAACCCGAAGCTGGTGCAGTTCTTCAACCGATACGCAACTTACAACGGTTCGGATCCGTACCAGACACCGGCCACGATGAACATTATTCCGCACCTGGAGTACAACATCGGCGCGTTTTTCCCGAGAAACGGCATGATCGGTATTACCAACAGTCTTGTGCGGCTGGCCGAAGAACTGGGCGTCCGGTTTCATTTCAACACCCGCGTAACGAAGCTGGTGACGGAAGGGGAGCGGATCGTGGGTGTGGTAACCGAAGGGGCTGAACCCCGGCTGTACGACACCGTTGTATCAAATATGGACGTGGTGAGCACGTTCCGAAAGCTGCTGCCCAATGCCCGGCAGCCGGAGCGGATTTTACGCCAGCCGAAATCCAGCTCAGGCCTGATTTTTTACTGGGGAATCAAACGAGAATTTTCGGAGCTGGGGTTGCACAACATCTTCTTCAGCAATGATTACCGAACCGAATTCGACCGGATTTTTAACGGGAAAACCCTCTCGGACGACCCCACGGTTTACCTCAACATCACGTCCAAACACAAACCGGATGATGCCCCGCCGGGCTGCGAAAACTGGTTTATTCTGATCAATGCCCCGAACAATTCCGGCCAGGACTGGGATGCCCTGATCGCCCGGACCCGGCAGCAGGTAATCCGGAAACTGAGCCAGAACCTGGGTGTCGATGTGGCTGCACTGATTGCCTGCGAATCCATTCTGGACCCCCGCAGCATCGAAAGCCGGACCTCAAGCTCGCAGGGCGCCCTGTACGGCAACAGTTCCAACAACCGGTTTGCGGCTTTTCTGCGCCACGCCAACTTCTCGCACCAGTTCCGGAACCTGTACTTTGTGGGCGGAAGCGTTCATCCGGGGGGCGGTATTCCGCTCTGTCTGCTGTCGGCTAAAATTGCGACGGACCTGATTTAAGTCGCCGAGGAAGGGGCCAGGCTGGCTACCGAACGAGTGAAAGCCGTATATTGCGTCTTTGCAGCCAAATTCGACGGCATGGATACCTCGTACCTGATTATCATTTTTAGTTTATCGGTTCTGATTTCCTACGTTTTCGACCTGCTCAGCAGCCGCTACAAATTGCCGTCGGTCATTTTGCTGCTGGTGTTGGGAATGCTGATGCGGCAGGTTACAAATTATTTTGCCTTTCAACTGCCGTACGTCGATACCATTCTGCCCACGCTCGGCACGCTGGGCCTGATTCTGATCGTCCTGGAGGGGGCGCTCGAACTGGAACTGACCGGCGATAAATTCGGAATCATTCGCCGGGCCTTCTGGTCGTCGCTGGCGTCGATTCTGGTCACGTCGCTGCTCATGGCCGCCTTGTTTTACGTGCTGATGGAAGCGTCCTTTTTCAAGTGCCTGGTGGCTGCCATGCCGTTTGCGGTGATCAGCAGCGCCGTGGCCGTTCCCGGAGCCCGCAACCTCAACCCCCTCAGCCGCGAGTTCATCGTTTACGAATCGTCGTTGTCCGACATTCTGGGCGTTATGATTTTTAACTTCCTGGTCTACAACGCATCGGGTGGCATTTTCTCGGTTCTTTCCTTCGCCAAGGACACGCTGATCATGGTCGTTATTTCCCTGATCTGCTGTTTCTTTCTGCTGTACCTGATCAGTAAAATTAGCCACCACATCAAGTTTCTGCCCATTATCTCCGTGCTTTTTCTGGTCTACGCGGTCAGCCGGATTTACCAGCTTTCGCCACTGTTGCTCATTCTAGTTTTCGGGTTATTCCTGAACAATACCGAGCTTTTTATCCGGGGGCGGCTCGACGAAATTTTCAAAAACGACCTGTTTGAAAAGGAGCTCGATCAGTTTAAAAACCTGACGGCGGAAGGCGCGTTCATCGTCCGAACATTTTTCTTTCTGCTGTTTGGATATGCCTCCAATGTACAGGCGCTGATTGAGACGGATGCTCTGATTGTCAGCTTCTTACTGCTGATCATTCTGTATACGGTGCGGGCCGGTATTCTCCGGTTTTCGTTGCCGGGCAGCATCAACCCGGTGGTGTTTATTGCGCCCCGCGGCTTGATTACCATTCTGCTGTACCTGAGCATTCCGGAAAACCTGAAGCTGGTCGGTTTTCGCGACGGTATTCTGATGGTGATGGTGATCCTGACGGCGCTGGTAATGATGCTGGGCGTCATCAGCTACCGCGAAACCGAGCCGCTTTAAAAGCTGGAGGTCCGGTATTTCCAGAAACCGTACCACGGGCGCGTCTTCCAGTAGGCCAGATCGCATTCATTTTCGAAGGCTTCGCGCTCAAAGCTGATGTTGCGGTAGGCCGCATAATGCTCGCCGTACTGCCAGCGCCGGATCAGGTATTCAGCCAAGTACCAGACGTAAAACGGCAGAATGCCCAATTCCAGTTGCTGCCGCAGGTGAATGCGCTCGTGGTGGAGCAAGACGGCATCCGGGCGTTTTGTGCGCACCAGCACAAACGGGAACAACGCCATGCCATTCACCCATAAAAACGGAACCCTAATCACAATCATAATCAGATTCTTAAACGGCCAGCGATAGGGTCTGATAAAAATACCGTCTGGCTCTTGATCCTCATCAATTTAAAATAAATTAGCCGCCCAAAATTGCCACTCATCCCTCACTTTCAGCCTTTTGACAAACTTTGCCGCCTGGCTTACCGGAAGACCGTTTACTCGAAAAAAAACAATTGTATATTTGGTAAAGGCCGGATTGCCGGAATCAACCTATTCTCCATTCTAGTAACCATTTTATGAAAAAAACCGTGCTTTATGTTGCCTTGAGCCAGTGCCTGTTCTGGTCGGCCGTAGCGCAAACGCCCAAGAAGCCCACCCCCCGGCCCGCACCTAAACCCACCGCAGCGGCTCCGAAAAAAGCAGAGACGACACCGGCGGACCAAACCGCCCCGCGTATCAAATTTACCGAATACGATCTGCCAAACGGGTTGCACGTTATTTTGCATCAGGACAACACAACGCCCCTGGTGGCCGTCACGATGATGTACCATGTCGGCTCGAAAAACGAACAACCGGGCCGGTCGGGTTTTGCGCACTTCTTTGAGCACCTGATGTTTGAAGGGTCCGATAACATCAAACGGGGTGAATACATGAAAATTGTTAAAGCCGCCGGGGGGCAGTTGAACGCCAACACCTCCAACGACCGCACCTTTTATTTCGAAATCCTGCCTTCCAACAAACTGGAACTTGGTCTTTACCTGGAATCAGAACGGCTGCTGCACGCCAAGGTGGATGAAAAAGGCGTGGAAACCCAGCGCGAAGTGGTGAAGGAAGAACGGCGCCAGCGGTACGAAAACCAGCCCTACGGCAGCTTCTTCCCGCAGGTGCTGAGCCATGCCTACAAGGTTCACCCCTACAAATGGGCGCCCATCGGCTCGATGGAAGACCTGAATGCCGCCAAAATTGACGAGTTCCGGTCTTTTTACAAAGAATTTTACATCCCGCAGAACGCCATCCTGTCCATCGCCGGAGACATCAACCCGGACGAAACCAAAAAGCTGATAGACAAGTACTTTAGCGAGATTCCGAAGGGCCCGAAAACCCCGTACCGCCCGAACGTAAAAGAGCCCGCCCAGAAAGCCGAGGTTCGCGATATTGTTTATGACAACGTTTCGCTGCCGGGCGTTTTCCAGGCGTATCACATGCCGGCACAGGGCGATCCGGACTATTACGCGCTGGACGTTTTGCAAACCCTGCTGGCGGGCGGTGAAAGTTCGCGCATGAACAAGGAACTGGTGGATAAACAGCAAAAAGCCGTACAAACGGGCGTCTTTCCGCTGTCGACGGAAGACCCGGGCCTGTTTATCTCCATTGGAATCGCCAACATGGGCGTCAAGGCCGAAGATCTGGAAGCCGGTATGAACGCAGAGATCGAAAAAGTAAAGAAGAACCTGGTGACCGATGCCGAGTTTCAGAAAGTGAAAAACCAGATTGAAACCAGTTTCGTGAACCGAAACGCGGGAGTCGCCGGCATTGCCGAAAGCCTGGCCAACTACAAAATGTATTTGGGTGATGCCAATCTGATCAACACCGAACTGGAACGGTACAACAAGGTGACGAAAGAAGACCTGCGCCGGGTGGCCAACAAGTACCTCACGAAAGAAAACCGGGTGGTGTTGTATTACCTGCCAAAAGCGATGGAGCCGAAAAAAGAAGGCAAAGGCGACTAAGAAACGCCAAAAGAGACGGTAGAGATAAGATTAAAGAGAAGATATTTTTCTTTCCAAAAGAAATCCTGATAACGAATTTTTGATTTCGATGAAAATGAAATCCATACTGGCTGCGGGGTTAATCGCCCTCGGTCTGTCGGCCCAGGCACAAACGCTTGACCGGTCGAAACTGCCGGCGGATGGCCCGGCGCCCACCATTAAGGTTGGAAAACCCGTTTCCTTTACGCTCGCCAACGGGTTGAAGGTGTTCGTGGTGCAGAACAACAAACTGCCCCGCGTGGCTTTCAGCCTGCTTCTGGACTACCTGCCCATTCGCGAAGGCGACAAGGCGGGCTACGTCAGCATTGCCGGCCAGATGATTAAAACCGGAACCAAAACCCGGACCAAAGACCAGATCGACGAAGCCGTGGACCTCATCGGTGGCACGCTGAGCACCTCGCCAACGGGCGTTTACGCCATGTCGCTGAAAAAGCATACGCCGAAAATGCTCGAGCTGATGTCGGATGTGGTGCTGAACGCGAAGTTTACGCCGGAGGAACTGGACAAGCTGAAAAAGCAGACCAAATCCGGGCTGGCGTCGCAGAAAGATAGTCCGGCGGCCATTGCCACCCGCGTGAGCAGCATTCTGGTCTACGGCAAAGATCACCCCTATGGCGAACCGGATTCGGAGGAAACCGTGGACCGCATTACGCTCGAAGATTGCCGCAAGTTTTACGAAACCTATTACCGGCCCAACATCGGTTACCTGGCCGTGGTGGGGGATATTACCCCCGAAGAAGCCCGGTCGATGGTCGAGAAATACTTCGGAAAATGGCAGCCGGGCGACGTTCCGAAGCCAGACTATGAGATGCCAAAACCGCCCGCGAAAACAGTCGTTGCGATGGTGGATCGGCCCAGCGCCGTGCAGTCGGTGGTGTACATCACGCATCCGGTTCAGCTCAAGCCGTATACCCCGGAGGCCATCCAGGCCAGCCTGACCAACGACATTCTGGGTGGTGGCGATGCGCGGCTGTTCAACAACCTGCGCGAAAAACACGGCTATACCTACGGCGCTTACTCGTCGCTGACGAGCGATCGGCTGGTGGGCCGGTTCCGGGCCAATGCCAACATTCGGAATGCCGTAACGGACAGCGCCGTGGCGGAGTTTATGAACGAGCTGAAAGCCATCCGCGACTCAAAACCGACGGCCGACGAACTGAGCCACACGAAGAATACCTTCACCGGTAACTTTATTTTTACGCTCGAAGACCCCGAAACCATCGCCGAATTTGCGATCAACACCGCCCGCTACAAGTTGCCGGAAGACTTTTTCACTAATTACCTGAAAAACGTCGAAGCCGTAACGGATGCGCAAATTCAATCGTCGGCTTCTAAGCTCATCGATCCGGAACATGCCTACATCGTGGTGGTTGGCAAAGCCGCCGAAGTAGCCGACAAACTGAAACGGTTTGGCGAAGTGGTGTATTACGACATGAACGGTAACAAAGTAGACGCTCCGGCCCCGGGCAAACTGACAACAACCCCCGCGGGTGTGACGGTCGATCAGGTCATTGGGAAGTACCTGACGGCCGTAGGCGGGAAAGACGCCGTTGCCAAAATCTCGGACTTCAGCCAGAAACTGACCACTGAAATTCAAGGCACTAAAATTGACATTGAAAGCAAGCAGAAAGGGCTGACCAAGTTTGTACTAGCGGTAACGGCAATGGGTCAGGTGGTGCAAAAAATAACCTCCGACGGCACGAAAGTGAAAGTGGAAGGGGGCGGTCAGTCAAAAGACCTGGCCAACGACGAAGCTAAAATTGAAATCCTGAAAGCGTCGCTCTTCCCCGAATTGCTGTTTAGCTCGTTTGGCGCGAAAACGACGCTGGCCGGAACCGAGAAAGTAAACGGCAAAGATGCCTATAAAGTAGACATCGCGTTGGGAGGGAAATCGTTCTCCGTTTTCTACGATGTGGAAAGTGGGTTGAAAGTCCAGAGCACCAGCGTCGAACAGACTCCGCAGGGCGACATGGCGGTCAATGTTAGTTTCAGTGATTACAAGGATGTGAACGGGGTGAAATTTCCGTACACCCTGGTTCAAAACCTGGGACCGATGGCAATGAAGATGGAAACCCAGTCGCTGGTGGTGAACAAAGGGCTGGATGATAAGGAGTTTGCAATTCAGTAGAAGAAGAGGCTTCGGTGGCTAGCACAAGCCACGCAGGCTTAGTCACCGAAGCCATTTAAAAATAGAGATTATAATAAGACACGGCTTGTTTCCTTTGCACCCATTCTTCATACCTAAAGTAGTCGGATTGTAATGCGCGTTGTACTTAGTAAACCGTATCTCATTTGTTGGTTGGCAATTCCGGCACTTGTCCTGATCCGGTTGCTGTTTCCTCAACATACCGTTGATATTCAACTCTATGACACGTATTTCGTTATTGCCAGTCTCTCCTTCGTTCTGGCCGGATCTGTCCTCCTTCTGTTGCTTGGAGCAGGGTATTGGTTGGTGAAACTAAAAGGGAAAATGCCCAACGGTATGCTAACCATTATTCATCTTTTGCTGACGGTAGGCGTGTTACTTCTAGTTGTTTTACCGGTCTTCAACACAAACACGTTGGAAAGTGGCAAATGGGTTGTCTTCAGTGTAATTGCCCTGTTTGTAGGTCAGCTCACGTACATTGTCAATATTCTGGCTGCTTTGGTCCGAAAATAAAACCGTCCGCGAATCCGACAAAACCGATAAAAAAGCCGGGCTTCACTTTTCAGGGTGAAGCCCGGCTTTTCGGATTTTTTAGCGTTACTTGTCTTTTCCAAGCAAGTCTTCCCAGCGGTAAAGGTGAAAGACTTTCCCTTCCGACATGGCCACAAAAAGCCCTTTCGGGAACCGGGGGCCGAGCGGCACACTGGTCACGTCCGAACCATCGCTCGACTGGGCCGCTACCCGGACGACCTTCAGACGTGGGTGGTCGTGCGGCTTGCCCGCCGTTCCTTCCCGGGGAAAGAAATGGAACTGATTTGCGCCCTGGTCTGACACCAGCAGATAGCCGGTTTGGGGGCCGGTTTTGTAAATGGAAATTCCTTCGTGGTCTTCTTGGAAGCCAGTCCGGGCAAACAGGGCGAGTTCTGTCCCGCTGCTGTCCGGACTAGCGTAATACTTCCGAACTCCGATCTGCTCGTCGGAATAATAAACGTACCCCAGCTCGTTATCGACCGCGATGGACTCGATTTCCTTCCTGCCGCTGTAAGCCCCAAACTTACGAACAACGGTTGCCTTAACCTGCCCCGCTCCGTTGTCTTCCAGACGGTATTGCCACAGGTAGCTTTCTTTGGGGCCATCTTTCCGGCCAACCACCGCAAAAATAGCGTGATCGGAAGGGCGGGTGTAGAGTGCGATGCCCATCGGTGCCTGTTGGGTTTCTCCGGAAAAAACCTCGATACCTCCGCCATCAACCGGTTTTAGATCGGGCAGGCTGAACAGCCGGATCTTGTTGGCCTCACGTTCGGTCACCACGGCAATATCCACCGGTTTGCCGCCGAGTGGAAGCCCGTAGGCGATATCGACGTTGTTCGGTCGTTTGAGGTTCCGAACCACCTTGTCCGCCTGAATTTTTCCGTTCAGATCAAACACGTACAGCGCCCCGTCCCGATCCTTGTCGGTTCCGATAATCAGGCTTTGCGCCGGATTCGCCGGGTTAATCCAGATGGCCGGATCGTCGGTATCGTGCCGGACCGAATCGGTGATGACAACCGGCTGGATCACCGTCGTGTCCAGACCGATTGCCGTCTCCTGATGGGTGTTTTTAGATAAATTACTCGAGCAGGCGGCTGCCAGCAAACAGACTAACGCGTACACTGGGAGGGTTTTTCTCCGCATTGATCAATTCCGGTTAAGGTCAAACTTTATCCCCACGTTATACCGCGGACGGTAAAATTCCGCCTGTAGGGTCCGCGACGCAATGCCCTGATAATACCGCAGGGGCTGGTTGGTCAGGTTGTTGGCTTCCGCAAAGATGCGCAGGCTTTTGCCAATTTTGTAGGCCGCATTGGCGTCGAGGAAAAACTGTTTGTCGTAGTACACATCCTCAAAGTCGTTGCCGCCCAGCGCGTCGAGGTAGGCTGCCGTGTAGTTGCCGGAGAGACGGGCCGAAAACCGCTTGTTCTCCCACGACAGCGACGCATTGAACAGGTGGGGGGCCGTACCGGGCAGCATCACGCCTTCGCGCTTTTCGCCGTCGGAGTTGTAAATACCGTCGGCAAACGATTTGGTGAACGTGTAGTTGGTGTAGATGCCCAGACCGCGCAGAAAACCGGGCAGAAAGTCAAGCTGACGCTGAAAGGCCACTTCCAGACCAAACATGTTTACCTTGTCTCCGTTGCGCGACTGGATAAAATCCCAGTTTTCCCCCGCTGCAATGGGGTTCGCTACGCCCGGGAAATCGGCCGCAAAGTCGGCGGTGTTGTACTGCTGGTTGCGGTAATTATAGATGAAATTAGCCAGGTTTTTGTAGAACACCCCGCCCGAAATCAAACCAATGGACTCAAAGTAATTTTCGGCCATCAGGTCAAAATTCCAAGAATAGGTTGCCTTCAAATCCGGGTTCCCGGCCTGAATTTCGCGGTCACTCGGTAGGGTGCTGATGTACGGTGCCAGGGCGTAATAGTTGGGCCGGGCGAGCGCCGTGGTGATGGCCGCCCGCAGAATCATGTTGTCTGTGGCATTGTATTTAAACGACAGGTTGGGCAATACGTTCAGGTAGCTGTTTCGGACGGAGCGTTGCCCGGTCAGGTCTTCCTCGTCTTCAATGACGTTACCGGTGTAGTTGATGTCGGTATTTTCCAGCCGGACACCCGCAATCATCGACAGTTTAGCGCTCAAATCCTGATCCCAGCGCACGTACCCCGCCACGATGTTTTCTTTCGCCCGGTAGTTAACCGCTAAAAATTCGCTGGACACCGGACTGGCTTCAAACAGGGCGGGATTACCCAACGCCAGGCCACCCAAAAACTGTGGACTGGCAAACAGACCCGGCACCTGCGATCCGGCCTGGAAATTTGCACCGGTCCAGTTGACCGTCGGCACACTGCCCAGATTGCCCACCGCATCGCCCGGCGACTCGAATTCGTAGAAGATGTTGTTCCGATCCTTGGTTTTCAACCGCAACCGACCACCGAACCGAAGACGGCCTTTCTGGTCGGGTAAGATGGACAGGGGCACCCGAAAATTCAGTTTAACGCCCAGTTCGTCCTCACTCGTATAATCGTGATTTTCGGTGATCTCGTTCAGGCCAATGTCTCCCGCGCTCAGGCTGGTTGGTGTGAAAGAGGGGAAACGGGTGTCGCCATTGAAGCTCACCGTGTTGTTGCTTTTGCGAAACAGAATATACCGCTCGTTGGGCCGGTCTTCGCTGGCAGTTGAATAACTCACCGCCCAGTCGACATCCAGCGACGATCCAAACAAGTGATCCCCCCGCAGGGAGTAGTTCTGGACGCGCTGGTCTTCCAGGCGGGTCGATTTATTGCGGCTGTTGTCAATTCCGCCCTTGGTCTGGCGACCAATCCGGCCGGTGTAGCCGATAATCTCGTTGTTGTCGTTATAAGTCGGGGTAATGTTGTCCGTACGCAGGCGGAAGCGGTTTTCCCGGTCGTCGCGCCAGTTGTACATCGCGTTGGCCGTAATGGTGTGGTTGGTGCCTAATTTGAAATCAAACGCTCCCGAAATACTCCGGCGAATGCGCTGCACATCGTATTTCCGAACATCGTGCTCGTTGATGTAAACGTTGCCAAAATCGTCGCGGCTCCAGACGGCTTCCACGTCGTCCGAACCATACCGGTTGTTGTTGTAGGAACCGCTCAGCACTACGCCAATGGCATCGTTGGCAAAACGGTTGCCGTATACGAAGCCGCCGGTATACAGGGCTTTACCGCGGATGGGATTGTACCCTCCCGAAAGCGTGGCCGAAATCCGCTGGCCATTCGGAGCGGCCCGCGTAACCAGGTTCACCGAACCGCCAATGGCGTCGGCATCCTGGTCGGGCGTTAGGGTCTTGTTGACTTCGATGGTCTGAATCATGTCCGACGGGATCAGGTCCATCTGCACGCGCCGGTTGTCGCCTTCAGCCGACGGAATCCGGTCGCCGTTCAGTGTCACCGAGTTTAGTTCGGGCGCCAGTCCGCGAACAATGATGTTCCGGGCCTCTCCCTGATCGTTCTGCATCGTAATGCCGGGTACCCGTTTGAGCGCATCGCCAATGTTGGCATCCGGGAAACGGCCCACCTGGTCGGACGAGATGATGTTGGTGATGTTCTGGTTGTTTCGCTGCTGGCTCAGGGCTTTGGCCTGCCCGCGCAGCCGGTCGCCCAGCACCACCACTTCATTCATCAGGATACCGCCTTCTTCCATGACGATTCGCCGGGGAGCCGAAGTGGAGGCTTGTACCTGAATTTGCTGACGAAAAGGCTGGTAGCCAATGTAGGTAGCTTCCAGCTCGTAGTTTCCGGCGGGAACGTTCAAAAAAGCGAATTTGCCGTGTACATCCGAAACGGTATACCGGTTGCCGGGCGTGATTTTCAGGGTTGCGCCGGGAAGAGCCAGGTTCTGTTTGTCGATGATCGTTCCGGTTACAACACCCGTCTGCGCATAGGCCTGCAGCAGGACAAACACGGCTATGAAGGTCAATAGAATTTTTCTCATCACATGTCGTTTGATCATGGATGCAAAATTCCACCGTACGCCGGGCGGCCACAAAGATTGGGTGTTATGAAATCGTTACGATAGCATGGGCCTTCCTTACAATTAGTTCATTTTGAAGGCCGTGCATGCTGGTATCTACCCGTTACCGCCCGATGGGCCGGATGCCGGATTTCCGAACGTCGGCGACACTAATAAACCGGTAGCGCGGGTCTTTCTCAAAATAATCTTTCGAGTTGCGGTAGTGCCGCTGGGCGCGCTGGCGGGCTTCTGTGAAGAGTTTGCGCGACGTTTTCCGACGGCGAACCGACATTACTTTCCGTAAATCCACATCACCAATCATGGATGTTTCCAGGCAGGCGAGGTCCTTGTGTTCGGCGTCGCGGTAGTAGCCCAGCACGCAATGGTCGGCCAGGAGCACCAGCACGGGGTCGATGTGAATCGAGCGAAGTACTGACGCCATCAAAACCATGCCGTCGACGCAGTTCGCCTGCCGGTTGTTCCAGGTCTGGTCAATCGTCCGGATGCGTTGGCTGTAGAGGTTGGGCGAGACGCCCGTGCTCGAATTGGTTGAAATTGAACTGTAGCGGATGCCGCGTTTCTGCATCGCGTACCAGATGGAGAAAACCTGATCATCGACCCGCTTTTTGTCGCCGGTCTGATACCCGTCGAACGCGTCCACAATGTCGTTTTGTAGGGCCTGGCTCAGCACCTCATCCACCACCGGATCATCTTCATTGATGTAGGCCACGTACATGTAGTTCAGATCCAGATCACCCGTACCGGTTTCGTCGTCTTCCCAGTAATATGGGCAATCGTTAACGGACCGCATCGTCGCTACCACCGTCCGATGGCTTACTTTTTCGTTATCGATGTAGGTGGTTACCGTAAAGTTGACGGGCGTGGGTTGCAGCAGTCCGCGCAGTTTTTCAAAATTCCAGGCGATGCGGGGGGAGATCTCGTAATCTTTATCAGCTTCCTGCAAAACGCATTCAAAGGCGGCCGCTTCGCTGAAGGGAGTCGGAGATACTTCCACCCGGACCGACGTGTTCAGGCCCGGATTATGAAACATCACCGATACGTTGCCGTCGCCATCGCCCAGCCGATAGTTTTTGCTTTTTGCGGGCATCGTCGCCCGGGCCAGCAGATAGGACGGAAACAATTGCTGCTCCATTCCGACAGCAACCGACACGCGCTGACGATTGCTCAGCGTACTTTTTACGGAAGAGGAAGATAGGTGTGCTAACGACTCGCCACTGGTTTCAGCAGGCGCTAACTGCGAGAAACCAGTAGAGCAGAATAAATTAAACACACTAAAAATTAGTGCATTACGGAATAATGTCATTTTTGGTTAAGCAGTTACAGTATATTATACGGTCGGTATGCGAATCTACAGACTTTTGCAAACTTTATCAATAAGGTGGCACGACGCAGTATCAACATTTTTTTGTACTATTGCCCGGATTTTGTAACCATATGCGCACCGTCCTGGCCTACATCCTGCTAATTGCCACGCTGCTGCCGACTTTCAGTCAGTGGGGGACGATTGCGTATTACCATGCCAACAAAGATTATATTGCTAAAGTCCTGTGCGAAAACCGCGCCAAACCGCAATTACACTGCGACGGAAAATGTTATTTGGCCAAAAAATTAAACGCACAACAGGAACAGCAGGACAAAGCCACCACCGAGCGGGTTCAGAAGACGCCTGATTTTCAATTATTCTTTCAGCTTACTTCGCCTTTCAACTTTCGCCCGGTGAGCGTGGGATTGGCCACCAGCCTGCCCGCATACCTGATCAAGATTTACGCTTCTCCGCTCTCCCTTCTCTTCCAGCCTCCGCGGGTTTGATGAACGAATAGCGCAGCCTGATGGCTTGCGTTGTTTTCTGGCCGTTGGCAAAAGCCAACGGGTCTGCTTTCCATCTTTCAACCTGCTTTTCATGAACTTTTTGTATCAAATCCTTGCTGCCGTTTTGGTGGTAATGGCTCCCTTTCAGCTGCTTGCCCAAAATCAATCGGCAGTTCAGGGCACCATCTTTGACGCCCGCACCAAAGAACCCCTGGCGGGCGTGAGCGTCTCGTCTGAAGACCGTACCACCGGCACTATAACGGACGCTGGCGGCAAGTTTCTCCTTCACCCGGCCACGCCCAGCATCCTGATTTCAGCCGTTGGCTACCAGCAGCAAACCGTCGAGCCGACCGAAAAACCGCTTTCAATCGCCCTGGAACCCACCGTCGAGAACCTGCAAACCATCGTAGTAACGGCCAGTCGTGAAGCCCAGAAGCGGACCGAAGCCCCGGTTGCCATTTCCCGGCTGTCGCCCACGCTGATCGACGAGACAAAACCCACCCTGCTCGCCGAACTCATCAACAAAACACCGGGTGTGGTGATGCTCAATTACAACAACGAACAACACGGTATGGGCATCCGGCAGCCGTTTGGCACGAGCGCTTATTTTCTATACCTGGAAGACGGTCTGCCGCTTCGGCCAATGGGCGTCTTCAACCACAATGCCCTGATTGAGATGAACGTCTTCGCGGTCAGTTCGGTCGAAATCATGAAAGGTCCGGCTTCGTCGCTTTACGGCCCGGAGGCAGTGGGGGGCGCCATCAACTTCATTACGCAGCGTCCTACCGCGGTACCCACGTTTCGGATTGGTATTCAGGGCGATCAGTGGCATTACGGGCGAATTCAGTACGGCGGGGGCGGTATGCTCACCAAAAAACTGGGGGTTTACGCGGGCGGTTTCGTTGCCCGGCAGCGCAACAGCTGGCAAACCCGGTCCGACTACGATAAGGTATCGTTCAACGCCCGGGCCGAATACGCTTTCACCAGCCGGACACGGCTAACCGGCACGTTTTCGTACAATGACTATGATTCGCAAACCGGTGGCAGCGTCGACAGCATCGCGTTTTATAACCGCCAATACACTTCCACCTCCGATTTTACGTACCGCAACGTAAAGTCCATCCGCTCCCGGTTAACGCTCGATCACCAGTGGAAAAACGGTTCGGACAGCTACATAACGGCTTTTTTCCGGGACAATTCAATCGGACAGAATCCGAGTTACGGCATTCGCTGGACGAGCGGGTCGACTAAAGCAACGGGACAGATAAACGTCAACGCATTTACAAGCTACGGATTGATCGCCCAGCACAGCCAGCGGATGCCGTTCTGGAACAGCCGCCTGCTGGCGGGGCTGATGGTTGATGCTTCGCCTACGTCCTACAACGCCTATCAGATTGAACTGGAAGCGCAGCTGCGGCCCGACAAAAAATCGGTGGAACGGTACAGACTGGTACAGGAACGGCCCGATCTGAAACTGGCCGATTATGCCGCCGACATCCTGAACTCGGCGGTGTATGCTCAGCTGGATTTAAACCCGTTACCGGCCCTGCGGCTTTCACTGGGCGGCCGGTTTGACCAGATGACGTTCCATTACGACAACTACCTCGACCAGAGCAGTGGCCGGAAAGCGTACCGCCAGTTTACCCCGAAAGTGGGCGTGACCTACGATTTGGGCCGCGACCGCGGCTTGTATGGCAACTACAGCCGGGGGTTCTCACCGCCGGGGCTGACGTCAATTTTCACCAAACGCGTCAACGTTCAGCCGGGTGAGCCGCTGTTTTATTACAACCTGCAACCGGCTTATTTCAACAACTACGAGATCGGCGGCTGGGCGTCGCTGCTGAACCGCAAAATCTACCTCGACCTGGCGTTGTACCAGATGGAGGGCCGCAATGAATTGCTCAACGTCCGCCAGCCCGACAACAGCACCGATTACCAGTCGGCGGGAAAAACTCTACACCGCGGCATCGAGTACAGCCTGACTTACCGCCCGACCCGCGAATGGTTTTTCCGATTTGGCGGCACAAACGCCATCCACCGGTTTGTCAATTTCGACCTGAGTACCCGAGCGTCCGACGCCGTCAAGAACGTCAACGGGTTTGACATGCCCCAGGCTCCGCGCTGGGTGGCCAATACCGAACTGACCTATAAGCCCCGGTGGGCGAAAGGCTTGCGGGTGTCGGCGGAGTGGCAGCGAATTAGTTCGTGGTACCAGAACCAGATCAACACGGTTTCATACAACGACCGGGGCGCGTTTGGCGGGCGGGGCATCAGCGTTGTCAACCTGCGGGCGGGGTATCCATTCCGGCGGTTTGAAGTGTTTGCCAACCTGCTGAACGCAACCAACGAACTTTACGCGACTTCCGCCACGCGCGGTAACAACACCACCGACCGGACCACCTATACGCCAGCGGCCCCCCGCACGTTAATGGGCGGTATTCAGTACAATTTCTCAAAATAAGTCCTCAAACACGTTCAATATGAAACATATCATTCTCGTTGCCGCGGCTTTGTTACTCGGATTTGCGGAGAAACCCGCCAGAGAAGTACTGCTTTCGAGCCCGCAGTTTGTCGGCGCGACGCCCCGCCTGACCACCGACCAGCGCAACAATCCGGTATTGAGCTGGACGGAAAAAGAAGGAGAAAAAACCTATTTTTATTTTTCCGTATCGGAAGACGGCGGGCGGACGTTTGGTTCGAAAATCCGGGTCCGGACGCCCACGGTTTTTTCGAGCCATGCCGAGGGAATGCCGAAAGTGGCGTTTAAAAAGGACGGGACGGTTCTGGCAGTGTTTGAGGTTTCCAAACCGACCGCTGACGCTCCCCGCGCCAGCGATTTGCTGTATGTAACCTCAACCGATGGCGGACAGACCTGGGCCGACCCCAAAACCGTTCACCGCGACGTGACGCCGGGCAAAGGGCATTCCTTCAGCAACGTGAGCCGGTTACCGAACGGCGAAATCGGAATTGCCTGGCTGGATGAAAAAGCATCGGGTAAGGAAGGCCGGACCGTGAAATTTGCGCAGACCGGAGCGGGAGGAGGTTTCGGAAAAGAAATCCTGGTGGACGACAACGCCTGCCAGTGCTGCCGGACCAACGTGTTTGTGGACAACCAGAACCGGATTCACGTAGTCTACCGTGATTTGCTGGACGACGGCGCCCGTGACATCAGCCACGCGGTTTCGGCCGACGGTGGCCGGACGTTTACCCGGCCGGAGGTGGTGTTCAACGACGGCTGGAAAATCAACGCCTGCCCGCATACCGGTCCTGACGTGGCGCAGGTGGGCAGTGACCTGTTCGTGACCTGGTTTTCGGGTGGTGAAAGGCCGGGTATCAAACTGGCCCGGCTGGGTGCCCCCCAACTGGTGACAAGTATGGTGTCGGAGCGTACCAAACATCCCCAGATGACAACGGTCAACGGTCAACTGGTATGGGTTTGGGACGAGTCGATGGCGATTAAAAATGCGGCCGGCGAAAGCCGGTTTATCCAGCGAATCGGGCTGCGGAAGCTCGTTGGTGGCAAGGCTTTACCCGTGACGTACATCACCCCAACCGAGGTGAACGCATCCTATCCGGTGGTTCTGGCAACAAAAAAGGGGGTATTAGTCGCTTACGAACAGCAGAAAGAGGGGCAAAACAGCGTTATAGTAAGCAGGTGGGTTGAATCATTCTAAGTGTCGCATGCTATGAGAAATTATCTCTCCCTTTCCATCATGAGTTTATTCCTCTTTTTAACGGTTCTGGTGGCTTGCCAGAAAGAACCGGTAGAGCCGAACTACGGGACTGTGCAACTGAAATTTGATAACGTTGTTGGGTCGCAGGAGTTAAACTTGGATAATACAACGTACACCAACGGTAGCGGAGAACCGTTTGTCGTCACCCGGCTGGATTATTTTGTCAGTAACATCAAACTGAAAAAAGCGGACGGTTCGGAATACGTAGTACCCCAGGACAGCAGTTATTTTCTGGTGTCGGAGCGCAGTGCAGCATCGCAAACCGTTTCACTTCGGAACATTCCGGCGGGCGATTACACGGGCATTACTTTTGTGGTGGGGGTGGATAGCCTGCGAAACACGATGGGGATCGATAAACGGACCGGGGCGCTGGACCCGGCCGGTACGGCTTCGGGGATGTACTGGGACTGGAACTCGGGTTACATCTTTCTGAAACTGGAAGGAACATCAACGGCAACCCAGGCCGACGCCACGGGTAAACAGAATTTTACGTACCACATCGGTCTGTTTGGCGGCTACCAGTCAAGGACCATCAATAATTTAAAAACCATTCAGTTGCCGTTTGAAGCTACGCCAGCCCGGGTTACGGCGGATAGAACGACGGGAATACAGCTGAAAGCCGACGTGATGAAAATATTCAACGGGGTTAAACCACTAAGCATTGCTAAAACGCCGATGATCATGGTGTCGGCGCTGTCGGCGGATGTAGCCGCCAATTACGCGACAATGTTTAGCATCAGTAACGTTCAGGCAGATTGATATGAAGCGTTGGCAACACGTCGGAATCCTGGCTTCCATCATTTTTTACGCCGTTTCGGTCGCCTGTCAGAGCGACGGCGGAAAAGTGGAGCCGATTGAACCGGGTCCGGGCACCAAGCCGGTTGAGTTTCAGACCACGCCATACAACTGGAAGAAACCGGCCAACTTTAGCGATCCGCGCTATAACTTAAGCAAAAACCCGCTGACGGTGGAAGGGGTGGCGCTCGGCAAAACGCTGTTTTACGACGGCCTGCTATCAAAAGACGGTAGCATCAGTTGCGCTTTCTGTCACCAGCCGACGGCGGGTTTTGCGCACAATGACCACGCGCTGAGCCACGGTATTAGCGACAAAATCGGGACCCGCAACGTACCCGGTATTCAGAACGTGGCCTGGCAGGAAGCCTTTTTCTGGGACGGCGGTATTGTTGACTTGGACCTGCTGCCGATTTCCCCCATCCAGAACCCGGTCGAAATGGGGGATTCGCTGGCGAATGTGTTGCAGAAAGTCCGGAGCAGCGGCCAGTATCCACCCATGTTCAAAGCGGCTTTCGGATCGGAAGAAGTGACGACGGAGCGGTTTATGAAGGCCCTGTCGCAGTTTATGCTGACGATGGTATCGGCCAATTCCAAATACGATAAGTATGCCCGCAAAGAGGCCGGGGTGAGCCTAACCCAGCAGGAAACGCGCGGGTTAGCGTTGTTTCAGGAACATTGTGCAGGCTGCCATAGCGGGGAGTTGTTTACCGACCAGCGTTACCGCAACAACGGACTGCGGATGCAGCTGGCCAACAGCAAAGACTACGATCTGGGCCGGTATCAGATCACGCTGGACCTAAACGATTACAATAAATTCCGGGTACCAAGCCTGCGAAACATCGAGCGAACCTCACCTTACATGCACGATGGGCGGTTCCTGACGCTGGAGCAGGTGCTGGAGCATTACATCAACGACGTTCAGGATACGCCCCAACTGGACCCGTTGCTGAAGAAAAACGGCAAACCCGGCATCCCGCTGACGCCGAACGAAAAATCCGACCTCATTGCTTTCCTCCGTACCCTGACGGATTACGAATTTCTGGAAAACCGGAATTTTCAGCCGAATTGAGCCACCGACGGTTTTAGTGGGTGTGACGCAGCCGGTGCAGCCGGATGTTCGTCAGGTGGGTCAGGACCAGGCTCAGCGAGGCCGCATAACCGACGTATTCAAAGGTTTCGCTTACCTCTTCGAGCAGGATGGCGACGGCAAAGACGCTCAAGAAAAACCACAAACCGATTTTGACGGCGGGCGTGGTGAAATGCCGCGTGGCAAAGTAGACGGCCAGCACGTTAACGCCAATAAACACATAATCAAGGCTCAGGAAGCCCACCCGCACCGCATCATTGGCCAGAAACGACGATGAAACCAGCAGAATCGGAGTAATCAGGCAGTGAACGATGCACAAAATTGACCCGCTAATTCCAATGTAATCGGCCTTACGGTTTAGCTCTTCTAATCTCATAGTCTCCTTCATCTTGGCGTGTTTGCTCTGCAAAAATAAATGCAAGGTCTTATATAGGACAAAATTTTTGCAATAAAGTTGCATTTATTTTTGCAACCTTGTTGCGTATCACTACATTTGCCTCCGCTGAACGCAAAGAATTCGGTGGAAAACCGTCGATTAAAACCGTTAAAAAGAACGAGCATGACCAGAAAGCAAAGCCGTCAATGGGTGTGGATGATAGCACTGGGAGCGTCGATGACGCTGCTGGCCGGGTGTAATGACAAGGCCGACGAGCCGCAGCCGACCGACGAAAATGAACTGATCACCACCGTCAATCTGAAATTTACGGAGCAGGGCACCAGCACAACCCAGACCTTCTCCTGGCAGGACAAAGACGGTGATGGCGGGCAGGCCCCGACCAAATTTGATAAAATTACGCTGAAGCCAAACGCAACCTACGACTTGACCGTAGAACTGCTGGATGAAAGCAAAACCCCCGCGGAAAACATTTCTGACGAAGTGGCGGAAGAAAGTGACGAGCACTTGTTTGTATTTACCGCCAACCCGGCTACGCTGGCAACCTATACCTACGGCGACAAAGATGCCAAGAACCTGCCCATCGGTTTGAAGGGAACCCTCAAAACAAACGCGGCCGCATCGGGTAAACTGCGCGTTCAGCTACGGCACCAGGCCGGGACGAAAGACGGTACGGCCGGGCCGGGTAGCAGCGATGTTGATCTGGAGTTTGACCTGGCGGTGCAGTAGGCAACCGGAGCAAACTTAGTAAGAGAGTGTGATGAGTGGCCGGTGTTGATCATTGGCCACTCAATTTGTTTAAAACCGTATAGCTCTGCAGTTTTCCGTTTTTGTTGTAGTTCTCAGTTCTGATGTCGAACAGCACATCACTGGCCCGGTAGCTGACGGAACGAAGTGTCGAACGAACGGGAATGCCCATTGCCCGGTTGTTCATCTCCATGTTGGAATTAATCTTATAGACGCTGAACGTACCGGCGGGGGTGGTCAGGTTTTCTTTACTTTCCACCGTTCGATTGACCACCTTCATGTCCATATCCATCATTTTGGTCCCTTTATTATAGACCTCGGCCTGCATTTCGCCATCGGGCAGTTTGCTGCCTGTGCTGTATTGGCCAGGGTATGCCAGTTGATTGTGCTTAGTCCGCACTTCCATGTCCTTCATGGTTTCGTAAGTCCCCATAAACATTCCCGACAGGTCTGCGATGAGTTCCTTTCCCGTGCAGGTGTAATTGACTCCAATTTCGGGCGCGGCTTTTCCCTTCTCGTCAAACGTCTGCATACTGACGCTGATCAGGGTCGAACCGCCCGATTTTTTCACATCCTTAATGGTGTAGACCATCTTACCGATGGGCTTATCCTTGGAGTTAAACGTCAGCATCTCGTAGCTGGTGCCGGGTTTAAACTTCATGCCCATACAATCCTGAGCCGTTGCGCTCAGCGTTGTCAGGCCAAGGGCAAAAAAGAAAAGCAGTGCTTTCATGAGTCGAGGGATGGTTGTCGACTTAAAAAGTACGGAAAAGTTAGCAGAGCCGGGCAAACGATTGATTGAACGGTTATTACACCCAGGCCATGCTGGCTACACCGATGAGCATAATCAGCTTACAAAGTGAACTCAGGTAGGAAAAGTCCCGCTTGGTATCGGCTCTGACCAGCCGGTAAACCAGCCACGCAATCGGGATGAGCAGGATCACGAACATCCAGAATAACTGCTGGTTTTGCAGGAAATACGCGATGGTAAAGAGCGAAACGATAAAGGTGGCAATGATGGCGTACAGCACTTGCTTGGTCGGGCGCAGTCCCCAGATGATGGGCAGTGTTCGGCAGCCAAACCGGGCGTCGCCTTTCACATCCTCCATATCCTTGATGATTTCCCGAACCAGCGTGATCACAAACGAAAACAGGGCATAGATCAGGAGCAGGTCCACTTGCTGGCGATAGTAAACCGCCAGCACGATGAGCGCCAGGGCCGTCAGAAACGCCACGATGAAGTTGCCGATGAACGGTTGCCGTTTGAACGTGGACGAGTAGAACCAGAGCAATGTTACCGATAAAACATTGACCACGAAAATCCACTTGCTGAGGTAAAAGCCAATCACCACCCCCAGAAAATTGAGGGCCTGGTGGGCGCCCATGGCGATCTGGCGCTTCAGATACCGCCCGATGATAACCCGGTCCGGTTTATTGACAATATCGATTTTGATGTCGAAGTAATCGTTGATGATGTAACCGGCCGCGGCAATGCAAACCGTTGAGAGCGAGAGCAAGAAAAGCTTGGTATCCAGCAGCAGGCTGGGCCAGTCGCCCCGCGGGCCGATGAGCGTCAGGCGGGCAAAATACTGCGTAGCCACGATAATCAGCAGGTTCTGCACCCGGATCAACCGCAGGAATCCCAACACAAATACGTAAAATGGCGGAGTACCCGTACGGGCTGCTTTGCTCCGAACTTTTGGGTTCATGACCAAACGAAACATTCAATACCAAAGATACGGTTTCCCGGCCGAATCCTTGGCACCGTTAAAATCTTTCTCCGTCCGGTCGAATCCGTGAACACAATTGACGGCAATTCGTGTTATGTGAAGTAATTGAAGGACTAAAGGAGTGATTGACTTCGCGCTTTCACTCCGTCGCTCCATCACTCCTTCGTTTATCTGATTTATGAAAATTGGCATCGTATGTTACCCGACGTTCGGGGGAAGTGGTGTGGTAGCGACCGAATTGGGCAAGGCGCTGGCGAAAGCCGGCCATAAAATTCATTTCATCACCTATCAGCAACCACCCCGTCTGGATTTTTTCAGCGAGAACGTCTTTTACCATGAAGTAAATATACCGACCTATCCACTGTTTCAGTTTCCACCTTACGAGTCGGCGCTTTCCAGCGCGATGGTGAACGTGGTGCGGTACGAAAAACTGGATTTGCTGCACGTACATTACGCTATCCCGCACGCTTCGGCGGCTTATATGGCCAAGATGATTCTGCGGGCGCAGGGGCGCAACGTTCCTTTTGTTACGACCTTGCACGGAACCGATATTACGCTGGTGGGTAAGGATGCCTCCTACGAACCCGTCGTGACGTTTAGCATCAACGAGTCGGACGGCGTAACGGCGGTTTCGGAACACCTGCGGCAGGAAACGCTCGATCAGTTTGCCATCCGGCGGGAGATCGAGGTGATTCCGAATTTTATTGATCTCGACCGGTTTAAACGCCAGAAAAAAGAACACTTCAAAATGGCCATTTGCCCGAACGGCGAAAAGCTGATTGTGCATACGTCTAACTTCCGGCGCGTGAAGCGTATCGATGATGTGGTCGAAGTTTTTAATAAAATCAATCAGCAGATACCCAGTAAATTGTTGCTGTCGGGCGATGGACCGGAACGCCCCCGCATCGAAAAATTATGCCGGGACATGGGGATTTACAACGATGTACGGTTTTTGGGAAAACTCGACGCCGTGGAGGAAGTGCTGTCGGTAGCCGATCTGTTTCTGATGCCCTCCGAAAACGAAAGTTTCGGGCTGGCGGCTCTGGAAGCTCTGGCCTGCGAAGTCCCGCTGATCACCTCCAATGCCGGGGGGTTACCCGAACTGAACGTACAGGGGGTAACGGGTTTTCTCAGTAATGTGGGCGACATTGACGACATGGTGAAGAACGCCTTGTTCATTCTGAACGACGAGAACCTGCCGACCTTTAAACACAACGCACTGGAGCGGGCGAAAGAGTTTGAGATTTCGCGTATTTTGCCGCTTTATGAATCTTACTACGAGAAGGTGGTTCAGGAAAGCCAGGCGCTGGTTTAAAGCGTTATTTCCGAATTTTGACCCAAGTGCGGCCAAGGCCGGGTGCGCTGTTGTGGAATACGAGCCTGAAAGCAGAGCTAGCAAAAAGTATAAAATCCAAAAAGGCGGCCACAACGGCCGCCTTTTTTATGTTACATTCCTTAAAACGGAAACGCCGTACAGCCGGTATTGGCTTACCGCAAATCCACCACTTCAACGCCCGGGTATTTCGATTTATCGAAAACAAAATAGTTATCGGCTACGGTCACGTTGGGCGTAAATGAGTCGATTGTATAGCTGGTTATTTTACCACTTTTGTCGGTCAGTTTCCAGCCCTTGACGGATTTATCTTTCTTATTGACGGCGATCTGCACTTTCGTAATCTGCGTATTTTTCTTCTCCGGCGTCAACTCCACCACGTCAACCGGCTGGCCACCTTGTTTCTGTTCGCCGATGTATTTGTAATTATAGCCCTGTTTGTAGATGGAATAAATCTTTGTCGGGTTGAATTCGCCGGACGAGCCGCCGTCGTAGTCCTGCACGTTTACTTCGTTGGTTTCCTTGATGTAGGTCGACATCGTTTTGCCATCGGTGAACACTTCCTGTCCCGCCAGTTTGAGCCGGAAAGCATTCTTTTTCACCGTCAGATCGCCTTTGTACTTACCGCCCTCGCCAGCGTAGCTGAACGCGGCTTTGTAGGAGTTCAGCGACTGGTATTTCTTGCTCATCGCATCCAGAATCTCCGACGCTTTTTTATCTTTCTGCGCCACCGAAGGGAGTGCAATTCCTAAAATGAATGCCCATAATAAGGCTACTTTTCTCATGTGATTTGTCTTTTATGAAATGCTGGGTTGTTTCGCTCAAAATTGCCCGCAAAGTTGCTGACCGTTTTGTAGGTAGACAAGATTTACGGGAAAAAGTTTAATCGGAGGAGGGGAGGAAAAAGGGATGCGGGAAGGGCAGAAAAAACAACGGACGAAGTACCCTCGTCCGTTGTTTTCCGTTAGTTCATATTCTTCAGCATTTCTTCCAGCGTGTTCACATCCTGAATGAGCACCTCGCGGGCTTTACTGCCTTCAAAGGCCCCAACAATACCGGCTGCTTCCAACTGGTCGATGAGCCGACCGGCCCGGTTGTAACCCAGCTTCAGACGGCGCTGGATGAGCGAAGTGCTGCCCTGCTGGTGATTGACCACCAACCGGGCGGCTTCGTCGAACATCGGATCACGGTTTTCCAGATCAATTTCGCGCTCCTCGCTGTTGCCCGAGTCGTCTCCGGCAAATTCCGGCAGGTTGTAGGACGAATCGTAGCCGCGCTGATTGCCGACAAACTCGCAGATTTCTTCAATTTCGTTGGTATCGACAAACGGGCATTGCAGCCGGACAATATCCGAGTTGGACGAAAACAGCATATCGCCCATCCCGACCAACTGCTCAGCCCCGCCCGCATCCAGAATGGTCCGGGAGTCAATCTTGGACGTAACCTTGAACGACAGACGCGCCGGGAAGTTGGCCTTGATCAAACCCGTAATGACGTTGACGGATGGCCGCTGTGTGGCCACCACGAGGTGAATACCAATGGCCCGCGCCAACTGCGCCAGTCGGGCAATCGGCTGCTCAACTTCCTTGCCCGCCGTCATCATCAGGTCGGCCAGCTCGTCGATCACCAGCACGATGTAAGGTAAAAACTTGTGTCCGCGTTCGGGGTTCAGCCGGCGCTGGATAAACTTGGCGTTGTATTCCTTCAGGTTCCGGCACTGCGCGTCTTTGAGCAGGTTATACCGGTTGTCCATCTCGATACACAAGGAGTTGAGCGTGTTGACTACCTTCTTGGTATCGGTGATAATCGGCTCGTCACTATCGGGAAGCTGCGCCAGAAAATGCCGTTCCAGCTTGTTGAACAGCGTCAATTCCACTTTTTTAGGATCAACCAGTACAAGCTTGAGCTGCGAGGGGTGCTTTTTGTAAATCAGCGAGGTCAGCAGCACGTTCAGGCCCACGGACTTTCCTTGTCCCGTTGCCCCGGCCATGAGCAGGTGGGGCATTTTGGCGAGGTCGGCCACGAAAATCTCGTTGGAGATGGTTTTGCCCATCACGATCGGTAGCTCAAAATTGCTCTTGGAAAACTTCTCCGTGCTGATCACCGACCGCATCGCAACCATCTCCCGGTTTTTGTTTGGCACCTCAATACCAATGGTGCCTTTTCCCGGCATCGGAGCGATGATCCGGATACCGAGGGCCGCCAAACTCAGCGCAATGTCGTCTTCCAGGCTCTTGATCTTGGAAATCCGGACCCCGGCCGCCGGAATAATTTCGTAAAGCGTGACGGTGGGGCCAATCGTTGCCTTGATGCTGTCGATGGTAATGCCGTAATTCTGAAGCGTATCAACAATCCGGTCTTTGTTGGCTTCCAGTTCCTCCGCCGAAACCTGCGCTTTCTGGTTCTCGGGGTATTCGGTCAGCAGGTCGATGGTCGGGAACAAATACCGGGGCAGATCGAGCGTTGGGTCGTACAAACCGTGCAGTTTTAACGCATCCTCGTCCACCTCATCGGTCGGGCCGGCGTAGGGCTCTGCAACGGGTTGTGACGCTTCCGCCGACGGTTCAATCGGCGTGGTGTCGGAAATCGTAAAGGTCAGCGGTTTTTTAGCGGCCGGACTTGGGCTGCTGCTACCATTTACTTTTTCAAACTTCGGTTCGGGTTCCGGTTCAGATTGCGGCTCCGGCTCGGGTTCAACGACGGGTTCAGGCGTCGCAACGACGGGCGGTTGCTGGGGCCGGGGAACAGCGTTCATTTTGGCTTTAACGTCGATAAAGTCTTCCACATCATCTTCGTCAACTTCTTCCGCTTCCTCCTCGGCCTCCGCATTGTCATACGCAGGCCGGGGCTTTGAAACTGGTTGTTTCGGCAGGGAAACCGAAGGGAATTTGGTTATCCCGTAGAAAAAAACCAGGAACAGAAACAGCGCAAACCCGATGATGGCAATACCGCCCCAGCCAATGAGGCTGAACAGCCAGACGTTTATTTCGTAGCCGATACCACCACACCAGACGCTACCGTCGCCAATGGAATCGGTGGCCAGGACAATATACCCCGCCAGCGAACTAAACCAGGCCATGTAGAATAAGGTCGCTTTGGTCGTCCGGCTGATGGGAAGCCATTCGCGGTGAAAGGCCAGTTTGCCACCCGCCAGAAACAGGATGAGGGGCAGCCCCAGGGCCGCGACGCCAAACCACCGGAAAATGAATACGTGGGCAATGAAGGCTCCCAGGACGCCCAGAAAATTACGCATCTCGCCACCCGACTCGCGCAGAGACGAATCGGTGACGGTGCTCAGGACGCTCTGGTCTTCCTGCCCGGTCAGCAGGTAGGAGCAAAAGGCCACGGTCAGCCCAACGGCCAGCAGCATCAGCAACCCGCCGAAAGCCAGCCTTGACCGCTGGTCGGCCTGAAAAGTAGGCCATTTCATCGGAACCGACGCCGGGCGTGCTTTCGTCCGCTCGGTCCGAGGGGTATTTTGTCGGTTGATGGGTTGTGTCATCGTCGTATAAACTGCATTAATCTACCTCTTCTGCCAATACTTTGCAAATCCGCTTAGCTAACGCAGGGCCTTCGTAAATAAACCCTGTGTAGACCTGCACCAAACTGGCCCCGGCCCGCAGTTTTTCGAGCGCATCTTCGGCGGTGGCGATGCCTCCCACACCGATCACTGGGAATGCGTGACCCGACTGTTGACAAAGATAACGAATGACTTCCGTCGAACGGTGTTTCAGGGGCGCTCCGCTGACGCCCCCCGCGCCCATTTTTTCGACGGTCTGGGCGTCGGTCTGCAATCCGTCGCGGCTGATGGTGGTGTTGGTCGCAATGATACCGGCAATCCGGGTGGTGCGGACAATCTCGATGATGTCGTCCAACTGGCTGTCGGTCAGGTCGGGGGCAATTTTCAGCAGAATCGGTTTGGCAACGGGTTTACGACGGTTTTCGTCCTGCAACCGCTGCAGCAGCGCCATCAAAGGCTCTTTTTCCTGCAAGGCCCGCAGCCCCGGTGTGTTGGGGGAGCTGACGTTGACAACGAAGTAATCGACGGTATCGTAGAGGTCGTGAAAACAGGCCAGGTAATCGTCCAGCGCCTGTTCGTTCGGCGTATTTTTATTTTTTCCGATGTTGCCGCCAATGATCAGCCGGGGGCCGGAAGTTCGTTTCCGGAGCCGAACGGCGGCCGCTTTTGCGCCTTCGTTGTTGAAGCCCATGCGGTTGATAAGCCCTTTGTCGGCTTTCAGACGGAACAGCCGGGGACGTTCGTTGCCGGGTTGGGGGCGGGGGGTAACGGTACCGATCTCCAGGAAGCCAAAACCCAGGCAGGCCAGTTCATCGACCCACTCCGCGTTTTTATCGAAGCCCGCAGCCAGACCAACGGGATTGGGAAATGAAATGCCGAAAACTTCCCGCTTCAGCCGTGGATCATCGACGGTGAAAAACCGCCGGGCCAACCAGCGAAAACCCGGAATAGCCAGCGAAATTTTCAGGAAAGAGGTAGCGAAATGGTGAATCTGTTCAGCATCAAAGCGAAAAAGAAGAGGCAGGATGACGCGCTTGTACATAACACAAATGTACAGAACGGCAGGGTTGCCGTGCAAGCCGCCCGCTGGATAAATGCTCGCCGGGCCAACTATTTCTCCAAGCTCCCGACAACCCTGCTGCTTCCGGCTATCGTCCGATTATTCGCCGAACAGATCAGACGACAAATACCGGTCGCCCCGGTCGCAGATGATGCAGACGACCACGCCCTCGTTCAATTCTTCGACCAGTTTGAGGGCCGCATGAACGGCTCCTCCGCTGCTCATACCGGCAAAAATGCCTTCCTCGCGGGCGAGTCGGCGGGTCATCAGGGTAGCTTCTTCCTGCGATACGTCAATAACCCGGTCGACGCGCTTGGGATCAAAGATTTTGGGCAGGTATTCTTCGGGCCATTTCCGGATGCCCGGTATCTGCGAACCATCCGTGGGCTGGCAGCCAAGGATCTGAATTGCCGGATTCTGTTCCTTCAAAAAGCGGGACGTTCCCATGATGGTTCCGGTGGTGCCCATAGAGGAAACAAAATGAGTAATTTTACCCTGAGTATCCTGCCAGATTTCGGGGCCGGTTGTGCGGTAGTGGGCCAGGTAGTTATCAGGGTTGGCAAATTGATTGAGCAGGTAATAGCCGCCTTTTTGAGCTTGTTCTTCGGCATGGTCGCGGGCGCCTTCCATGGTTTCCATCAGCGTAACTTTTGCACCAAAAGCCTGCATGGTCAGGATGCGTTCCCGCGTGGAATTCATAGGTAAAACTAATTCAATTTCAACGTTATAAAGCCGGGCAATCATGGCGAGCGCAATGCCGGTATTTCCGCTGGTGGCTTCAATGAGTTTCGTTCCCGGCTTCAAATCGCCCCGGTCGATGGCCCCTTTAATCATGCTGTAGGCAGGGCGGTCTTTTACGCTGCCACCGGGGTTATGTCCCTCCATTTTTCCGTACAATGTAACCGCCGGATTAGGGTTAACACGCTTTAACTCAACCAATGGGGTATTTCCAACAAAGTCTAATAAGGTTGCCATGAAAGTTTATCTGAAGAATAGGGTCATTTTCGAACAAACACGCGGACGCTTTTCAAAGTTGCAAACCGTTTGAACAAGCCTGAAATAAGCGCAAACCAGGAGTGGTAAAGATAAAAAGCAAAAAAAGTCAATTTTTTTTGCGGTTCTTTGAAAAGGCCTTGCTTTTGTGGATAATTATGAATCACTTTTGTAAGATTTACCAATCCTCGGCTACGTATATGAAGTTACAGATCCATGCTACTCCCCGGACTAGTTATTCCGAATATCAGTTACAAGCCGTTACCCGCCACCTGAACCTGCCCGACATTGTGCTGCCTTTCTGGGGGCAACGTAAACGCGTGCCTGCTTACCGAATTACGTGGCTGGAAGGAAAAGGGAATTATACTGTCGTCCATTTCAGCGACGGCTCCGAACTTATTGTATCGTTGACGCTCAAGAAGCTGGAGGGCCGTCTTTCCTCCGAAATTTTTGTGCGGCCACACAAAAAAAGCATCATTAACCTGCTTTACCTTCAGGAAATTCGCCCAGGCAAGAGCATGCAGCTTTGTCTGACAAGCGGGCACGAAATCGAAGTGTCGCGCCGGAAAACCACCCAGTTTATGCAGCTCGTGGTGGCGTTTCAGCAGGAGTTTCTGCCCCTGACGGCTTATTACGCCATGGCCTGAACGGATAAAAGAAAAGCGGTTTTACAACCGCTTTCTCTACTTCTTCTTAAGTTTTGCCAGTTCCTCATCGCGCAGCGGTCGTCGCAGAATTTTACCCACATTGCTTTTGGGTAGTTCTTCCCGGAACTCGATATGGCGTGGCCGTTTGTAGTTGGTCAACTGCTCCTTGCTGTATTTTAGGATATCCTCGGCGGTCAGGTTCGGGTCTTTTTTGACCACAAAAACCTTGACGGTTTCGGTCGACTTCTCGTCGGGAACCCCGATGCAGGCTACTTCCAGAACGCCCGGACATTTGGCAATCACATCCTCAATTTCGTTGGGGTAGACGTTGAAGCCCGATACCAGAATCATGTCTTTCTTGCGGTCGACAATCCGGAAAAAACCATCTTCATCCATCACGCCAATGTCGCCCGTTTTAAACCAGCCGTCTTCCAGCACCTGGGCGGTTTCTTCGGGGCGGTTGTAGTAACCGGAGAACACCTGCGGCCCCTTGGCCCAGATTTCGCCGGGCATCCCCATGGGCGCTTCCGTGCCGTCTTCCTGCATGATTTTCATTTCCGTGCTCGGCAGCGGCAGACCGATGGTACCTAGCCGGGCGCGGCCATCCACGGAGTTGGACGATAAAATGGGCGATGTTTCGGAAAGACCGTACCCCTCGGCGATGGTGATGCCGGTCAGTTGTTTCCAGCGTTCGGCAACCGAGGTTTGCAGAGCCATACCGCCCGCCGATGCGACCTGCAGATGGCTAAAATCGACCTCTTTGATCCGGGGATTGTTCAGCAAGCCGTTGTAGAGCGTATTGAGGGCGACGAACATGTGGAACTTGTACTTCTTCAGGTCGTCGATGAAGGCGTTCATGTCGCGCGGATTCGTGATAAGCACACTCAGACAGCCGTTTTTGAGCGCCAGGAATGCGTTCACCGTCAGCGCGTAAATGTGGTACAACGGCAGCGGAGTGATCATAATGCACTGGGGGGCATTAATGCGATCAATCTGCATCCAGTAACTTCCGGCAAGGGTGTTGGCAACAATGTTCCGGTGCGTCAGGGCGGCCCCTTTTGAAACACCGGTTGTTCCGCCCGTGTATTGCACAAACGCCAGATCCGAACCGGTAAGCGGTACTTTTTGCAGCGCATGACGGCTTCCCCGGCTTATGGCTTCACTGAGCGAAACCGTCTGGGAAAGGTGATACGCCGGTACCATCTTTTTAACGTATTTCACCACGGCATTGACAACCTGCTTTTTGGGAAAGCCAAGCAGGTCGCCGATCTGGGTGATAATGATGTGTTTGATGTCAGTCTGGTCGATGATCTTCTCCAGATTGGCGGCAAAATTGGCGAGAATGACGATGGCTTTGGCCCCGGAATCTTTAAACTGGTGCTGCATTTCCCGCGGAGTATACAGCGGATTGGTGTTGACCACCACCAGCCCGGCCCGCAGAATACCGAAAAGAGCCACGGGATATTGCAGCAGATTCGGCATCTGAATCACCACGCGGTCGCCTTTCTGGAGCTTCAGGTCGTTTTGCAGGTACGACGCAAAGTGACCGGAAAGCGTATAAATTTCCCGGAAGGTCAGTTGTTTCCCCATGTTCGCGTAAGCGGGCCGATCGGCAAATTGCTGGCAGCCTTCGTCGATCAACTCGACCAACGAAGTGTAGGCATCGGGATCGATGTCGGCCGGTACACCTTCGGGGTAATACTTTAGCCAGGGATACGGTTTTGCTGTCGACAAGTCGTTCATGGGTTCGGAATGTTTTTTGTAAAAATAAAACAAATCTTGAAACGGCCATACCTATGCCGCCGGGCTACCCGTACCGTTAGAACGCAACGGCTTTTAACCGAAGCCCGGTATCTTCGGGCAAACCAAACAGCAGATTCATGTTCTGAACGGCATGACCCGAAGCGCCCTTCGTCAGGTTATCAATAATGCTGGTGATCAACAACTGGCCGTCGTGCTTTTCTAAGTGCAGCAAGCATTTGTTCGTGTTGACAACCTGCTTGACATCCACCGGCGCGTCGCTCAGGTGCGTAAACGGATGTTCGGCGTAATAAGCTGCGTAGAGCTGACGGGCTTCTTCCAGGCTCCCGGCATAGGGCGTATGAACATTCGCCATAATGCCCCGGGTGAAGTCGCCCCGGTACGGGACGAAATGGATGGCCTGCTCGAAGCCTGATTGAAGTTTCGTTATGCTCTGGCGAATTTCCGTCAGGTGCTGGTGGGTAAAGGCTTTGTAAACCGAAACGTTGTTGTTCCGCCAGGTGAAATGCGTGGTGGGGCTTAACGCCTGGCCCGCGCCCGTCGAGCCGGTAATGGCGCTAACCTGAACCGCATCGCCGAGCAGTCCGGCCTGCGCCAGTGGCAGCAACGCCAGTTGAATGCTGGTGGCAAAACAGCCGGGATTGGCAATTTTGGTGGCCGACTGGATGCGTTCGCGTTGTAATTCGGGCAAACCGTACACAAAGCCGTTTGATTCATCGCGGAAATCGGTGCTGAGATCGATCACTTTTAAAGTGTCCGGAATGGGGTTTTCGGCCAGAAATTTGGCCGATTCACCGTGGCCGGAGCACAGAAAAATCACGGAAAGGCCCTCCTGGTTAACCAGTTCACGGGTATCGTCTCCCGAAAATTTCAACTCCGTATCCCCCAGCAAATCCGTGTGGGTGCTGTAGACGGGCTTGCCCGCCTGGCTTTTGCTGTGAACGAAAGCAATGTGGGCGTTGGGGTGATTGAGGAGGATCCGGAGCAGTTCGCCCCCGGTATAGCCCGCTCCGCCGATGATGCCAATATTGATTGTATTCATAGAGTTTGATAGAGCCTGATGTGCTCATTGACAAAACGTTCCCACGAGAACAATTGTGCCCTTTGCAGGGCTCTCGCGGTTAAATCTTTCCGTAAATCCGACGACCGAACCACCGTCAGAATGGCCTGGGCCAGCGCGTCAGCATCGGTAGGGGAAACCTGAATGGCCGCGTCGCCGACCACTTCGGGCAGGGAGGACACATTCGAGGTAATCACCGGCAAACCGCACTGCATGGCTTCCAGTGGGGGCAGGCCAAAGCCTTCAAACAGCGACGGATACACAAACGCCAGCGCCCCGGAGTAGATAGCTGCCAGGTCTTCGTCGGGTACAAAACCGGTGAAAACCAGCCGGGACCGAACGCGTTCAGTTTTCACCAGTTCACCCAGGACCTGATCCATTTTCCAGCCTTTCGTACCCACCAAAACCAGTTTTATCTCATTCGGCAGTTCACCACGTTCGGCCAGTTGAACAAAGCAGCGAATGAGGTGATCGAGGTTTTTGCGGGGTTCGAGCGTGGCCAGCGTGAGCAGGTACGGTTCGTGGCCCAGACCGAACCGCTGCTGAGTAGCTTTGATTTGGGCGGTATCGGTTACCGGATGAAACAACTCCGGCGATGCGGCCAGGTGAATCGGGGTTACGCGTGCGGGGTCAAAGCCGGTATACTGGCAAAAGTCTGTTTTGGTAGCCTGCGAAACCGTGACAACCTGAGCATCTGCGGGCAGCCTTTCGATGGCATTTCGGACCGCACGTTCACCCGCCGGAAACCATTCCGGATGATGAATCGGGATCAGGTCGTGCACCGTCAGCACCTTGCGGATGTGCGGCATTCGGCCAATGTCGTCGGGTATGGCAAAAAAGGGCGAATGATAAATAGCGCCCCGGGGCAGCCGATCGGCCGAAAACCGGGCTTGCTCAGTAGCCAGGGCTTTGTGGCTGCGGTAGAAAAGTTGCCGGATGACTTTCGACGGAAGGCTCTGGGGTGAAAACGGATTGAGCAGCGCGTTTTCCAGTTTGGCCCAGCGTTGTTCCCCGGGTGGATTGACCAGCGGGGGAGCCTGTTTTCCGAAGGTTTCGCGGGCATACCGTAATGTTTCGGCCCGGTGGGTGGGGGCCGCCAGCGAAAGCTGTACCCGGTCTGATGCCAGCAAGCCTTTGATGAGTTGTTCGGCTACGCGACTCACGCCCGTTTTGGCCTGACGGTGGTAAAACCCAATACCCGGAAGACTGGCGTCGATAATTACGTTCAACGGCTTCAAGAATTATGAACGATGGGTTGTGAATGATGAACTATTGGATCTTTCCCCGCTAATTCATCATTCATAACCCGTCGTTCATCATTGATTATTGGCTTCTTTAACTTTCTCGTAGATCATGACCTGATTCGACATGACTTTCGAGAAACCGCGCACGTCGTCGCCGGTCCAGGCGTTGTTCATTTCGCCGTAGCTGCCGAAGGTCGACGACATCAGGTCAAACGGCGATTCGATGCCCAGCACCTGGAAGCGGTAGGGAGCCAGCATAACGTGGACTTTGCCCGTAACGTGAGTCTGCGTGTCGGTCAGGAACGTTTCGATATTCCGCATGACGGGGTCCAGAAATTGGCCTTCGTGGAGCATGGTGCCGTACCAGTTTGCCATCTGGTCTTTCCAATACTGTTGCCACTTGGTCAGCACGTGTTTTTCGATGGCGTGGTGAGCTTTCAGAATAATCAGCGGGGCAGGGGCTTCGAAGCCAACCCGGCCTTTGATGCCGATGATGGTGTCGCCCACGTGAATATCGCGCCCGATGCCGAACGGTCCGGCTAGCTCGGTCAGTTGCTGAATTGCCTGAATCGGGTCACCGACGGGTTGGTCGCCGATGCCCTGCAACTCGCCTTTATCAAAGTGCAGCGTAATCTGTTCCGGTTCGGTTTTGGTCACCTGGGTCGGCCAGGCCGATTCGGGCAGGAAACCGCCGGATGTCAGCGTTTCGCGGCCACCAACCGAGGTGCCCCACAAGCCTTTGTTGATGGAATAAGCGGCTTTGTGCCACTCCTGCTCCACGCCTTTTGATTTCAGGTAATCAATTTCGGCTTCACGCGAGAGCCGCAAGTCGCGGATGGGCGTGATAATCTCGGCGTCGGGCGCAATGATTCGGAAAGCCATGTCAAACCGGACCTGGTCGTTGCCCGCGCCAGTGCTACCGTGGGCAATGGCATTGGCGCCGATGCTCCGGGCGTATTCGGCCACGGCGATGGCCTGGAAAATCCGCTCGGCGCTAACACTCAGCGGATAGGTGTTGTTTTTCAGAACGTTGCCATAGACCAGGTATTTCAGACATTGCTGGTAGTAATCGTTGGTTTTGGCGATGGTGGCGTGGTTTTTAACACCCAGCGAATACGCCCGCTCTTCGATGGCTTTCAGGTCAGCCTCCGAAAAACCGCCTGTATCGACCAGCACGGAATGAATTTCATACCCCAGATCTTCCGACAGGTATTTCACACAAAACGAGGTGTCGAGACCTCCACTAAACGCAAGAACTACTTTTTTTTGTTGCGACATCACGGTGAACTATGGAACGGATGGAAAAAAGTTGCGGAGGGCCGTCGGCGCGGAGCTTGGGTTTCTTTGCCCCTATTCCCCGTGCCCCTTTGCTCCATGATTTCGATAAGTAAGGCACAAAACTAAAAAATCCCTTCCAGCCAACCGCCGAAAGGGACTTAAAATCACGTGAATACAGGAAATGACTTTGTCACCCGACGGTTTCCAGCTCACGCTCGGGCTTCCTCGTCCGGGGACGATCCTGAAAACGCATCAGAATACGCTGTTTGATGCGCATCCAGCGCTCATAGAGTTTCGATTCTTTCAGAAAATTCCAGTTTTCTTTTACCTCTGTCTTTTTGTGCTGCTCCGGATCGTACAGCATTCCCGTGCACAGACAGTGCTTCCGGTTGGTCCGGGTCAGAATGTCGTAATTGACACAGCTCGAACAGCCTTTCCAGAACGCATCGTCAGCGGGCAGTTCGTTGAGGGTTACGGGTTCGTAGCCCAAATCAGAGTTTATTTTCATGACGGCCAGGCTCGTCGTCAGACCGATGATCTTGGCGTCGGGGTATTTTCTGCGTGAGAGCTTGAAGGCTTCGTTTTTAATGCGGGTTGCAATACCGCTTTTCCGGTGTTCTGGGTGCACAATCAGCCCCGAATTTGCCACAAACTTTCCGTGCTCCCAGGTTTCGATGTAACAAAATCCAACCCACTCGCCCTCTTTCGTGGTGGCGACAATGGCTTTTCCTTCCAGCATCTTTTCCATCAGGTAGAGGGGTGAGCGCTTGGCAATCCCCGTACCCCGAGCCTTGGCGCTTTGCTCCATTTCCTTGCAGATCGTTTCGGCGAGTTGAAGATGGTTTTCATCCGCGACCTGAACAAGGTAAGTATCGTTGTTTACTTCAGAAGTCATCGTGAATTGATCGAATGAATGAACCCATGACCGGCAGTAAACCGGCAGGATTTGAGATCAAAAAGTTTGTTGAAAATTGAAATTAGAATGGGCTGAACCGCAGGGGCGGATGCTCACCGCGTAGGCAAGCAAAGTGATCGGGTCCTTTCGGACCTGAACCGAAATGGCGTTGTGTGGTAGAAAGTCGGTATATAGACAGGTGTTGCCATTTTTGTGATTACCCAAAAGCGCGACAATGATAAATGAATAGTTTCGATTGTGCAATATGATAACGAAAATATTGAGTAAACGTTCATTGATTTGATCATTTTTTACCAATCGATAATTTCATACATTTGTTATACGAACTTTCCGCATCCTGTATGTACCGTCTGTCCTCTGATGACCTGATTTATGGTTACATAAACGGAATCTTTCCGATGGCCGACACGGACAATACGCTTTACTGGTATTCGCCCGACCCCCGCGCCATAATTCCTCTAGATACCTACCGCCCCGCCAAATCCCTGCGCCCAATACTAAACAAAAAAACGTTTGAAGTTCGGGTAGATTCTGATTTTGAGCAAGTTATGCGGGCGTGCGCGTTGCCTCGTTCCGAACACGACGGGACCTGGATCTCCGAAGAAATCATCGAAGCCTACGTCGATTTGCACCAGATGGGCATGGCCCACAGCGTAGAAATCTACCTCGAAAACAAGCTGGTCGGTGGCTTGTATGGGGTTGCACTGGGCGCCGTTTTTTTTGGTGAATCGATGTTTTACCGGGTTCCGAATGCGTCGAAAGTCGCGTTTCACCACTTGATCGAAATCTTGCGAAAACAATATTTTGAGCTTCTGGACACCCAGTTCATCAACGACAACGTCCGGCGGTTTGGCGCCATCGAGATCCCGCGCACGGAATACATGAAGCTGCTGAAGCAAGGCCTGCAAAAGAAAGCCCACTTTGCCGACGCCGTCCTGGAGCCTTCGTTTCGAAATCAACCGGATTTAGGCTAAATTCCTCTAAATCCGTAGTCTTTCGTATTTTCGCACCTCCTTTTACTTCATCGCGGACGGAATACATCGGTTCATGTTTTTTATTTCCATTCAAACGTGTCAGTCTTAGTCATTAAATTCGGTACGGCATCAATTACCATGCCGGACGGTTCGCTGAACGAAGCCGTAATTGCCGACATTGCCCGGCAGGTTGCCGAACTGCGTCACTCGTACCACATCTTGCTGGTATCGTCCGGAGCCGTGGGAGCCGGAAAGGGGTTGATCCAGGGATACCGGGGCGACATCGCTCAGCGAAAAGCCGCTGCGGCCGTGGGCAACCTGCTCCTGCTGAATGTGTACAACCGTTATTTTTCGCAATACGACATTCCGGTTGCCCAAACGCTCTGCGAACGCCATCACTTTGCCGATCGGCAGCAGTTTCTGCAACTGAAAGAAACCGTGCAGGAGCTTTGGAAAAACGGCATCATCCCCATCGCTAACGAAAACGACGTGGTCAGCGACCGCGAGCTGAAGTTTTCCGACAACGACGAACTAGCCACGCTCATGGCCGTTGGCTTCGGCGCATCGACGCTGATGCTCTGTACGTCGGTGGGCGGTTTGCTGGACGAAGAGGGGCACATCATCCCCACGGTCAACCAGGTGGACGAGGCTGTTTTTGGCATCGTCCGGGATGAGAAATCGGCCCTGGGGCTGGGCGGTATGGCTTCCAAACTGACCTTCGCCAAACTGGCCACCCGTATGGGCATCCGCGTTGCTATTTTTGGGCTTAAACAACCCGACGGTATTTTACGGGCGTTGCGGGGTGAAACCGGCACGGCCTTTGCGCCCCAGGTGGGCTCGCCCTCGGCGCGGCAACGCTGGCTCGGCAGCGGCAGCCTGACGGCGGGGATTCTGCGGATTGATGCCGGGGCCGTTCGGGCCCTGACCCGGCGGAACAGTTTGCTGGCCGTTGGCGTTCGGGCAGTAGAGGGCGATTTTGCTGCGGGTGAGGTGGTTGAGATTTGCGACGAAGCCGGTTCGGCGGTGGCCGTTGCCCGCGCCCGTTTGTCGTCGGCCCATTTAGTAACGCAACTGAACCAGCAGAATGTTGAGGTGGCAAATGCCAATGATATTGTACTTTTGTAAAAACACCGTATTGTCATGAATACAGTAACTCCTCTTCTTCAGGAAACGAAGTCGGCATCGGCTTCGGTCCGGCGCCTGTCGTCCGAGCAGAAAACCGCTTTGCTCGATCGATTGGCGGACGTGGTTTTGGAAAACACAACGGCTATTCTGGCGGAAAACCAGAAAGACCTGGATGCCATGCCGGATAACGATCCGAAAAAGGACCGGCTGTTGCTGAATGAAAAACGGATTGCTGATTTGGCCGAAAGCCTGCGTACGGTGGCCCAACTGCCCGATCCGAATGGCGAGGTGTTGCTGGAACGAACCATTGAACAGGGGCTTCAACTCCGGAAGCTGGCCGTTCCGCTGGGCGTCGTAGGCGTTATCTACGAATCGCGGCCCAATGTGACGCTTGATGTGGCTTCGCTCTGCCTGCGGTCGGGCAACGCCTGTGTGCTGAAAGGCGGCAAGGAAGCGCATCATTCCAACCTGGCGTTGGTGGGCTTAATTCATCGGGTGCTGGCCGAATTTGACCTGCCCGCAGCCACCGTTGCGCTGATGCCGCCCGACCGGGCTGTAGTCAACGAACTGCTGACGGCCACGCGGTACATCGACATCATTATTCCGCGCGGATCGGATTCCCTGATTCAGTACGTACGGCAAAACTCCCTGGTGCCGACCATTGAAACCGGCGCGGGCGTTTGCCATACCTACGTGGAGCAGACGGCCGATCTGGAAAAAGCCCGCGACATCGTAATTAACGCGAAGGTATCGCGCCCCTCGGTTTGCAATTCGCTGGACGGTATTCTGGTCGACCGGGCCGTTGCGGCCGAGTTTTTACCGATGCTGGTCGACGGGTTTACGAAATGGAACGTGGAGGTTTTTGCGGACGAAGAAGCGTTCGAGATTTTATCGGCCGTTGCGTATCCGGCGCTTCAGCGGGCGCAGTTGAGCGATTTTGGGCGGGAGTTTCTGGACTATAAGTGCGCCGTTAAAGTGGTTGGTGGTCTGGATGAAGCCCTGTCGCACATTCAGACGTATTCATCCCGCCACTCGGAATCCATTATTTCCCGGGATTCGGCGCTTGTCGACCGTTTTCTGGGGGAAGTGGACGCGGCTGCCGTGTACGCCAATGCTTCCACCCGTTTCACCGACGGCGGGGTGTTTGGTCTGGGGGCCGAAATCGGGATTTCAACCCAAAAACTGCACGCCCGTGGCCCGTTTGCGCTGGAAAAGCTGGTGACTGAAAAATGGGTTGTGGTTGGCGACGGACAGGTGCGCTGGTAATCAGCAGTTTGGTAGCGATCAAAAATCGATTCCGCAGAAGGTGAGTCAGACGGTTTCTCGCCAATTCGAAAGCTTCTCATCTGCCAATAAGAAAGGCTCCCGGCGGTTGGCGATTCAGCAAAATTTTATGCTGAATCGCCAACCGCCGGGAGCCAAACTGTTTTAACGGTTTCCGTCCGCGGCTAATTCCAGAGCCAGAAACTTGCCGGTGTAGCTTCCTTTGGCTTTCGCAACTTTCTCCGGCGTGCCTTCTGCAATGATCTGACCGCCTTTATTACCGCCTTCGGGTCCCAGGTCAATAACGTGGTCCGAAACCTTGATGACATCCAGGTTGTGTTCAATGATCAACACCGTGTTGCCTTTGTCGGCCAGTTTATTCAGAACATTCAGCAGGTACGAAATATCCTGAAAATGCAGTCCGGTGGTGGGCTCATCGAGGATGTAGAGGGTCTTGCCGGTATCTTTCTTCGAGAGTTCTTCCGCCAGCTTCACCCGCTGCGCTTCCCCGCCCGAGAGCGTCGTCGCGTGTTGACCGAGCGTAATGTAGCCCAGCCCCACGTCGTTCAGCGTCTGGACTTTACGGAGAATCTTCGGCTGGCTGGTGAAAAACTCGAGCGATTGTTCAACGGTCATGTCTAGCACGTCGGCGATGGATTTGCCTTTGAAACGAACCTCCAGCGTTTCGCGGTTGAAGCGTTTGCCCTTGCAGGTTTCGCACATGACGTGCACGTCCGGCAAAAACTCCATTTCAATTTTCTTCATCCCGGCTCCTTCGCATTCCTCGCAGCGGCCCCCTTTGACGTTGAACGAAAACCGCCCCGGTTTGTAGCCCCGAATTTTGGCTTCCGGGAGTTCCGCAAACAGGGTGCGAATCTCGGAGAACATGCCGGTATACGTTGCCGGGTTCGAACGGGGAGTGCGGCCAATCGGCGACTGGTCTACCTCAATCACTTTGTCCAGGTGCTCAAGCCCTTCCACCGCCTTGAACGCCAGTGCTTCGCGCTTCGACTTGTAAAAATGCTTGTTCAGGATGGGAAACAACGTCTCGTGAATCAGCGACGATTTGCCACTGCCCGACACGCCGGTAATGCAAATCATTTGCCCCAACGGTAACTTCAACGTTACATTCTTGAGGTTGTGGCCGGTTGCTCCTTTAATAATTAGCTGACCGCCGTTACCTTTCCGGCGTTCTTTCGGTACCTCGATGGCCCGGCGACCACTCAAGTAAGCCGCCGTGGTGCTGCCGTTTTGCAAAAACTGCTCCGGTGTTCCGGCGCCAACGACCTGCCCGCCGTGTCGACCGGCTCCCGGACCAATGTCCAGAATAAAGTCCGACTCCAGCATCATGTCTTTGTCGTGCTCAACCACCAGCACCGTATTGCCCAGGTCGCGCAGGTTTTTCAGCGAATCGATCAGCTTCACGTTATCGCGTTGGTGCAGTCCAATGCTGGGTTCGTCCATGATGTACAGAACGCCAACGAGTTGGGTGCCAATCTGCGTCGCCAGCCGGATCCGTTGTGCTTCCCCGCCGGAAAGCGTCCGCAGCGGGCGGTCGAGCATGAGGTAATCCAGGCCAATATCGAGCAGAAAGCCGATCCGTTTGCGGATTTCTTTCAGAATTTCCTTGGCAATCACGTTCTGGCGATCCGACAGGCGGCTTTCCAGATCCGTCATCCAGGCGGACAGTTCGGTAATGTCCATCCGGGCCAGCTCGGAGATGTTTTTGTTGTCGATCCGGAAGTACAGCGATTCCTTTTTCAACCGGGCGCCGTTGCACTCCGGGCAGGTTTTCACCACCGTAAAATCCTTCAGCCACTCCTGAATTTTGTCGGAGCGCCCGCCCGTATCCGCCGTTTCCTGCTGGCGTTTGAGGAAGGTAATGACGCCCTCGAATTTGAAATTATAATAGTCCTGCCCCGGAAACTTCTTCGACGGCATGGTGGATTCGTCCTCGGTTCCGTAGAGCAGCGCGTGCAGCAGATCGGGCGGGTATTTTTCAACCGGCGTCGTCAGGCTGAGCTTGTATTTTTTCAGGATAACCTCAATCTCCCGGAAAAACCAGAGTTCGCGGTATTCGCCCAGCGGAGCAATGGCCCCCCGGCTGATGCTCAACGATTTATCCGGAATGACCGATTCTTCCGTAATTTCTTCAATGACTCCCAGGCCGTTACAAACCGGGCAGGAACCGTAGGGCGAGTTAAACGAAAACGTGTTGGGTGACGGTTCGTCGTAGCTAATGCCGGATTCGGGGTCCATCAGGTTTTGGGAGAAATACGTCAGCTCGTTTTTCTCATCAAGAATCTGCATGGCGCCCTTCCCCTGCTTCAATGCCGTCTGCACGGATTGACTTAAACGATACCGGTCTTCCGGCTTGGGAACAATTCGGTCAATCACAATTTCAACATCGTGGACCTTATACCGGTCGAGCTGCATCTTCGGCGCAATATCCTGCACGACGCCGTCGACGCGCACTTTGGTATAACCCAGCTTGGCAATCTGCACGAACAACTCGCGGTAGTGACCTTTCCGGCCTTTCACGATCGGCGCCAGCAGCGTCAGTTTCTTGTTGGCGTAGTGGGTCAGAATCGTATCAATGATCTGATCCTGGGATTGACGCTCCATTTTTCGGCCCGTCACGTACGAGAACGCTTCTCCGGCGCGGGCGTACAACAGCCGCAGAAAGTCGTAAATCTCGGTGGTCGTGCCGACCGTCGAGCGGGGGTTCTTGGACGTAGTTTTCTGCTCAATGGAGATCACCGGACTCAGGCCGTTGATTTTATCCACATCGGGCCGTTCCATGTTGCCGATGAACGAGCGGGCGTAGGCCGAAAAGCTTTCCATGTACCGGCGCTGTCCTTCGGCATAAATCGTATCAAATGCCAGCGACGATTTGCCGCTGCCGCTAATTCCCGTCACCACCACCAGTTTATTGCGGGGAATGGTAACGTCAATATTTTTCAGGTTGTGTTCACGGGCGCCTAATACCTCAATCTGCTCGTAGCCCGTCAGTTCAATGTCGGTAAGCCCGGTGTTGCGGGCGGTGTTGTTTTCTGTCACGTTGTGAAAGCCTTATTCTAAATTCTAACAGAAAATAAAGTGATGAAGTTTCGGGGAGGCCAAACTAAAACAGACCCACGGTTTGGGCGGCAGCGAATGGGATGTCGGTTAGATATCCAGAATCAGTCCCTCCGAAGCCGGATACCCCGTACAGGTCAGTATCCAGCCATTTCGCAGGTCCCGCTCCGTCAGCACGTCGTTGATCGTCATGTGCACGTCGCCCGATCGTACGCGGCCTGCGCAACTCGAACACCGTCCACCTTTGCAGCTATACGGCAACGGAACGCCGTGGTCAAGAGCCGCCTGCAGAATGGATTTATAGGCCGGAACATCAATATCATATTCCGTCCCGCGAAACCGCAACAGGATGCGGTGGTCTCTGGCGAGTTCGGGCGGGGGCGTCCGGGTAACGGGTTCGATAACAAAGTTTTCTTTTTTGATCGCATCAAGCCGGATACCGGCGTATACGAGCGTCACCTGCACCATCCGCATGAAGGCAAACGGCCCGCACACGTACCATTGCGCCCTGGAACGCTCAAAGCGCAGCAGATCCGGGAGCATGTTTTCAAGCAGCCAGTTGTTTAGCCGCCCCCGCCGGATGTTGCCCGCCTTCTGCCAGTCGTCCGACGGCTGGCTAAGCAAGTGAATCAGTTGAAACCGTTCGGCGTGTTCGTTGTGCAGGGCTTCAAGCTGTCGGTAAAAAATGATATTCTGTTCATCGGTGTTGGCGTAGAGCAGCGTAATATGGCTTTGGGGCTCGTCGCGCAGGGCCTGTTTCAAAATGCCGTACAGCGGAACAATCCCGCTGCCGGCGCCGATCAGGACAATATCCCGTTGTTCGTCGGGAGCGGTATCCAGCGTAAACCGTCCGGCGGGCGGTAAACTGGTCAGGGTGTCGCCCACCGCCAGGTGATCGAGCAGGTAGCGGGAGATTTCGCCGTTTTCGACCCGTTTGATGGTCAGGCTGAGCGGTTCAGAAGCCACGCCCGGCGATGCGTCGCCCGGCGTTGAACTCAGGGAATAGGAACGGCGAACTTCGTGACCGAGGTGTTTAAACAATAACGTCAGAAACTGCCCCGCCCGGTACGGAACCACTCGGCCGTCGGTAGGATGCAGAATAAGCGTTTTCGTATCGCGTGTTTCCCGAATTATTTCGGACACCTGAAGCTGGATCAATTCCTCGTTCATGCGGGCTGATTAACTTTGTACTAGGTCTGCTAACTTTCCGTTATAGTTAACGATCTTTGTAGGTAAAAACTGGTCGTGCAAAGTTCGTCAACTCCAGTGGAAAGAGCATTACGTTTTGAAATTGAAACCCCGGTTGCATGAATAAGTTTACGGTATTGGGTGTCATTTTAGGGATTGTGGGCGTCATAAGCCTTGGAGGCCCGGGCGTTGGTCTGCGAACCGCGCGGTCCGGCTTCAGGCTGGATACGCTGATTGAAATCCGCAAAGATACCTTGATCGAAAAATACCTTAGAGATAGCGCCTACAAGGCCATGTTTCAGCGGGATACCACGTTTCGGGTGGATTCGGCGGCCCTGCGCGCCCAGGCTGACAGCCATAAAGTAGCGCTGCCGGAAGTGCTGACGGGCGATTTGAACGGGCTGGCGATTTGCGCCGGATCGCCCGTGTCGGTGCCCTACAGCTCGTCGGGAGGACGGTTTTCGCCGGATAACCAATTTGTCCTGCAACTGGTCGATGCGGCCGGGAAAGCCACCAATCTAAGCCAGCCTGCCAAAGCCGGACCGTTTGGAAACGGAACGCTCACGGGCGTTATTCCGGTCAATACCGCAGCTGGTAGCCGGTATAGCCTGCGGGTGGCTTCCACCAATCCCGTTGTTAACGGAACGGCGCAACCACTGCGCATTCTGCCCGCACCCACCGCCCGGATTGAGTTGCCCGACGGCAGCAATGCGGTTACCGTCATGCCGGGCCAACCGGCCACCTTCCGCGTCGCCCTGAGTGGTCACGGTCCGTGGTCGTTCATGCTGTCGGACGGGACGAAGGTGCAGAACACGATGACGACGCCGTACGAAGTGACCGTAACGCCCGATAAACCCACCACCTACAAAGTGGTAAACGTCAGCGGTCCGTGCGGAAGCGGAACGGTTGCGGGCGAAATCATCGTCAATGTCAACGAAAACCCCAACCCGGAGATTGCCCTCAAAGCACCGAGTGGCGGGTTCCGGGTTTGTACCGGCACGCCGTTTCAGGTGGCATTTACGGCGACCGGAAAGTATCAGGCGGGCAACGGATTTGTGGTGCAACTGGCCGACTCAACCAACAACTGGACCACCATTTCCAACTCCGGCACGGCCAGTCCGCTGGTGGCGCGGCTGCCGTACGGTATTTCGCCCAAAGGAGCCTATAAAATTCGCGTAGCGGCCACGCTGCCGTCCATCAACAGCAACGCCGAAAATCTGGCCGTAGCAGCTCAGGCCGTTGCGGTGCTGCGCAACGATACCATTCGCATCGACGAAGGGAAAACCGCCGAACTGACCGTTGATTTCGGTGGGGGAGGGCCGTGGTTCGTTCTGCTGTCGGACGGTACCTATGAAAATAACATCGTGAAAAGCCCGCACACGATCCGGGTAACCCCGAACAACCCGACGCCCTACGCCATCACCTCGGCGGGCGGGGCCTGCGGGGTAGGCGAATACAGCGGTCGCGCCTTTGTGAAGGTAAACATCCCGCCATCGACCATCGCGACCGGCAACCTGTCGGCCCGCACGATTTGCCACGGATCGGAGATTATTGTGCCCTTTACGACCGGCGGACGGTTTTACGCCAACAACAAGTACATCGTGCAGGTGGCCGACACGAGCGGCCGGTTTACCAGCCTGGCTACGACCTACAAAGACGGTGTGCTGAAGGCGGTGATCAACCCGGCGTACCTGAAAGACACGCTCAATACCGTGCGGCTGCGGGTCACCTCGACGAGTCCGGCGGTGGCGGGGTCCGAAACCACCATCAAAGTCTTGGCCCCGAATGTGAGCCAGGCCATCGTTGCGGGGGAAGGCACCATCCGTCCCGGCCAGACCTCCAAGGTACGGGTTGCGTTCAAAAACGGTCTGCCCCCCTGGTCGTTCGTCCTATCCGACGGCAGCAAAGTGAACGGAACGTTTTTGAACCCCTACGTGCTGACGGTTGCTCCGACGAGTTCAACCGAATACACGATCACGTCGCTAAGCAGTTCCTGCGGAGCGGGCATCGCGGTTGGCAAAGCACTGGTGACGGTGGAAGCGAATTAAGCCAGGTCACCAGCCGCATCTTGGTCGACCCAGACAAAACCGTTCGGGTGCGTTTGCAGGATGCTGGCCGGGAAATCTTCCGTCACTGGACCATTCAGAGCGGCTTTGATGACGGGCGCTTTTTTGCTGCCGCTGGCGATCAGAATGGCTTCACGGGCGTCCATCAGTTGTTGCAAACCCGTGGTCAGGCCCAGCGTCAGGGGCGTTGGCTCGTTGAAATACTTCTGACCGACAGAGATGGTCGTTTCGGCCAGTTCAGAAACGTGGGCTTTCAGGGTAAACGGCGTTCCGGGTTCGTTCAGGGCGATGTGACCGTTCAGGCCAACCCCCACCAGGATCAGATCAAAACCGCCCCGCTCGTCCACAAACTGGTTCATCTGTTCACATTCGGCTTCCAGATCAGCGGCTTTGGCGTCGAACATACGGTATTGTTCCGGGCCAATGTTCAACGGCCCGAAGAGTTCGCGCTGGAGGTAGTTTGAGCAACTTCCTTCGCTTTCCGGCCCTAGTCCAACCCACTCGTCCAGCCCTACGAAGGTACAGCGGTCCACGCTGGTTTTTCCGTCTTTTACCAGTTGAACCAGTGCACGGTAGGTGCCAACGGGGGTATCGCCGGATGCGGCACAAATCAGGGCGTCGGGCTTGCGGTTTAAGAGGTCGGCAATGTGCTGGGCGGTGTGTTGGGAAAGGGCTTTGTAGTCGGCGAAAGTCTGGAAGTTCATGGTCAGGATTTAAGTTCGGCACTAAAATACACGGAAGCCGCGGAGTTCTCCGCGAAAAAGCCCAAATCTATTTTACGATTTAATTTACCGTTTCCCGACGGTTCTGTTTGTTGTCTTTCGGTTGATTATTTAGTAATTTTCATAGAGGAAGTGGGATACTAAAGCGAAAACGGCTTATGGAATGGTTGATTCAGTATTTTGAAACGATTCCGTCGTCGCACCGCAGCCTGATCCTGGTGGGCGGCATTGCATTTTTCTGGCTGATTGAAAGCGCCCTTCCGCTCTTTCACTTTGGCAAGGCCGATGCGGATTACCGAAAAGCCGGGCACGCGGGCATCAACATCTTTTTCACGCTGACGACCATCGCCGTCAATTTTGTGCTGGCTTTTATGCTGCTCAAAACGAGCGATTTTGTCGTGCACCAGCAGATTGGCGTACTGCAATGGCTGAATATGCCGATCTGGGCGCAGCTTGTTGTCGGGTTGCTGCTGCTGGATTTGATCGGAGCGTGGACCATTCACTGGCTGCAGCACCACGTTAAATGGATGTGGCGGTTTCATCTCATCCACCACACCGACGCCTACGTGGACACGACCACTGCCAACCGCCACCATCCCGGCGAAAGCATTTTCCGGTTTGGATTCACCACGCTGGCGGTGCTCATCGCCGGAGCGCCTATCGGGATCGTCATGCTGTATCAGGCGCTGTCGGTTTTGCTGTCGCAGTTCAATCACGCCAACATTCACCTGCCGCGCTGGATCGACCGGCCACTCAACTGGTTTTTCGTGACGCCCAACATGCACCACGTACACCACCATTACGTCCTGCCGCAAACCAACACCAATTACGGGAATATTTTCCCATTCTGGGACCGGCTGTTCGGAACCTACGCCCGGATGGAAAGCAAAGACCTGCGGTACGGCGTTGACACGCACCTGGAAAGGCACGAGCATTCGCGGATTGGTAATCTGCTCAACATACCGTTTCAGCCGTACCGGCCCCCGGTGGGCCGCCCGGAAGTCACGAAATCAGCATCAGCGCCCGTAAACCGGCCACCTGATTCCGGTGCCGGTCGATATGAAAACGCAGGAATTCAAACCGTTGCCGAACATCCAGAGGGCCCGAAATCGGGTGCGGGTGAATGATTGCTTCAGCATCTTCGTCGGCCAGTTCCTGGCTGAGCTGGGTGAGGGGTTGTTGCAAACTAGCCAGTGCCGCCAGCCAGAACGCCACCGCACCACCCATGCGGGGCGCGGCAATGGGCGGTACCTTTTCTTTCGGTTGCCACGTGCGCTCAACAATGACTTCAATCGGCAGGCCCCGGTGGATGAGTTCGCCAGTCCAAACCGGCGGTTGACCTTCCCGTTTGGCTTGCAGAATCTTCCACATTCCCCAGATGGCACCGTGTTCGGCCCAATACAAATGTTCGGTGTTTTCCACCGCGTTCCAGGTTTCCGAATCGGGTTTCCAGCGCGCTTCTTCTTCTGTCAGTTCCTGAACGGACGAAATGTAGCGGCTGCGGGCGGTTTCAACCGACTGGAGAAGTTGATCAAGTGACATGGCGTTGTGGGTTAGGATGATGGAAAAAAGCGGACGGTGCTGCGGCTTTACTTTAGTTCGTGCAGAAATAAATGAATGGCCTTGAGTTCATCGTCGGTGTAAGTAGTTGCGAGGTACTTCCAGGGCATGAAATCGCTGAGCACACGGCCGTCGGGCGTTTTTCCGGTTCGCATGGCGGTGATGAAGTGGTCGGAAGTCCATTTGCCGACGTTGCCCGTCTGAGTCAGATCGGCAATCCGGGGCTCGCCGGGACTGTGGCCGGGCCCGCCCTTGAAATTCGCACCGTGGCAGCCCGAGCACGTCACGGCCAGGTATTTTCCGTAGGCCGGATCAACAGCTGCCGGGATCTGGTCAACCGGTTTGGCCGCATGGTCGATTGCTTCGGCCGGAAATAACGGAAATTCACCCAGGAAGGTTAAAAACCGGCCCAACGGTTTCAGCGTTTTGGCCGGATGGGTTTTATCGACGGGTGGCTGGCCCTTCAAAAAGCAGATCAGAGCGCCCATGTCCTGGTTCGAAAGCGGAGCGCTTACTTCCGGTGATGGCATGAACCACAACGACCTGTTATCTTTCCCCAAACCGTGCCGCAGTGCCCGAATCCAGTCCTGATCGGTGTAGGAAATCCCGCCTTTTCCGCGGGTGAGGTTCGACGCGTATAATAAACCCAGCGGTGTACTTTCATCCAGAAAGGCCTTGCCGCTCAAATCGGAACCGTGGCATTCCAGACAGCCCCGGATTCCGGCAATGTGTTTACCCAGGGCGTAAGAGGCCGAGTCGCCTGGAATAGTGAGCGATTGCAGCCTGACGTCGTACACTTTGTTGGCGCGTGATTCGGTCTGGAAATAAACCACGGTATAAAAAGCGATGAGCAGGAGCACGATACCGCCCAGAAAAATACCGCTCCACTTCAAGATTTTCATCAGCATGACCCTAATCGTTTAAGATTGTCTAAAACGCATTCAGGCCAAAATGTAATGCTTTGTTCTATCGTTGGTGTAAAGTCTTGATTTTGCGGTAATCTTCTAAAGGCCAATTGATTAATCGGTAGGCGCTGTTATTGATAATGCCGGTCGAGGAGTGCCAGAAAAAGCCGGGCTGCCGGTTCGATCAGGTCGTCATTAAAATCGTAGTCGTCGTTGTGCAGCGCCGGGGAGTTTTCGCCGTTGCCAATCCCAAACATGGCTCCCGGATAACGCTGCGTAAAAAGTCCGAAATCCTCCCCCCAGCGAAACGGTTCCTGCTTTTCGGAGAAGGGAAAACCCAGTTTGTGGGCCGCATTTTTGACCTCTTCAAAGGCGTCGGGGTGGTTTTGGTTGGCAAAAAACACTTCCGTGGTGCCGGTTTCAATCTCAATGCCGGTGCCTACGCTGAGAATCGCTAAAATATTGAGCAACTGGCTGGTCAGGCGTTCCATCTTCTGGCTCGTGCGCGTCCGGAGGGTCAGGTGAACTTCGCCGTAACCCGCCGAGATACCGTACGATTTTTCGCCCAATGTGGTGTAAACGGGCGTAATCGAGACAAAGTCGTCCGACTGCGGATTGGGGTTAATCAGGGAACGGCTTTTCAGCGTGAAGTCGGCCATCAGATAAGCCGGATTAAGACCTTTCTCCGGTTCGGCCGAATGCGACACTTTCCCCTTAAACTTGACGATCAGGCTCTGCACTGCCGCAGTAAACGGCCCGGGTTTGCAAACGACGGTTCCCGGCGCAAAACTCGGCAGGTTGTGGAGCGCAAAAACCCGGTCGGGCCGAACGGTGGCAAATTCGGGGTCATTCAGGACGGCTTCGGCCCCCTGGCCGGTTTCTTCGGCGGGCTGAAAAAGCAGGTAAACGCGGCCTTTCTGCAACGGTTTTTCGGCCAGCAACGAGGCCAGCCGGGCCAGAATAGCCGCGTGGCCATCGTGCCCGCACTTGTGCGAAACGCCTTCAACCTGGGATTTGTGGCCGAACGTATTCACCTCCTGAATCGGTAGCGCGTCGATGTCGGCCCGGATGAGGGTAACGGGGCCGGAGTTGGCGGTTCCGTACTGCAGCAGCAGGCCGGTGGTGGCGATCTCCGTCGTCTGGTCGGGCGTAAACGGGGCCACAAACGCTTTGATCCGCTGCTGCGTTTGAACTTCCTGGCCGGAGATTTCCGGGAAACGGTGGAGGTCCCGGCGAAACGCAACAAAGCTGGCTGATTTTTCGGCAGTCATGAAACGGATAAAAGTGGGTGGTCAGAACGGCGAAAGGTAGCTAAAAAGTGTGATATTGCGGGCCGTCATTCGGTTGGCAAACGGTATTTGTCTGCTTATTTCATCATGATTCATTTCAAACGGTTCGATCATCTGCTCATTCCGATTCCGGAAGGTAAACAAGAAGAAGCGCGGAACTTCTACAGCGAAATTCTGGGGCTAAAAGAGGTACCCGGCCCGCATCCTGGCGGAGCGCTCTGGTTTTCGGTTGCCGGTATTGAACTGCACCTTCGCGAAGAAACCGGCGGTACGTACTCCAAACGGCATCCGGCATTTGAAATCACGAACCTGGAAGAAGCGAAGCGGGAACTGGAAAGCCGGGGAATCGAAATCACCTATTCTTCGGAAATCGACGGGCGGCAGCGGTTTTTCTTCCACGATCCGTTTGGCAACCGGTTCGAATTGTTGCAGTTTACAGCCTGAAAGGCGGCACGTTTTCTATGAAAGCGACCCAGCAAAAAGCCGTCGTCCGGTTTCGGTGACAACGAATCACCTTCTCCCGAACGACGGCTTGGGGGGCGTGGTCCGCTTACTGTTTCCGCTCGGGTTGCAGCAGCAGCTTGATGAAGTTCTTGCCGAAATACTGGTTAGCGGCCTGTTTGGTGCTTTCGGGCGTCACTTGTTTGAGAAGCTCGGCCTCCCGCAAAATCTCGGTCGGGTCCTCGTTGTTGAAATACTGATTGGACAGATACCCCAGCCAGAAATTATTCTGCTTCAACTGCACCTCTGTTTCGCGCCGGGTTTCGGCTTTAAACTTGTCGATGTCTTTCGGATCGGCGCCGTTCTGCTTGATCTTCTCGATTTCGGCCAGTGTGCGGGCAATCAGCTTGTCGACATTCTCGGGCGCACAGCCAAACCCGATGCGGAAGGTATACCGTTGGGCCGGAATTTTGGCGTAGGCCCCGCTCACGCTCACCCCGTACACCCCGCTTTCTTCTTCCCGCAGCGTTTCGGTCAGCTTAATTTCCAGGGCTTCGGCCAGGGCATCGATCTGGGTGGCGTTCTCGGAACTCCAGACAAAATCACCGCTGAAGACCAATTGCACGGTGCTTTTGGGCTCAATGCCTTTGGTCACGGTTCGTTCAATTTTTCCGGCGGGCGTCCGAATGCCCAGATCGCGGTACGTTTCCTTGCGGTTCGTTACCGGCAAACCGCCCAGGTATTTTTCGATCAGTGGTTTGAGGTCTTTCTCCTTGAAGTTACCGACGAAGAAGAACGTGAAGTCGCTGGCGTCGGCAAACCGCTCTTTGTAAATCGCCGTGGCGCGGTCTACGTTTACCTGGTCCAGCCGATTTGGCGTCAGCGGCAACCGGCGGAAGTTATAAGCCCCCAGCAACGATTGCACCGTATCCTGAAATACCTTCTGGGGCGTCGGCGTTGCCAGCTGGCTTTGCAGGTAACTCTTCTGGTTCGACAGAAAACCCTTAATCACATCGGTATCCTGGCGGGGAGCGGTAAAATACGCGTAAACCAGTTGCAGAGCCGTTTCCAGATCGTCGGGCGTGGTGCTGCCGCTGATACCTTCGGTGGTTTCCCCAATGTACGGCGACACGTTGACGGTTTTGCCGGTCAGGTATTTGCCCAACTGAATCTGGTTGTAATCGCCGATGCCGCTCATTTGCGTCAGCGTGGAGGCAAACCGCGCTGATTCGAAGTCCTTATCCTGGTAGAGCGACGTACCGCCCGGACTGCTGGCCGAGAAAATGATCTGGTCATTTTTGAAATCCGTCGGTTTTAAAACCACTTTCACGCCGTTACGGAGCGTCCACTCGGTCACGTCAATGTCGCGGATTTGCTTCTCACTCGTTACGGGATTCCCGACGGGCAACGTGGACAGCAGCGGTTTATCGAGCGTTTTGTCGACGTAGGCCGTCAGTTTTTTACCGGCGTTATCAATCAGGGCCAGGATCTGCTTTTCGGTCGGGAGCTTACCTTGTCCGGAGCCGGCGTTCCGGTTTTCGGGCGCCATGATCACGACGGCCCGGTTTTCCTGCGTAATGAATTGCTTGGCCAGGTTGTTAACGTCGCCAACGGTGATGCCGTCCAGGTATTTTTTCGTGAAATCGTTGTAAAACGAAATGCCGACCGGGATGTCGCCGTGCAGGAAATTTTCGACGTATTCGTTCACGTAACTGCCCGAACGGGTTTTGTCGCGCTCGCGGTAGGCCCGGTCTACGGCTTTCTGGTACTGTTTCTTGGCGCGGTCGAGTTCGGTTTCCGTAAATCCGAACTGATCTACGCGGGCGTTTTCGTCCAGAATGGCCGTTACGGCCCGGTTTACATCCCCATCCTTGGCAATGACGTAGGAACTGAACGCATCCTGGTCGCCCAGAAAACTGCCGTAGTTGCTGTAACCGGCCAGAAACGGCGGGTCCGACTGCTGCGTGAGTTCGTTGATCCGGTTGCCGATCATGGAGTTGAACAGGATCCGTTTGATGGCTTCGCGGATATCATACAGCGTTTTCTCCTTGATCTCGGGCCGTTTGTACATGATCTGGACCACGGTATTGGGCTGTTCGGGATCGGTTACAATAGCGATCTTCGTATCCTTGTGGGGCGGAATGGCGTACTGCAAGCGCGGCTTCGGATTGCTCACCGCCGGAATCCGGCTGAATTTCTCCTTGATGATTCCCTCCACCTGCGCCACGTCGAAATCGCCGACGGCCACCACCGCCATCAGATCCGGGCGGTACCAGTCTTTGTAAAACCGTTGTAAAGCTTCCGGTTTGAAGTTTTTGATGATCTCATCCTTGCCAATCGGCAGCCGGTCGGCGTAGCGCGAGTTGTTTAGAATCAGCGGAAAGAATTTCTCCCGCATCCGTTGCCCGGCCCCGCGTCCAGACCGGGCTTCTTCCAGCACGACGCCACGCTCTTTGTCAATTTCGGCCGGGTCCAGGGTTACATTGTGTGCCCAATCCTCCAGAATCTGAAACGCCTGTTCGAAAAGCTGGGCGGAATCGGTCGGTACGGGCAATTGGTAGATTGTCTCGTCGAAACCCGTCGATGCGTTCAGGTCGGCCCCAAACCGCACCCCCGACGATTGCAGAAAGCTAATGATCTCATTCTTGGGGAAGTTTTTGGTGCCGTTGAAGGCCATGTGCTCCAGAAAGTGCGCCAGCCCCTGCTGGTCGTCGGTTTCCAGAATAGCCCCGGCATTGACCACCAGGCGCAGTTCCGCCCGGTTTTTGGGTTCGGTATTTTTGCGGATGTAGTACTTCAATCCGTTTGCTAACTTCCCGACTTTAACCTCCGGATCAAACGGAATCGGTTGTTTCAGCTCGGCCGGAATACCGGCGGCTACGGCTTTGGCCGGGAGGGTTTTAATGGAAGCGGGGGCTTTTTTGGGAGCTTTCTTAACGGGTTTTTGGGCACTCGCACCGGTTGCCAGCAGGGCCAGCACGAGCCCGGTAGCTAAAATCTTGTTCATCGTTTCAGGTTGGTTATACGGTTTGTTGCGTATCTACCGTAGTTAACCCGAAATTAGTGGTATTATTTATACTTTAATAATGATTTTTTTCTGATACATGCCATAAAGAATCACAAACCAAATCAGGACGAACGTCAACGCTCCCGCCAGTGACGCGTTGTACGGACTTGCAAAATAGGGCACGAAAAACGTTTGGTACAGCCATTCCTTCGCGCCGAGGTCAGAACCGTCCGGCTGTGGTACCCGAATCATGTTCAGAACACGCGGAATCAGGCCGGAAAGAAAGAAAACCGTAATTGCATTGACGCCGAAGGCCACAAACGGCTTGGTCCATTTCCGGTAGCCCTGCACATCAATCAGCCAGAAACACAAGGCCAGCGCCTGCAACGCCAATCCCGACGTCAGGAGAACGAATGAACTGGTCCAGAGGGATTTGTTAATGGGGAAAAAGCCGTTCCAGACGTAAGCGCCCAGCAAGGCCAGGCAACCGGCCACAAACAGCCAGACGGCTTTTTCGGCTTCCGGGCGCTTCGATTTCAGGAGCGTTCCGGCCAGAATGCCCGAAAGACCGGTGGCAATTGCCGGCAGGGTGCTGAGTAAACCTTCCGGGTCCCAGATCCGGGATGTTTTCCAGAGGTGGCCGCCCAGCACCGTGCGGTCGAGCCAGGCGCCAAGGTTGGTTTCGGGTTCCAGGTTGGCCGGGCCAAAATCCGGTACCGGCACAAACGCCATAATCAGCCAATACCCGACAAGCAGACCGCCGATCAGCCAGCCCTGCGTTCGGGTGGCGGTTTTGATATAAAGCAGCGAAGTGGCCAGGTACACCAGGGCAATCCGTTGCAAAACACCCGGAATTCGGACGGTGGAAAAGTCGAACTTCGGAAACAGGTTCAGAAACAGGCCCAATCCGAACAGAATCAGACTGCGCTTTGCAATCTTTCCCGCCAGTCCCGCCCGCGTTTTATCCGGCAGTGCATACGCAATGGACACGCCGACGATGAACAGGAAAAATGGGAAAATCAGGTCTGTGGGCGTCCAGCCGTGCCAGTGCGCGTGTTCCAGCGGTGCGTAGATGTGCCCCCAGTCACCGGGGTTATTGACCAGAATCATGGCCGCTACGGTCAGGCCCCGAAAGGTGTCGAGGGAAAGAAGCCGCACTTGGCCCGTGCGTTGGTGAGCGTCGGAATTCAGGTTATGACCGGGCGAAATGGCTCTTGGTTCCATGAGGGAGGGTGGGTTCGTGTTTGCTTGGTATAGTTACAGATTTTGGGGCGGATTTAAGCTGAACGGTACAAAAAAGCCCCAACCGGGTAGGGTTGGGGCAGGCATTGTGATTGATGGGTACGGGTTAATATTTCCAGCGGACGAAGGCTTCCATGGCTTCGTACTCGGCCAGTCCCAACTGGTTGTAAAGGCCAGCCGTGGCCCGGTTGCGCTCTTCGGCCCGTTGCCAGAACTCGCGTGCGTCGCTGCCCTGATAGACCACACCGTCTTTCTGAGACTGGTGTTTGAAGATACCAAGACGCTTGCGCACCAACTGGTCGGGCGACATCGGTACGGCCATTTCGATTTCGTGAATATCCCACTCGGCCCAGGCACCGCGGTAGAGCCACACCCAGCAGTCTTTCATGAAATCTTCGTTTTTCAACCGGCGAACGGCTTCGAAGATGGCGTCCAGACACACCTTGTGCGTTCCGTGCGGATCGGCAAGATCACCGGCGGCATAAATCTGGTGCGGTTTCACTTCCCGGATCACGTTCATTACCACCTGAATATCTTCTTCGCCCAGCGGTTTTTTCTCTACTTTGCCGGTTTCGTAAAACGGCATGTTCATAAAGTGGGCGTTTTCGACCGGAATTCCGACGAAGCGGCAGGTTGCTTTGGCTTCCCCTTTCCGAATCAGACCCTTTACATACCGTACTTCTTCCGTGTCCATTTCGCTGCCTTTTTTCTTGCGCAGCGACTCGGCAGCATCCCGGAAAATTTTGGTGGCTTCCGGGCTGTCGATGCCGAATTTCTCGTTGAAGTCCACCACGAAATCGGCGAAACGCAGGGCTTCGTCGTCGGCCACGGCAATGTTGCCGGACGTCTGATAGCCCACGTGTACCTCGTGGCCCTGGTCGTGCAGCCGCTGGAACGTTCCCCCCATCGAAATGATATCGTCATCGGGGTGCGGGCTGAAAATCAGGCAGCGCTTCTTGGCGGGCTGGGCACGCTCGGGCCGGTTTGTGTCGTCGGCGTTGGGTTTACCGCCCGGCCAGCCCGTAATGGTGTGTTGAAGTTGATTGAAAACGTCGATGTTCAGATCGTACGCCTGGCCCACTTGCGCCAGCAGATCGCTCATCCCGTTGTCGTTATAATCTTTGTTGGTCAGCTTCAGAATGGGTTTACCCAGGGTGCGCGACAGGTACGTCACGGCTTTTTTTACCATTTGCTTATCCCAGGTAACCGTATCCACCAGCCAGGGCGTTTGCATCCGGGTCAGGTCCGAAGCTGCAGCCTGGTCGATGACAAACAGGGCGTTGGGATGGGTTTGCAGGTACGAAGCCGGAATCTGCTCGGTAACGGTTCCTTCCAGAGCCGCCCGAATAACCGGTGCTTTGCGTTCGCCCCAGGCCAGCAGGACCACCCGGCGGGCGCTCAGAATCGGCGCAACCCCCATTGTAATGGCTTTTTTAGGCGTTTGAGCCAGACCACCGAAATCGCCGGCCGCAGCGGCCCGGGTTGAGTGGTCGAGCATCATCAGGCGGGTGTGCGAATTGATCAGCGAACCCGGTTCGTTGAAACCGATGTGACCGTTCCCCCCGATGCCGAGCAGTTGAAAATCCAGACCGCCGTACGATTGCATTTTTTCTTCGTAGGCCCGGCTGAATTCAGCAACCTTGTTCGGCGCAATCGTTCCGTCCGGAATGAAATAATTGCCTTCCGGGATGTCGACGTGGTCGAACAACTGCTCCTTCATGAAGCGCACGTAGCTTTGCAGCGAATCGGGCTCCATGGGATAGTATTCGTCCAGGTTAAAGGAAACCACATTCCGGAAGCTGAGACCTTCCTCGCGGTGCTGACGAATCAGTTCGGCGTAAACCGTCTTGGGGGATGAACCCGTTGCCAGACCCAGCACACACGGCTCGCCCTTCTGCTGCTTTTCGCGAATCAGTTCGGCAATTTCGCGGGCGACGGCGCGGGAAGCATCTTTGGCGTCAGCGTAGATGTGCGTTGGAATTTTCTCGTAGGTAATGGCCGATTGGACCGGATCTCCCGGCTGGCGACCTAACGCGTTTTCGGAAACCGAAGGTTCAGAAATCATAACGAATGGTAGATTGTAGTTCGAGCGGTGCGTCAAAATTCGGTATATTGAGCCGGAACACCAATAAAAATATTTTAAAATTTTTTAAAAATTCCAAATCCTTTTCAAATTACGGAATCGCCCGCAATAGTTTCCCATCTCAATACGGTTTTCGAGCCGTCAAGTACTATTCTCTTCCCTCACGAATCTCCTCATCCCAGCAGCCGTCAGGAGTGGCTTACCTTTCAAGGTTGGAGTCCTTTTCTATGACCCGCACTTATGTACGGGCTTAGCTGGCGTTAAGCCCTGACGAGGTTGGCGGTGGTAGCGAACAGGATTGTTGGAACAAATTAAGCCCGTTGCCAATTTTTAACGAGGAAAAGTCCGGAATTTTTATAATTTTTGTATTACTATACAGTACATTACCGTTTTTCAACTCTTTATAAAGAGTTGTTTGTTAGAAACTGAACCCTTTGTTATGAAACCTCAACTCCTGGTGGCTGGCGGGTTGACCGTGGTAGTTGCGCTTACCCTCTCCTCGTTCCTTGGGATTTTCGAGGACAAGGTGGATTTCAATACTCAAATCAAACCGCTGCTCAATAAAAACTGCATTGCCTGCCACGGCGGGGTCAAGAAGGCGTCCAACTTCAGCCTGCTCTTTAAACACGAAGCCCTGGCTCCGGCCAAGTCCGGCAAACACGCCATCGTGCCCGGTGATGCCGACGCCAGTGAGTTTATCCGCCGGCTGACGCTCACCGATCCCGATGAACGGATGCCGCTGGATGCGCCCCCGCTCAAACCGGACGAAATCGAACTGCTGCGGAAGTGGATTGACCAGGGAGCTGAGTGGGGAGATCACTGGGCCTACCAACCCGTCGAAAAACCGGAAGTGCCCCAGATTGGTACACTCTGGTCCCGGCTCGGACTGGTAGAGAACGACGAGTTGACGTGGGCGAAAAACGAAATTGACCATTTCATTCTGGATAAACTCAAAGCAGAAAACCTGAAACCGTCGCCCGAAGCCGACAAAGCCACGCTGATCCGGCGGGTGTCGCTCGACCTGACGGGGCTGCCGCCGACCGAGCAGCAAATGGCGGACTTTGTGGCCGATCAATCGCCGGATGCTTATGAAAAAGTGGTAAACCGGCTGCTGGCTTCACCCGCCTACGGCGAACGCTGGACGGGCATGTGGCTCGATCTGGCGCGTTATGCCGATACGAAAGGCTACGAACGCGACCCGGGACGCAGCATCTGGCGCTACCGCGACTGGCTGATCAACGCCTTTAACGAAGATAAACCGTTTGACCAGTTTACTGTCGAGCAACTGGCGGGTGATTTGCTGCCCAACCCGACGGATGCTCAGCTGATTGCGACCGGATTTCACCGCAACACGATGACCAACGACGAGGGCGGAACGCAGGACGAGGAGTTTCGGGTGGCGGCCGTTATCGACCGGGTGAATACAACCTGGGATGTGTGGCAGGGAACCACCTTCTCCTGTGTGCAGTGCCACAGTCACCCCTACGATCCGTTCGTCAACGAAGAATACTACAAGTACCTGGCTTTCTTCAACAACACCCGCGACGAGGACGTAACGACCGAAACGCCGACGTTGCGGTTTTACAAAAATGAAGACTCCCTGAAAGTGCGGGAGCTGAATAACTGGTTAAAGGCGCACCTCAAACAACCCCGGCAAGTTCAGCAGGTGATGCAATTCGTCCGGATTACCGAGCCTAAAATTAATTCCCACGATTTTGATGAGTACGTCAATGCGTCGCTGCTGGATGCCAAGTTTTTCGTTCTGCAGGATGCGGGGTCCGGGCGGATCAAAAGCGTTGATCTGACCGGCAAAAACCGGCTGATTATGCAGTGGGGAACCAAGGCGAAAAATGCCGTACTGACGCTGCACCAGGATAGCCCAACCGGCCCGGTTCTGCTGACGAGTCCGACACCGGCCAGCCGCGACACCACCATGATTTTTGCTCTGCCGCCGGTTTCGGGGCGGCATCATCTCTATTGGACGTTGAGCAGTCCTGAAACGCCGAAGGATTGGGTGCAGATTAAATGGGTGTCGTTCCAGCCCGCGTTGCCTGATCAACCCGCTCACGAACTGGGCGAAATGGACCTGAAACTGGCGGCCATTCTAAACACCCGGCCCGAAGCAACCCCCATCTTGTACGAAGGTACCGGCGATCTGGCCCGGAAAACCCACGTCTTTGAGCGCGGCAACTGGCTGGTGAAAGGCAAAGAAGTGAACCCCGACGTTCCGAAATCGCTGCCACCGATGGCGAAGGAGTTGCCCAAAAACCGGCTCGGGCTGGCCCGCTGGATGGTCAGCCGGGAACACCCGCTCACCGCCCGCGTAGCCGTCAACCGCTTCTGGGAGCAGCTGTTCGGTACCGGAGTCGTTGAAACCGTTGAGGATGTGGGTACACAGGGCATTCCGCCAACGCACCGCGAATTGCTGGATTGGCTGTCGGCTGAGTTTATGGAAACCGACGGGTGGCACGTCAAGAAATTACTGAAGCGCATGGTGCTGTCGGCCACCTACCGCCAACGCTCCGAAGTGTCGCCCGACCTGCTGGCGAAAGATCCGTTCAACAAACTGCTGGCGCGCGGGCCACGCGTCAGGCTGGCGGCCGAGCAGGTGCGCGATCAGGCGCTGGCCGTGACGGGGTTGCTGAGCCATAAATTGTACGGCCCGAGCGTGATGCCGCCCCAGCCAGACGGCATCTGGCAGTCGCCCTACAGCGGGGAAAGCTGGAAACTGAGCGAGGGCGAGGACCGCTACCGACGAGCGTTGTACACCTACTGGAAGCGCACGGCCCCTTATCCGTCCATGATTACCTTCGACAGCCCCAGCCGGGAGTTCTGCCAACTGCGCCGGTTGCGGACCAACACGCCCCTGCAGGCGCTGGTGACGCTCAATGACCCGGTGTACGTGGAAGCGGCCCAGCGGCTGGCCGAAACCATGAAACTGCGCGGTAAAACGCCCGCGCAACAGATTCAATCCGGTTTCCGAATCATTATGTTGCGGGATCTGGCGCCGAAAAAACTGGCGGTGCTGACGGATTTATACCGCAACACCCAGACCTATTATCAGCAGCATCCCGAAGAAGCGAAAAAACTGCTGGCCTGCGAAGACGCAACGCCCCAACTGGCGGCTCTGACCGTGACGGCCAACACCATGCTGAACCTGGATGAAGTGATTACAAAAGAATAAACCCGATGAACAAATTACTCAGAGAACTTCAGGAAGCGGCTTTGCAGCGCGAAACCCGTCGGCATTTTTTGCATACCTGTTCCACGGGTTTGGGGGCGATGGCCTTGGGTTCGGCCCTGACGAGCTGCGGTTTTTTTGATAAAAAAGAGGAAAAACCGGCGCTGGGTGCAACGGCCTCCAACGAGCCGATGATGCCCCGTCCGGCGCAGTTTTCACCGAAGGCAAAGCGGGTGATTTACATTCATATGGCCGGTTCGCCCTCGCAACTGGAGCTGTTTGATTACAAGCCGGAACTGGCGAAGTACCACGGCAAAGACTGTCCGCAGGCGTTGCTGGAGGGCAAGAAGTTTGCGTTCATCCGGGGGGTGCCGAAAATGCTCGGGCCGCAGGGCAAGTTTGCGCAGCACGGCCAGTCGGGCGCCTGGATTTCCGACTACCTGCCGCACCTGCAAACCGTGGCCGATGAGCTGACGTTCATCAAGTCGATGTATACCGACCAGTTCAACCACGCCCCGGCGCAGTTGCTGATGCACACCGGCAACGCGCGGCTGGGGCGGCCCAGCATTGGCTCGTGGGTGACCTACGGGTTGGGGTCGGAAAATGACAACCTGCCGGGTTTCATCGTGCTGGCGTCGGGCGGAAAGCAGCCGGACGCGGGCAAGTCGGTCTGGGGCAGCGGTTTTCTGCCGACGGTGTACCAGGGCGTTCAGTGCCGCACGGACGGCGATCCGGTTCTGTACGTGTCCGATCCGCAGGGGATGAACCGCGACATCCGGAAGCAAACCATCGACGCCATTAACGACATCAACCGCCAGCAGTACGAAGACGTGAAAGATCCCGAAATTCTGACCCGGATTTCGCAGTACGAAATGGCGTTCAAGATGCAGATGTCGGTGCCCGATGCGATGGACATTAAGAGCGAGCCCGAATACATTCTGAAGGAGTACGGCGTCGATCCGGGCAAGGGGTCGTTTGCTCGTAATTGTTTGTTGTCGAGACGGCTGATCGAGCGAGGAGTTCGATTTGTGCAGCTTTTCGATTGGGGCTGGGACACGCACGGCACCAGCAAAGACGGCTCTATTGAAACCGGCTTGCGCGACAAGTGCACCGAATCTGATCAGGCCGTTACGGCCTTGCTTAAGGACCTCAAACAACGCGGTTTGCTGGACGAAACGCTGGTGGTTTGGGGCGGTGAGTTTGGCCGAACACCGATGCAGGAAAACCGGGACGGGCAGGCGATGCCGTTCATGGGCCGCGACCACCACCTGGATGCGTTCACGGTCTGGATGGCCGGGGGCGGGGTTAAACGGGGTTTCAGTTACGGCGAAACCGATGACATTGGTTACTACGCGGCCAAAGACAAAGTGCATGTTCACGACCTTCAGGCAACCATTCTGCACCTGCTGGGCTTCGATCATACGAAGCTGACGTATCAGTTTCAGGGCCGCCCCTTCCGGCTGACGGACGTGGCCGGGAAAGTAGTCAAGCCTGTTCTGGCTTAGTTACCCAAAAACGAAAGCCTGTCTGAATGGGTTTCTTCCGTTTTCGGGTACGTAACCAGGATTAATTGTGTATTAAATTGAGAAAATAGTAGGCTATTCCGGTCTGCCGGCTATTTTTTCGTCCCCAAAAACGTGTATCATTGCGTACTTGTTACGTAATGATACACGAATGATGAATCGCAGAAATTTTCTTGGAACGTCCCTGGGGCTTGGGGCTTTTTCCGCCCTCGCACTGAATGCCTGCAACAGTTCTACCTCCAACTCGAACGCTGAATCGGGCACCGACTCGACGGCCAGTTCCGGAGCCGCAGCCGAAGTAAAGACCAAATCCATTGGTTTGCAGCTGTATACCCTCCGGGACGACATTCAGAAGCAGGGCATTGAAACCATTCTGGCCCAGGTTGCCAAACTAGGGTACAAAGAAGTAGAAAACTTTGGCTACAACGAAGGGAAATTCTTCGGGAAAACTCCGGCAGAATACACCAAGATTCTGAAAGATACCGGCTTGTCGGCCGTAAGCGGGCATACCCTAACCGGGCGCTCCAAACAGGCGGGGGGCGCAGATGGCTTGACGAAAAACTGGCAGCGGGTGGTGGACGACGCGGCCGCTGTTGGTCAGGAATACATCATCATCGCGTATTTGTTCGACGATGAACGAAAACCGGACGATTACAAACAACTGGTTAACCTGCTGTCGAAAGGCCAGGAAACCGCCCGGAAAGCGGGTTTGACGCTGGGCTACCACAACCACGACTTTGAATTTACCCAGCGCGTCGACGGGCAAATGCCGTACGAGCTGATCTTGGAAAAGACGACCGTCCAGATGGAGATGGATCTGTACTGGATTACCCGGACCGGCCAGAAACCCGCCGATTACTTCGCTAAATACCCCGGCCGTTTTCCGCTCTGGCACGTGAAAGACATGGCCAACACGCCCGAGAAAGAGTTTGCTGAAGTGGGCACCGGAACGATTGATTTTGCCGCTATTTTTGAGGAAGCTGCGAAGGCCGGCATGAAGCATTATTTCGTTGAGCAGGACATCTGCAAGCGTCCCCCGCTGGAAAGTATCAAGATCAGCATTGACAACATCCAGAACGCAAAATGGGGTTGAACCGCTGAAAGCGAGTCGGTAGACCAGAAGCCATGAAAAAGCCCGGAGCTTGGTCCGGGCTGGTTTCAATAGAGACGGTAAGTGGACTTTTATTGGTTAGCACCCGCTGAAATTCCGTGAACGGTTTGGTGGTACTGGTAAGACTAAAAGCCCGGAATAGTGCCTTAACTACTGATAGCGTCTGAAAAATATTCGTTTAAGAGCCGTCGTTTAAGCGGGCAGATACACATCAAAAACCGCTCCCTGATCCGGTTGGCTGGTGGCCCGAATGGCCCCGCCGTGATTCTCGACCACTTTCTGGCAGATCGCCAGCCCGATGCCGGTTCCTTCGTATTCATTTTTGTTGTGCAGCCGCTGGAACATCTGAAAGATGCGTTTGGTGTCGGTGGCTTTAAAGCCAATTCCGTTGTCGGATACGCTGATTCGGTAGAACCGGGAGACCGAACTGGACGGCTTGACCGACTCGGGTAAGTCGGCGGCAGCCACGCCTAAACACGTGATTCTGACCCGAGGGGGAATACCCGGCCGCCGAAATTTCAGGGCGTTACTGAGCAGGTTCTGAAACAGTTGGCCCAGCTCCACGGGGTCACCGGCAAGCTCCGGCAGTGAATCGAGCCGGATCGACGCGCCGGTTTCCTGAATGGCCGGGTCCAGATCGCCGACGACATCGGAAAGAATGCTCGAAAGCGAAACCGTGTGGTGTTCAGGCGGTTGGGTGGTTAGGCGGGAATAAGTCAGCAAATCCTGAACCATACTGGACATGCGGGTAGCCGCCAGGTTGATGCGGTGCAGAATATCCTGCGCTTCCGGTTGCAATCCGCTGTTGTATTGATGCAGCAGTACGTCGGAAAACGTGCGTATTTTGCGCAACGGAGCCTGTAAATCGTGGCTGGCAATGTAAGCAAACGATTGCAGGTTCTGGTTGGATTGCACCAACGCTTCGTTTTTCTGCTGCAATTCCGATTCGGCTTTTTTCTGGTCGGTAATGTTCATGAACGTGACCACCACCCCGTCGTCCTGCTTAACGGCTGATACCTCAAACCAACCCTCGAGACCTATATCGTCGCGGTAATAGCTGATGCTACTTTCGGGTTCCCCGCTTTCCGTCACCCGCACATACAGGTCAAAAAAACCGTTGTCGGCATTTCCCGGAAATACTTTCAGCAGTTGCTTTCCTTCCACCTGCTCCGGCGTCATGTTGTTGCTGCGCAAGACCGCCTTGTTGGACATCACCATCAGAAAGTCAACGATCCGGTTTTGTTCGTTGCGGATGGCAGTCATGTAAAAAATGCTGCTGATGGAAGCATCCAGGGTGGTCCGCAGTTGGAAAGCCTGCGTTTCCAGGGCCAGTTTAGTTTGTTTTATGGACGTGACATCCGTGTAGGTAACCACTACTGCATTGCCAAACCTGCTGATCCACAGATCAAACCAGCCATCCAGGCCATCAGCCTGATAGCCCACCTCCGATAAATGGACCGGTTTACCGCTTTCCAATACCTGCCGATACAGACCAAACAGACCGCTGTTTTCGGCCTGGGAGAAATACGCCAGGTAGCGTTGCCCGATCAGTTGCTCGGCGGGTTTGCCCAGAATGGCCGCACCAGCCGGGTTGATGAAGGCAAACTGGAAGTCTACAAACTGCCCCTCACTGTTATAAACTGCCTCAAACACAACCACACCGGACTGGCTGTCGGTTACGATTTGGTGGAAAAGAGAAATATTATCGGAGTAATCGGTAGAGGAAGTGGTCATACCTATCAACTATCTGGCTACTGCTGTTTGCTATAACGGTTAGGTTACCTATTTGTTAGTAGATAAATTCTGTATTTTAGGATAAAATCAGCAGAAGGCCAAGCCGTCGTGAACTGTTCTGTAAGGGATCATTTTAGGTACCTATAGTTGATCAAAATGTCCGATAAAGCAGTGGTGGCCTAAGTGCCCATCAGCCAGCCCACAATTTCCGGGCCCCAGTAGTACCGGGTAAAATAATACGTGCCGATCAGTAAAAAGCCCGTAGCGCTCAGCAGCAGTAGACTCGCGCCCAGTCGCAGGGCCGTAGAAGCCTGGTACTGGCGGGCCCGACCGAAAGCTTCAGCGACCAGTAAGTTCGGAATATAAAAGAAAAATGCCATCACCTGGTCGAACGGACCGGTAAACGAACGGGTGTGGCCTAGGCCGTCGGCCAGCATCAGCCAGAACCCATAATCCATGCGGAACAGCCAGGAGCCAATGGCCAGTGCGTACAGGCGGAGTGCCCAGCGCCGGTGTTTCTCCATCCGCCCAGCGGCCGCATGTCGGTAGGTTTCAATCGCGGCAACAAACGTCAGGACACCGTAGAGACCAAAGCCGAGGTTCATAACCAGGCCGCCAATGGTTCCTTTGAGAACAATGAACGTAAGTCCGCCAAGGGCCGCCAGCAGGGACGAAAGCACGTATAAACGGCCAATCCAGCGGTGCAGGGCCGGAAAACGGTCCCGGACGGCCTTGATTAGCTGAATGCTCCCCAGCACCAGAATGATTCCCCCCGTAGCGAAATGGAGTCCAATGCCGCTGGTGGCGGTGGTGGTCCCGCGTTCATACAGCTTGGGCAAAACCTCATTCCACCGTTCCATGTTGCCTTCGTACAGGGCAGCCGCGTAAAAGGCCAGAATGTAAAGGCCAAATAAGGCCGCGCTAACCCAGACGGTTGCGACCAACAAAATACCGGACCAGTCTAGGACGTTACGGCTGAATCTGCTCAACGTGGGAGTGGCCGGTTGCGGAAGGGTGTCCGTTAGAAGTTGGGTCATCGTTGCGTTTGGTATCGGTTGACAAAATAATTCTTAAGTTATCAAAATTCATAACATTATCCTGCTCCGCACGAAGCGGATACCGGAATTTGACTCCCCTGAACAAAAACAGGTTACAACTTTCGTTGTAACCTGTCCGGTTTTTACCGCGATCCGGCTCGATGCAAACCGTCGGTGGGGAAAATCCATAGTCTGGTGGCTGGAGCAAAAACTTGCTCCAGCCATCATCCGTGGGGTTTAATCCAGTGTTTTTCGCCATTCGCGCAGTTGAGTCAATAATTGCGTTCGTTTGGCTGGCAGCTTTTCCGACAAATCGGTCTGTTCGCTGCCGTCTTCGGCGAGGTTGAACAGTTCCACCTGCTCTTTGTCGAAGTATTCAATCAGTTTAAAGTTGCCGCTCCGGATGGCCCCTGCCGAACGCCCGCCCAGAAAATGCGGTTTGGGCAGCGGGTAGTGCCAATAGAGTGTGCGCGTTCGGGGTGCTGAACGGCCTTTCAGTATAGGAACGATGCTAATGCCGTCCAGCGGTTGCTCCTTCGCCGGTTTGACGCCCGCCAGTTCCAGCAGGGTGGGGTAAATGTCCAGCGTGTTGATTACCGCATCCGAAACCTGCCCCGGTTTGATGCCCTTGGGCCAGTGGGCGATAAATGGCTCCCGGATACCCCCTTCATATAGCTCTGATTTACCGCCCCGCAACGGGGCGTTGGAGGTTACGTTTAGTTCGCCCCCGTTGTCGGATGTAAACAGAATCAGGGTATTGTCGCTCAGGCTCAACTCCTTCAGCGTCTGGACGATCTGCCCCACGCCGTCGTCAATGCTTTCGAGCATGGCCGCCAGCTCGGGGTTGTTCTGTTTCGGGCCCGCACCCGGCTTTTGCCGGTATTTGGCGACTTTATCCGGCCATCCCGCCAGTTTGGTATGAACGGCATAGTGCGACAGATACAGAAAGAACGGCTTTGTTGCGTTGCGTTTGATGAAGTCAACGGCTTCCTGGTTCAAGCGGTCGGTCAGGTATTCCCCTTCGCTGCGGGCCGCGACCTCGGGCATAAAAAAGTAGGGGTGAAAATAATCCCCGTTAGCGATGTAGCCGGTTTCGGAGCAGATCACTTCGTTCCAGCCATGTTTGGCCGGTTCACCCCGTCTCTTGCCGTAATCGCCTGTCAGGTGCCATTTGCCAACCAGACCGGTGTGGTAGCCCCAGTTTTTCAACTGCTCGTTCAAGGTCACATAGTCCGGCGACAGAAACTTTTCGTCCTTCGCGTCGAGGTAATCCGTAATGCCGACGCGGGCCGGGTGCTGGCCGGTCATCAGGGCAATGCGGGTGGGCGTGCAGACGGGCGCGGTGGCGTAAGCCTGCGTAAAGCGCATCCCGCCCGCGGCCAGTTGGTCGAGGTTAGGGGTTTCGTTGAAGCGGTCGTTGCGGGTGCTGTAACAGCCGAGTTCCGACCAGCCCAGATCGTCGGCCAGAATAATGATGATGTTTGGGGGAACCTGCGCTTTCTGCGCCAGACCCGGTAACGTCAGTAGACAAAGCAGTAAATGGATAACCCGTTGAAGCATGAAGGATGACTTAGTTTGCGCGGTACGCCGGATTCAATTCCGTAGGAACAAAGGCGGCTTGTTGGGCGCGCCATTTCTTCAAAAGGGCGTGCAGCTTTTTTACTACTGCCCCGTTCGCCGACGCTACGTTGTGCTGTTCGCCCAGGTCCGTTTTGAGGTTGTACAGCTCCAGTCCGTTGTCTTCAAAATATTCGTGCAGCTTCCAGTCACCCAGCCGAATGGTCGAACCCGGCCGCGTTCGGAACAAGGGATCGCGTCCACCGTCCAACTGCGGGTTATAAGCTTCCAGATAAATCGGGAAATGCCAGTACAGCGGCCGATCGGGCAGCTTTCCTCCCTTTAGCAAGGGCAGGATGCTGATGCCGTCGAGGGGCTGGCGGGGTTTGGGGCGTTTGAGAATATCCAGCAAGGTGGGGTAAAAATCCAGGTTGATGACCGGCGTAGAGGAGACGGTTCCGGCGGCTACCGTACCGGGCCACCGTACCACCAGCGGTACCCGTACACCCCCTTCGTAGTACGATCCCTTCCCGGCCCGCAGCGGGTCCTGCCGGGAAATGGAGCGGATGCCGCCGTTGTCGGAAGTAAAGATGACCATCGTGTTGTTGGTCAGCCCCAATGCGTCGAGCTTTTCCAGAATCCGGCCCACGTTGCGGTCCAGCGACTCAATCATGGCTGCGTAGGTGCCATCCTGCTGCCCAGCCGTTTTTGCCTTGTTCTGGTACTTTTTCACTAGCTCGGCTGGGGCCTGGAGGGGGGTATGAACGGCGTAGTAGGGCAGGTACAAAAAGAACGGTTGGTCGTTGGCCTGATCCAGAAATTTCACGGCTTCGGTGGATAATCGGTCGGTGAGGTATTCACCGGGCGGGCCGTCGGGCAGGCTGGAAATTCCGTACGGACTGACGTGTTTGTTCATGCCCCGCTCATCACCGGCTATTGAGTACGTAAAGCCCTGGCTGACCGGGCTCTTTCCTAGGTGCCACTTGCCGACGCTGGCCGTTCGGTAGCCCGCATCCCGCAGGGCTTCGGCTAGGGTATAGACGCTGTCCGGCAAGGTCTCGTTGTTTTTCACCGGAATCAGCTTCCGGGTTTTGGCGTCGCCCCGGTCGGCGTTGGCCACCGTGTAGATACCGTGCCGGGGTCCGTACTGCCCCGACAGCAGGCTGGCCCGGCTGGGCGCGCAATTGGCCGCGGCCGCGTAGGCGCTGGTAAACCGCATGCCCTGCCGGGCTAGCCGGTCGAGGTGGGGCGTTTCGTAAAACGGGCTGCCCATAAAACCCACATCCTTCCAGCCCAGGTCGTCGGCGACAATCAGCACGATGTTGGGCCGGGCCGTCCTGGGTGGCTGGCCGACGGCCAAATGGTACCCCAGCAGGAAAAGGTAGATCAGAAAAAGACGCATCGTTGGTCCGCGGGTTCTGCGGTTGGGTTCTTGGCAAACAGGATTTCTAACCTGCCTGCCAATGGGTGATCAGAATCAGTAAATATAAAACAGGTTGTTCTCGGGGCCAACGCGGTACTGGGCGTTTCCGTCCTTGCCGGGTTTGAACTGGGGCAGATTACCGTCCGACCAGGCCGGTGGACGGGTGCCTTTTTCCCAGGTCGCCAGGGCTTGTTTCAGTTCGGCTACTTTCGCCGGGTTGGAAGCGGCCAGGTTGGTTTTTTCCGCAAGGTCCTTCTCCAGATTGAACAGATAGTACTGATCCTCCTGGCCGTAGTAAAACAATTTCCACGCACCCTGCCGAACGGCTTTGTTTTTACCAAAACGCCAGAACAGGGTCGGGTGGGGAGCAGCTTTGTTCCGGCCACTCAGGTAGGGTAGCAGATCGACACCGTCGTAGGGCCGGTCTTTGGCGAGCGTTCCGTGGGCGGCTGCCACCGCCGTCGTATAAATGTCCATGCCCGCAACCGGCTGGTTGTAAACCGTTCCAGCCGGAATCTTACCCGCCCACGAAACGATGTAGGGAACCCGGATGCCGCCTTCGAACAATAGGCCCTTCACGCCGGATAGCGGGCCATTATAGGGCGCTTTCAGGAAACCCGCTCCGCCGTTGTCGCTCGTAAACACAATCAGGGTATTCTTATCCAGCCCGGTTTCTTTCAGCTTCCGGACGATCTGACCAACGGCGTCGTCGAGGGCCGCAATCATGCCGTAATAGACCCTCTTGTTTTTGTCCGGCTCGGCCTTGAACCGCTCCGTGTAATTTTTGGTAGCCTGAAACGGGAAATGAACCGCATTGAACGGGACGTACAAGAAGAACGGGCTCTTTTTGTGCTGGTCGATAAACTCCCCGGCTTTGCGGGCGAACACATCGGTCAGGTAGTCTTTCTCGGCTACTTCTTTCTTTCCGTCGAAAATAGCCGAGTAATCGTGGCGGTGAAAAGAGTTGGCGGAACCCGGCCACCAGGGATGCGGGAAGTTGTCCACATCGGCGTCGGAGCTGTCCTTGAACGCCGTGTGACCGCCCAGCGTGCCGTAGTACTGGTCGAAGCCCCGGTCGGTGGGCGTGTTGTTTTTGCGGTTGCCGACGTGCCATTTACCAAACATGGCGGTGGCATAGCCTTGTTTTTTCAACTGCTCGGCCAGCGTAATTTCGTCGAAAGGTAGTCCCACGATGGTGTCCCGTTTGGCCGTTGCCGGATACAGAAACTCAAAACCGAAGCGGTGCTGGTAGCGCCCCGTCAGGATGGCTGCCCGCGACGGCGAGCAGAACGGCGCGTTGGAATAGCCGTTGGTGCAGAGCGCGCCCGATTTTGCCAGGGCGTCGATGTTAGGCGTCTGAACGAAATTCTTCCCGTTGGCGGAAATGTCGCCGTAGCCCAAATCATCGGCCAGAATGACCACGATGTTGGGCCGGTCAGGGACTTGTGCTGGCGGGGACGGATGCGTGCCTTTTCGGTAGACAAACCCAATGAACAGCACGCCAACGAGTGTCAGCAGCAAAGGAATGGAAAGGGGATTTTGGAAGCGTTTCATGCAAAAATTTAAAGAGAAGGAGATTATTGGACATGCCGGCTCAGAACGGAATGATTCAGGGTGTAGCCCAGCCCCGGACCAGTGGGCACGGACAGGTAACCGTCCCGGAATTCCTCGGCGGGGTTGATCAACTCCGCGCGCCAGGGCACCTCGCCGTAAGCAAATTCCAGAATCGAAAAGTTGGGCATTCCGGCACAAATTTGCACGCTGGCTGCCGTCGAAATCGGGCCACTGGGGTTGTGGGGTGATACCTGGATGCCGCCACTGAACTCGGCCAGGGCCGCAATGAACCGGCATTCCAGCAAACCCCCGCAGTGTTTAACGTCGGGCATAATGATATCGAGGGCCTTGTTCTGAATGAGCGCGGCAAAACCCTCCCGCCCAAAAATAGCTTCCCCGCCCGCTACGGGCTGCTGAATGGCTTCCGTGATGGCTTTGGTATCCTCCGGCTGGGTTTGCGGGTCAACGGCTTCTTCAAACCAGTAGAGATTGGCTTTTTCCAGCCGCCGGGCCGTTTCAATCGCCAGAGCACGGTTTAAATGGCTGTGTACATCGATTAATAAATCCACTTTGGGACCAATGGTTTGCCGAACGGCTTCCGTGCAGGCAATGGCGTAGGTCAAGTCGGCTTCGATCTGTTCCGGCGACGCGGTTTTTAGCGGTTTCATGTCGTCGAAAGGAGCCAGCTTGACGGCTTTAAAACCGCTTTTTAGCGCCCCTTCTGCGTTTTTCTGAAATGATGCGATGAGCCGCCGACCGTTGGCATCCCGTTCATTGGTGGCGCGGTTGATGTTGGCGTACACCTTGATGGTGTCCCTAATTTTACCCCCGAACAGGGTATGGGTCGGCACGTCCAGCGCCTTGCCCGCCAGATCCCAGAGGGCTTGCTCGATGCCACTGAACGCCGTAATGGCCGTTTTTCCACCCGACCGCGCCCGGGGTAAGCCGCGTTGCCGGAATTGCTCCACAACAAAGGGCGTTTCGCCTTTAATCAGTTCGAAAAAAGCGGACAGCTCGGCTTTTAACCGGGTTTCTCCGCCTGCGTCTGAAACAGTAAAGCCGTGGGAGGCCTCGCCCAGCCCGCTAATGCTTCCATTGGTTAGGAGCTCCACAAAATACCAATTCCCGCGCTGGTTGACCTTCACGGTATGCACTTTCAGCGCCGTGATCACCAGTTTTGGCACCGCGGCCTTGCTTGCGCTGGCGTTGAAAGCCGTGGGGAGCGCGGCCGTCAGGGCGGTGGTTTTCAGAAAGTCTCGCCGGGAAAATGGTGTTTTTGGGGACATTCCAGTCAGTTTGTTGGGAAAGGGTGCACCACCTTCGCTATCCGTCGGTAGAAAAGGTGGTGCGTTTAGGGTAAGAAAACAGCCGTTAGAGTGATTCAGCAATGGTGGCCTGAATTTCGGCTTTCGGCGTTACCCCAACCTTCTTCCAGACCGCCTGGTCTCCTTTGTACAAAACCAGCGTCGGCAGGGCGCTGATGCCCAGTTCTTTCACCAACGCCTTGTTTTCGTAGGCTTCAATCCGAATGACTTTCACATTGGACGCCTGTTCCTTCTCCACTTCATCGACAATCGGAGCCAGTTTTTTGCACGAACCGCAGTAGCGCGAACCAAAATCGACCAGCACCAGCTTGTCGGATTTCAGTTGAGCCTGGTAATCCGCCAGCGACAGGCCGTTGCCCACCGTCGACACCACCGGCCGCCCCGAACCGATCCATTTGCTGAGGCCGCCGGGCAGTTCGGTCACGTCCTTGAACCCGGATTCCCGCAGCCGCTTGGCCAGTTGCCCGCTCCGGCCGTTGCCGATCGAATAAATAAACACCGGGTTCTCTTTGTTCAACTTCTGGGTTTGCTCCAGAAAATCACCGTCGTTGGCGACGCTGAAGCTCACCGCGCCTTTCAGGTGGTTTTGTTCGTATTCTTCCTCCGAGCGGGCATCCAGAATCTGGGCGCGGCTGCCGGCCTGGGCCAGCTTCGCTTCAAACGCATCGAAGGTGGGCAATTGACGGGGCTCGCCCGTCTGGGCTTTCAGGCTGACCGCAATAAACAGAATCAGGCTGAGGGACAATAAGGTTCTGGTTTTCATAAGCGTATATGGTTTGAATTGGAAATTACTTGCTTCGCGAAGGTTGGCGGGCGGTGGGCTGCGGGTCGACCTGCAGGCGGCCCATGGCAATGGCGTTTTCGCCCGCGGCCGAATAGAGCAGGTACCAGGTTCCGTTTTCTTCAAAAACATACGGGTCGCGCAACTCCCGGACTTTGCCGTAGTAGAGACCAATTTTGGAGGTAGTCAGTGGCAGATTGCCCCCTTCGTAGTCGGTTTCGGGCTGGGCGACCTCCTGGGGCGGGGTGGGCGTCCAGCTGGTCCAGTCGTCGGTCAGCTTGATCTTGGTGAGCAGGATCCGCTCGGGCGTATCACCGACGCGGCTGTAAAACACCCACAGCGTGTCGCCCACCAACTTGACCGCCGAGTGCCGGAGGGAGTTGGGCTTCTGGATTTTAGCAAACGGGTTGGGCCCTTTCTCAAATTCGGTCCTGCCGTCTTTGGAGCGGTACATGGCGCTCGACCGACCAATGGCGTAGTACGTGTTCTTCCACTGAAAAACCCGGAAGTAGGATTCACCCAGAACGGCCGTGTCGGCCTGAAAATGGATGCCGTCTTTCGTGGTCGCCCGAAGCGTGTACTGCCCTTTTTGCCCCTTGTGTTCCAGCGGGCAGTGGAAATAAAGAATCAGTTGCTTTTGCTGCTCATCGATGTGCACATCGGGCGAGGCCACGTGCGTGACGCCATCGCCCGCGTTTTCGGCGCCCTCGTGCCGGACGCTTTCGGTGGCCGGGAACGGAGCGTCGTTGCAGCGGCAATCGGTGATTTGGAGCGTGCCGGGTTTATAAATTTTCCAGGGACCGCGGAGATCGTCGGCGTAGGCCAGCCGAATGTACTTGCCCTTGTGGTGCGCGAAGTACAGGTAATATTTGCCGAGCTTGTTGGGCAGCCAGTCGGGCGCTTTGATGAGCGAGGGGCCGTTGAGGTCGTCGCCCTCCAGCTTCGGCAGCATACCGGCGGAGATAATCGGATTGCCGGGAAACCGCTCCAGAGTGATTTTTTGCGCATTTGCTCTATTGATTAACCAGAGAGTTAGCGCTAGCGTGTACAGAACCAATCGTTTCATGACAGGAGTGGGGTTGGGGCTTAAAAATTCCGGCTTCCTACCGACGGTTTTCGGGGCGTGGGCAGCAGCGGTTGTTGCGGTTTGATTTTGGCGTAATCCACCACGTCGGTGCGTTTGGCCCAGTCGAAATACAGCAGCGAGAGCGCATCCACGACGTTGGGATTCTGCGCAGCCACGTTCTTGGTCTCCCCCCGGTCGGTGTCGAGGTCGTAGAGTTCCCACTGGTAGCTGGGGTAGATGGACACCAGTTTCCACTTGCCCCGGCGGACGGCCCGGTTACCCGCCCATTCCCAGAACAGCGGCCGTTGTTCGTCCAACGGTTTTTCGTTGAACAGCAGATTCACCAGACTCACGCCCGGCAGCGGGTTGGTGGTCGTTCCCCCGTGTGTGGTGGGGTAGGCTGCCCCGGCCACTTCGTAGAGGGTGGGGGCAATGTCGATCAGGTGGCCGGTGCCTTTTTCTAGCCGACCCGGTTTGATTTTTCCGGGAAACCAGGCGATGAACGGTGAGCTGATGCCCCCTTCGTAGGAGAACGCCTTGAACGAGCGGAAGGGCGCGTTGGAGACGTACGACCAGTTTTTTCCCTGCGACTCAAACGAACCCGCCGTCCCGACCGGCCCGCTGTTCCGACCGGCTTTGGGACCCCAGTGCGCTACGTCCTCGGCCGGTGCGCCGTTGTCCGAGATGAAGATGATCAGTGTATTCTCGTATTGTTTGAGTTCTTTCAGTTTGGTCAGGATTTTGCCGACGCCCTGGTCGGCGCGGTCGAGCATGGCGGCATAGACTTCCATTTTGGCTTTCCAGAGGGTCTTCTCGTCGTAGGTCAGGGCGTCCCAGTCCGGAATATCGGCATCGCGGACGGCGGCTGCGTCGGCCTGCTTTTGGGTAATGATGCCGAGTTTGACCTGCCGGTCCAGCCGCTGCTTCCGGATGTTGTCCCAACCCGCGTCGTACTTGCCCCGGTATTTGGCAATGTCTTCCGGCAGGGCTTGCAGAGGCCAGTGGGGCGCGGTATACGCTAAGTAGAGAAAAAACGGTCGGGCCGCGTTCGGTTTGGCTTCTTTGCTCTGCTCGTCGAGGTACGTCAGGGCGTGGGATGTAATCTCGTCGGTGAAGTAGTAGGAGTTGGGTTTGGGGTGCTGGCGCTGGTTGCCTTCCAGAATCACCACCGGGGAGTTTCGGCCCGTCGGCATGGGACCCGCGTCGAAGTAGTTGGAACCCCCGCCCAGAATGCCGTAAAACCGGTCGAAACCGCGCTGCTTGGGCCAGACTAGACTGTCGTTTCCAACGTGCCATTTGCCCGAAAGCAACGTGCTGTAACCTGCCCCTTTCAGCACCTCACCGAACGTTAGCGATTCCTTGTTGAGATACCCCTGATAAGCGGGCAGCCCCAGATTGACGTTGAAATACCCAATGCCGGCTTTGTGCGGATACTGCCCCGTGATGAGCGACGCCCGGGTGGGCGCGCAAATGGCGTTGTTGTAGAACTCCCGCAGCCGCAGCCCTTCGCTGGCCAGCCGGTCCAGGTTGGGCGTTTGGATTTCCGAACCGTACGAACCCAGATCGGAATAGCCCATGTCGTCCACCATAATCAGAATGATGTTGGGCCGCACTTTTCCCGGTGCACTGGTTGCTTTCTTCGTTTGAGCCTGTCCCGGCGCGTTGGATGCGCAGATGATCGAGAGAGCTACTAGGGATTGTTTTATGAATCTACGTGTCATGATCGGTTTTCGTCAATCGGTGTTATTCGACCCGGGCGGTTGGCCGCGTCGGCGCTGCTCCGGACGGATTACCGCCGGGGCCACCCTGAACGAGGGGCCGGAGTTTTTCGTACGGTTCTACGTCGGTTCGTTTCGCCCACGCTTCATACTCCGCGTTCAGCGTTTTGACGACGTCGGGGTGCTGTGAGGCCAGGTCCGTGGTTTCGCCCCGGTCGGTTTCGAGGTTGAACAACTGCCATTTGTTCTGCGGAAATATAGAGACAATTTTCCAGGGACCTTTGCGCACGGCCCGGTTGCCCGCCCGTTCCCAGAAAAGCGCCCGATCGGCCGGTAGTTCGGTTTGCTGGAACAGCAGGTTGGTCAGGCTCACACCGGGCAGCGGATTGGTTTTCACGCCTTTGAACGTCTGGGGATAGGCCGCACCCGCCAGTTCGTAGAAGGTCGGAGCCAGGTCAATGAGGTGGCCGGTACCTTTGGCCAGCGTGCCGCCCTTAATTTTCTTGGGAAACCAGGCGATGAAGGGGGAGCTGATACCGCCTTCGTAGGGCGTGGCTTTGTAATTGCGGAAGGGCGTATTGGAAACGTAGGCCCAGTTTTGTTCCTGGTAATCATATGATCCAGCCGAGCCAATTGGTCCCGAACTACGAGGGCGTTTCCGGCCGGTGGGGATCAGGCCACCCTGCGCACCATTGTCGGAAATCAGCACGATGAGCGTGTTGTCGGCCTTGTTGAGCCGCTGGAGTTCGGCCAGGACGCGGGCCAGATTCTGGTCTACCCGGTCCACCATGGCCGCGTACACTTCCATTTTGCGCTGCCAGAGCTGCTGCTCGTCGTAAGTCAGGCTTTGCCAGTCCACCACTTCGGGGTCGTGCTCGGCGATGGATTGTTTCGGGTCGGCAATGCCCAGTTTGATCTGCTTCGCCAGCCGCTCTTTCCGGAGCGAATCCCAACCGATGGCGTAGCGGTCCTTATACTTGGCAATGTCTTCGGCCGGGGCCTGGAGGGGCCAGTGCGGGGCGTTGTAGGCCAGATACAGAAAAAACGGCTTATTTCCAGACTCGTTGATGTACGAAATGGCGTGGTTCGTGATCTCGTCGGTCAGGTATTTGCCCGGTTCCAGCCGGATCCGTTTGTTGTTCTCCACCAGTTCGACGGGCGGCACCTTGTCCTTATACGGACTGATGTCATAGAAGTTGCTGGCACCGCCGATAAACCCATAAAACCGGTCGAAGCCGCGCTGGTTGGGCCAATACAGACTATCATTGCCCACATGCCACTTGCCCGACAGATACGTGTTGTACCCTGCGCTTTTCAGCACCTCGCCGAACGTCAGCGACTCCTTGTTCAGCCAGCCCTGATAAGCGGGCAGTCCCAGGTTGACGTTGAAGTACCCAACCCCGGCTTTGTGGTGGTACTGCCCCGTAATGAGCGACGCCCGCGTGGGGGCACAGATCGAGTTGTTGTAGAACTCCCGCAGCCGCAATCCTTCGGCCGCCAGCTTGTCAATGGTGGGTGTCCTGATTTCGGAGCCGTAAGCCCCAAAGTCCGAGTAACCCAGATCGTCCACCATGACGAGAATGATGTTGGGCTTACCGGCGTTGGCCGAGCCCGTAGACCGTTTTTTCGGTTGTGCGACCGAGGCATTGACCAACAGGGTCGCCAGCGTCAGACTGATTAAAACTCGTTTCATCATGTATGTTGTCGTCAAATCAGGTAATACTTTACCGTTTTTTGTAGGCGGGGTTCGGTACGGGCATGTTGGCGTTGACCTCCGAACGCCATTTTTTCAGCCGGTCGGCCAGCTCCCTGGTCTTGTCGGGTAAGGCCGCAGCCAGGTCTTTCTGCTCGGAAATGTCCTCCTTCAGGTTGTACAGCTCGAGCTTACCGGTCTCGTACAGTTCCACCAGTTTGTAATCCCCCCAGCGAATGGCCGCCGAGGGCCGACCCTCCTGGTTGCTGAAATGCGGATAGTGCCAGAAAATCGGTCCCCGGTCCACGGGTTGGGCCGGATTTTTCAGCACCCCGTAAAAGCTTCGGCCGTCCGGGCTGGCGGGCTGGTTGCCAATGCTGAGTGCCTCCAGAAAGGTGGGCAGGAAATCCGTGCCGGTGATGTAATTGGCGGTTTCGGCCCGCTCGCCGATGTGCCCTCTCCACGAAAAAATCAGCGGAACCCGGATGCCGCCCTCGTAAACGTGTCCTTTCCAGGCCCGCAACGGAGCCAGGTTCGTCGGTGTCGGACCGAGCTCGGGCAAGCCCAGACCGCCGTTGTCGGAGGTAAAAACAATGAGGGTGTTGTCGAGTAATTGATACCTGGACAGTTGCGCCATGACCCGCCCTACGCCGTCGTCCATGCTCTCAATCATGGCGGCATAATTGGGGTTAAACCGGCCCTTTGACCGGGTGGCGTAGGTATCGAAATAGTACTTGAGCTTATCGGCTTTCGGCACCAGCATGATGTGCGGGGCGGAATACGTCAGGTACAGAAAAAACGGCCGGTCTTTGTTCTGGTCGATGAATTCCACGGCGTAATCCGTCAGTTTGTCGGTCAGGTAGTGCGTGCCTTTGTCTTCGAATACCGTTTGACCCCGCGCCGTAATGGTGTAGTTGTAGTAATCCAACCCGTTTTTGGCAATGATGCGGTCGTAGATAAAGCCCTGAGCCGCCGGAGCCGTGGAATCGGCGCTGCCGGTGCCCAAATGCCACTTCCCGACGATGCCGGTCTGGTAGCCGTTGCGCTGCACGATTTCCGCCAGCGTTGTTTCCGAAGGAGCCAGGTACTTGGTCCAGGGCGCGGGCAGCAGCGGGGAAGCCGTATCCTTCCGGTCGCCCGCGATGAAGTTGGTGAGATGCAGCCGGGCGGGGTGTTTGCCGGTCAGGATGGCGGCCCGGGATGGCGAGCAAACCGGGCAGGCCGAATACGCCTGGGTGAACCGCAAGCCGCTTTTTGCCAGCGCGTCGATGTGGGGCGTTCGGATGTACGGGTTGCCGTAGCAGCCCAGGTCCGTATACCCCAGATCGTCGGCCATGATGAAAACGATGTTGGGTCTGGACGTTGCCGATTGCCCGAAAACAGCGCTTCCCGCGAAGAGCAAAGCCAGAAAGAGCGTATTGATTTTTAGCCCCGTTCTCATCGTCTATTCTGCTTTTTTAGCGTACCGAATGTCCAGCGCGGCCCCCGGGTCGCCTTGTTGTTTCATCCACGCTGCCAGTCGTTGACGGTACTGCTGGATGCGGGCCTGATAAGCCGGTTCGGTCGCCAGGTTTTTCAATTCCCAGGGGTCGGCCTGGGTGTCGTAGAACTCGACGGCGGGGCGTTTCACAAAACGCTCGGTGATTTGCTTGGCCTTCGGATCACGAGCTACCTGATCGGTCCAGGAGAACCAGACGGAATTGCGGTCTCGTTGCTGCGCGTTCATCATGAACCGGTTGTAATAATCGGCCTCCGGCGTGAGGTTGAGAATCAGTTTGTAGCGCGTGTCGCGAATGCTGCGGATGGGGTAGGGGTTGCCCTCCGGAATGTTGTTGTGAATCCCGTAGGCGAACGTCCGCGCCTGCTGGGTTTTGCCGAACAGCACCGGCAGGAAGCTCTTCCCGTCCAGCCCGGCGATGGGTTTGCCGCCCGCCAGATCGATGAGCGTGGGGGTAATGTCTTCGTACTGCACCAGCGCATTGGTTTCGGTACGGGGTTTGACCACGCCCGGCCACTTGACCAGCATCGAGCTTTTCTGGCCCACGTCCCACAAATTCCACTTGGCCCCCGGAAACTGCGCGCCCTGTTCGCCCAGGAACACCACAATGGTGTTTTTGTCCTGACCCGTTTCTTTCAGCAGCCGAACAATATCGCCCACCTGGTTGTCGAGCCGCCGGACTTCGGCCAGGTACTTGACAAACTGCTGGCGGGTCACTTTCGTATCAACCCAGTTGTTGGGCAGAATCAGCTTGTCCGCGTTAAATTCGGTGGTGTCGCCGACGGTCCAGGGCGTGTGCGGATTGATGCTCATCACAAACAGGCAATACGGTTTGGCGTCGCGGGTAATGAATTCCTTCACCCCGTCCAGGCTGTACTCGTCCGTCGGGGCCACGCAGTTCGGTTCAAAGCCGTTGACGATCTCGAACGGAAAAACGGACTTGGGTTTCGTAACGTGGTCTTTGCCCGTCAGCCCAACGCGGTACCCCAAGCCACCCAGGTAATGCCCGACGCTTTTGAGCGTGTCGTACACGGGTTTGTGGTTCTGAAACGACCCGTGCCGCACGGGGTACAGCCCCGTAAATAGCGACGCCCGCGTGGGCACGCACATGGCTTCGGAGGCATAGATCTGATTGAATTTCAGGCCCTCGGCAGCCAGCGCGTCGATGTGGGTTGTCTTCAGATTTTTGCCGCCGTAGCAACTCAGCTGCCGACTGTCCAGATCGTCGGCCATGATGATGATCACGTTGGGTTTGGAAGCCGGACGTTGCTTGGCTACGGCAGCGCTCAGCCAACCGGTCAGGACCAGCAGAAGCGGGATGAGTTGATTTCGATGGGGCAGTTTGATGTTCATTGTTTATGGGTTTTTCGCAAGAAAGCGTCAACGATCGCATTCTTAACGTTCTCCGGCGCCGTATGTAGGGCAACGCTTTCCGTTCGAGTGGAAGCAATTGCCCGCCTTTGTCGACGGACAGTGACTGGTGTCGCCGACGTTGACATCAGGGCTGCGGGTCGGCGGGTAAGCCGGCCGTCTTCAGGTCGACAAATCCACCGATGTTGTAAGGTGCTTTGAAGCCTAAGGTTTGCAGCGTGTCCACGGCTTTTCCGCTGCGGTTGCCCGAACGGCAGTAGAGGTAAACGGGCTTGTTTTTGTCCAGCCTGCTGATTTGCTGCTTAAAATCGGCGGCTCTGAAATCGATGTTCTGGGCGTAGTTCAGATGGCCTTCCCGGTATTCTTCCGGCGTCCGGACATCCACCAGATACGCTTGCCCGGCTTTTACTTCCTTCAAAATGGTTTCCGGTGCTTTCGGCGGGTTGCTCCGTTTTTCTTGGTTTTCCTGCGCCCATGCCCCGACGGAAAAAAGGAGCGTTACGAAAAACAGAAAGGGTGTTTTCATGCGTTTGAACGGTTTATTGCCCGATGGCGTCCAGCAGCGTTTGAGCCGCCCGGACGTCATAGAAATCGTTGATGGGATTGGTCATGGGTGTTTTTGCAATAATCTCTCTAGCCATCGAAGACACCGAAGCGGCATCTTTGCCGAAGGTTTGCAGCACGTTCAGCGCCTGGAGCCGAACCGGGCGACTGGGGTCCGACAGCGCGGTTTTCAGCACGGCAATCGGTTGTTCTTTCTCGCCCAGCCCGTACAACGCTTCAGCGGCCGCAATCCGGACGGCGGCTTCGGAGTCCTGCAATAATTTTCGGAGCGGTTCCCGGGCTTCCGGCCGTTTCAAAACCGTGCAACCCGTGGCCGCCCAATACCGGACAACCGGGTCGGCATCAGTCAGGCGTTTGATCAGGATTTTGCCGTCCGCCGGGTTGCGGGAAGACGCCAGCGTGGCGGTTTCGATGATGCGGTTGGCGTTGTACTTTCCCTGTCGTGCGTAGTCGAAAAGGGGCGTTTGGCGGGCAATGTCCGTTAGAATCGCTTCGGGAATAAAGCCCACGTCCTGGCTTTCGCGGAGCCACTGGTCGTTGGCTTTGCGCAGACGCGCCAGTTCCCGGGCGTAGCGCGGATCGGCTGCCAGATTGCGAATGTTGTCCGGGTCAGCGTCTACGTCGTAAAGTTCCTCGGCGGGTTTGGGTTGCCAGAACCGGGCTTGCACCTCGTTCAGCCGACCGGCCTTATATTCGGCTTCCCAGGACTTGATGGAAGGCGCTTTCCAGAGGTAATCCAGGTGCTGGCCGTACGGTTTGCGCGGCAGGTAGTTGCGGGTGTAGCGGTATTTTTTGTCCCGCACCGACCGCGACAGATCAATGGCTTCGTCCATGCGGCCCCGGAAACTGTAGGCATAGGCGCGTTCGGGTTTCTGCTGGGTACCCAGAAACGCCTGCCCCTGCATGTAGCCGGGAATCGGAATGCCCACCAGACTCAGAATCGTGGGCGCAAAATCCACAAACGTCACGAGCTGATCAGTTTGCGAACCGGCTTTACTGTTGGCCAGATGCGCCCACTTTTTCGGCAAATGGATCACCAGCGGAACGTGCAGCCCGGATTCATACATAAACCGTTTGCTGCGGCCCAGCACCCCGCCGTTGTCGGCGTAGTAGAAAACGATGGTGTTCTCGGCCAGACCCGCTTCCTGCAGTTCGGTCAGGAGTTGGCCAAATTGTCCATCCATTTCCTCCACCTTGTCGTAATACTGCGCCCAGTCGCGTTTGAACTCGGGCGTTGCCGGGTGGTAGGGCGGCAGCGGTACCTTTTCCGGGTCGTGCTGCAGACGGGCCGCGGGCTGGTGAATGGAGCTTTCGTGCGATACATTCAGGTTGAACACCGCAAAGAACGGCTGCCCCGGCTGGCGGTTTTTGTACGTTGCCGAATTGCTCGACTCGTCCCAGGCATCGGTCTGGTCAACGGTATTGTAATCTTTCTTGGCGTTGTTTGTGGTGTAATACCCCGCTTCCCGCAGGTATTTCGGGAAGAATTTGACAAACGACGGCACGGGGTTCGTGCTGCGCATGTGCTCGGTGCCCAGCGAGGGCGGATACATCCCCGTAATCAGCGTGTTGCGCGAAGGGGCACAAACCGGAGCCGTCGAAAAGGCATTTTTATACAGGATACTTTCTTGGGCAAACCGGTCGATGTGGGGCGTGGTGGCAAAGGCGTTGCCGTAACAACCGATGAGCGAAGTGTTGTTGTCCTCACTGACAATCCAGAGAATGTTCGGACGGTCGGCCGGGGTTTGGGCGTTGCTCCGGAAAACGGGGAGAATCAACAGGCAAAAAAGCAATCTCCTGACGAAATTCATGCGATTCTTGAGGGTAAGTAATACGTCAATACTTTCCGGCGGGCGGAATCGGCAACGGGACATAATCGCGGTTCAGAATCATCCATTCCTGAAGCTGCGCTTTGAGCTGGTGTTCAATCTCCTGGTACGGCTCATCCCCCGCCAGGTTGTTAAACTCGTTCGGGTCTTTGTCCAGATCATACAGTTCGAATAGCTCCCGGCGGGACGCAAACAAGCGCTGATCAACGTTCCGCTCCAGTTTGCCTTCGGCGTGGCGCTGCGATAAATCCAGCCAGAAGGGTTGAGCCGCAAAATCGACGGGTGTATACGGTAATTGCCACAATACGTTGTAAATCAGCTTGTACTTGCTGGTGATGACCGTCCGGCCCAGATCGAAATGAACGGTGCTGGTGGGCAACCCGTGCCCGTGGGCACCCCGCACCGAAAAAACGGACGCATGGGGTTCGTACGATGGCTGCTGAAAAGACGGCACCAGGCTTTTGCCGGTCATATTCTTCGGGATGGGTAAGCCCGCTATGTCGAGAAACGTGGGGGCAAGATCTTCCCCCGACAGAATGGCGTTGCTGACCTGACCGGCTTTGATCCGGCCCGGATGCCGGGCGATGAGTGGCACGTTGATGCCGAGGTTGTAAAGCGTTCCTTTGCCCCGCAGCAGGGCTCCGCCGTTGTCGCCCATGAACACCACCAGCGTGCTTTGTTCCAGGCCGCGTTTCTTGAGCTCGTCCAGCAAGCGCCCCACATCACCGTCCAGGCGCTGGATTTCGCCCAGGTAGGCGGCAAAATCTTCGCGGACCAGTTTGGTGTCGGGCCAGCCTTCCGGTAGTTTCAGCGTTGCCGGGTCCGGCTCGAAGTTTTTGGCCGTGAAGACGCGGTGCGGGTCGCTGTAGCCCACTTGCAGGAAAAATGGCTTGTTTCTGGGCGTCTTGTCCAGAAACTCCGCGTATTGCCGGTAAATGGTGTCGCTGTTGGCCGAAACCCGCAGGTAATCCACCCGGTTTTTAAAGGTTTCCAGACCGTACTTGTCGTAGACCTCCGCCGACTCCGGGATGGTTCGGTTACCGTCCAGGTGGAAGTTCCGGCCGCAGATTCCGGTGTAGTAGCCCGCCTTCCGGAGCAGTTCCGGGTAGGTAACGACATCCGCCGGAAGGGGTGCCGAAAAGCGCGTCATTTGAATATCCAGCGTCGAGCGACCCGTCATCAGGGCGGCCCGGGACAGTACGCACTGCGGAGCGGTGGTGTACGCCCGGGTGTAGCGAATGCCTTCCTGCGCCAGCCGGTCGATGTTGGGCGTTTTGATGCTCGGATAGCCGTAGCTGCTCACGAACGGCGCGCTGTGGTCGTCGGAAAGAATAAAAATGATGTTGGCGGGCTGCGGTTTGCTCTTCGGTTGGGCGGAGAGCAGGAGCGGGAACAGCCCGGCCAACAGGAAAATCAGGGCGTTTGATCGAATCATAAACGGGTTTCGGATGCAGGATAAACCCATACGTTTTTGATGGTTTTCTTATTTACTCGGCGAAACTAGACCGCAATTTGGCCCCACCGGCCTTCTTCTTTGGTCAGGACGTACAGCGATTCGTAGGAAGCGACCTGGCTGCCGTCTTTCCGGTACCGGGTGAATTTCGTGTCGATGTGCACCTTGTTGGGCGACGCCTGGACGACGTTCGTAAGCAACCCGTAAAGGGCATAAGATTAACTTGGTCGTGTGACTCATCAACTCCCATTTGTTCGACAAAAGCTGGTAAGGGTATGCCTTACTGTTTTTCACCGCCCTACCTGGGCGGTGAAAAACAGTAAGATTCAAATGACTTTTAATTCGGGCTCAATCGCGGCCAGGCCCGGCGAAATCAACGGCGTTTCAATCGCCACAGGAGTCTGGCCCTTGCTGGGTTCTTCCTTTACCATCGGACCGCCGTGCGCGAGTTCACTGCCTTCTTTCTTTGATTTCAGGATGGGCCACATAAACTGGGCGTACCATTCCTCCTGCTGGTAGTGGGAAATACCGTACGACTTCGGGTATTGGCGGGTAATCAGGCCCGTCCCGAAAATGACGTCCCACAAAAAGAACATGTTACCGAAATTGCCTTTGTAGTGCCCCACACCGTCGTCGGTTGTATCGGCGTGGTGGGCGTGGTGCGTGGCCGGGGTCGAGATGAGCCGTTCAAGCACCCAGGCGACGGGATGCAGCCACTTGTTGTCGTAGAACGGTTTGTCCCAGGGAATGCTCGAGTGCGCCAGCGTCGTAATCATCGACTTGATACCCCGAACGAACAGGGCCGGGTAGCCTAATCCCAGATACACCAGAACGGCCGTCAGATACGTCTGCGAAAAAAACATCGTGTAGATGATGTTCTGCCGGCTCGCCATCGCCATGCCCATGTACGGGGCGGAGTGGTGCGTCCGGTGAAAACGCCAGAGGAAGGGCACTTCGTGGTGCAGCCGGTGGTACCAGTACTGCGTCAGGTCGTCGGCCACGGCAATGATGGCGAAGCCCCACCAGAACGGCACCCAATCGAACGCATCTTTGAAATCCGGTAGCGCGAGCGGCAGAAATTTCAGGCTAAAATACGTCACCAGCGGGCGGATGACCAGCTTCGGCAGCGTAAAACAGGCAATGTCCAGCAGCTTTTCGTTTTTGTCCCAGTGCTTGTTGTACAGGCCAAACGAAAACTCAACAATACCAATCAGCAGAACCAGCGTGGGCAGCCCCCAGGAGTTCAGATTTCGGAAAACTTCTTCAAAGAAATGAATCATGGCGTTAACGGGTTTGTGGTGTAACTTTTGTCACGGCGGCTGCCTTGGCCGCTTTTTGCCGGGCCTTTTCCTCCCAGGGGCGCTGTCCGGTTACGTAGAACGTAGCAAACATCAGCAGCACCGGCAGCGCGTAGAGCAGCACGCTGAGCAGGGCATTGCGAACGATGCGCCGGGCAATTCGGGGTTCCATTTTCATACGAGACGACGGTTTAAGGGTGATGAACCTGGGTGTTCTGGGGCGAGGGCTTCAGCAGCGTCTGCGTCAGGCGCAGGCCCCAGAACAAAATCAGAAAAGGAATCAGCGTGACTAGAATGCCAACGGCAATCTTTTTCGCCAGCAGAACAAAGTCGGATCGGGTCATAGCGGTTTATTGGTTTTAGGGTCACAATCGGATGGGTTACCAACCCGGATTTTGCGTCAGCAGCGCGTTGTTGTCGATTTCCGACTGCGGGATGGGGTACAGCCGGTTTTTATCCGTTGCGTTGGTTTTGCCTACTTTATGCAGGTTCCGCACAAACGTGCTGTTGCCGGCCCCGTCCTTCTGCCGGATCAGGTCAAACCAGCGCTGGTACTCGTAGACCAGTTCGAGCCGGCGGTCGAGGTAGAGCGAATCCCGGAACTGATCCTTGGTCAGGCCCGGCGTTAAATCCGGCAATCCGGCCCGGTTGCGCACGCGGTTCAGCGATTTGTAGGCTTTGGCGGTGGGGCCGTTGGCTTCGTTTTCGGCTTCGGCGTGAATCAGCAGGAGTTCGGCGTAGCGCAGGATGGGCACGTTGGTTCCCGCTTCGCTGCTAACGGCCAGCGAGTTGGGGTCCCACCACTTGTTGAAGAAGGGCGTCGAATCGTTCGGAACGGCCGGGTTGGCAAACGGCAGCGCGTACTTACGACCGTTGGTCGGGCTGGTAAAGCTCGTGACGAATGTGGCGCGTTTGCGCTTGTCGGCGGGCTTGTACATCTTGTAAATGCTGTAAAACTTGTCGGCTCCTTCCGTGTAAAACCGGACCATGTGGGCGTAGTTGCCGGGAAGTCCGGGAATGGCCGACAGAATGGCCCGCGACATTTCGTTGTTTCCCTGACCCTGCGAATTGGATTTGAACTGGGCGGAGAAAATATGCTCCACGCCATTTTCCGTTGCGGGCAAAAACACGTCGGCGTAGTTGGGAATCAGGTTGTAACCGTAAGTGCCCGTTCCACCGTCGGCCGACGACAACGCTTCCTCTGCTTTTTTGACGGCATCCTGGTAATGAGCCGCGATGTTGAGCGGCAGCGACGCCTTCGTCAGGTACACTTTCGCCAGCAGAGCTTTGGCCGCTCCGGCCGTGGCCCGGCCCACATCCGGGGCGCTGTAGGAAGCGGGCAAAACGCTGGCCGCTTCGGTAAGGTCTTTCTCAATCTGCGCATAAACCGCCGTCGATGGCGATTTGGCAACCGCGTAGTCCGACGCCGAAACGGCCTTCTGGTACTCCGTAATCAGCGGTACGTCACCGTACAGGCGCACGAGGTTGAAGTAGTAGAGCGCCCGCAGGAACTTGGCCTCGCCCAACAGCCGGGCCTTCAGGGTCGCGTCAAATTCAATCGCCGGAATTTTCTCCAGCGCCACATTGGTCTTTTTGACGGCTGCGTAATGCTGCTGCCAGATTTCGTAGACGCGCAGGTTGGTGGAGGAGTGGGCCAGCACCGACAGCGACCGTACGTCGGGGTTGGTGGCACCCGGCCCCGGGTCTTCGTCATCGCTGGCCATGTTCATCCCGGTGTTGAACAGCGTGTTGTAAGGCGTCTGGATAGTGCCGCCCGAATTAAGCAGAAAATAAGCGGCATTGACGGCCGTGATCGCGTCGGCCTGCGTCTTGTAGTATTGATCTTCCGACTGAAACGCTTCCGGACTTTCTTTCAAAAATTCGGAGCAGGATGCCGTTGCCAGAAAAAGCAGGGCGACGGCGGTATAAGTTAACGCTTTCATTTTCGGTTACTTTAAAATTCTTGATTAAAAAGTCAGGGAGATTCCGGCCTGGTATGATTTGCTGTTGGGGTACACGCCCGAATCCACCCCCTTGTTGATCAGCGATTGACCATTGAGGCTGACCTCGGGATCGTAACCCGTGTAGTTGGTCCAGGTGACGGCGTTCTGTGACGATACGTAGATGCGCAGGTTAGTAATCCGGGCTTTGGCCAGCAGACTTTTCGGAATCGAGTAACCCAGCGAAATGTTCTTCAGTCGCACGTAGGTACCGTCTTCGATGAAGCGGTCCGAGATGGTGATGGCCGGGTCCTGGTAAGCCGCTTTTACGTCCGTGTCCGTATTGGTGGGTGTCCAGCGGTTCAACAAATCCCGGGATGCGTTCACGTAGCCGGTTCCAAGTTCGAGGTTGGCGCGGTTCTCGTTATAAATTTTTCCGCCAAAATTGCCCTGGAAGAAAACCGTCAGGTCGAAGCCTTTGTAGCTGAAGGTGTTGGTCAAACCGGCCGTAAAACCCGGTTGGTTGGCAATGACGATCCGGTCGCCGGCCTGGGTAATGACGCCGTCGCCGTTGATGTCCTTGTACTTCTGACCACCCGGGCTTTTGTTGGCCTGGGGCGTCAGGGCCGCGTCGCCGTTCTGAATCACCCCGTCAGTCTGATAAACGATGAACGAACCGAGTGGGTAGCCAACTTTGGCGATGGAAGCCTGCGAAATATTCGGAATGATCTGAGTAACACCGTCGCCCAAGCTCAAGATTTTATTCGTGTTTTTAGAATACACCAGAATCGTGTTCCACTTGAAATCGCCCGTCAGGTTACGCGAGTTGAGGTACAGTTCGATGCCCTGATTGGAAACGGCCCCGATGTTCTGGTAAATCGTGGAAGCCTGTCCGCCGTAGAAGTTCGAAAGTCCGGATGTGCCCGGCACCGTGCGCGACAACAGCAGGTCGGTGGTTTTTTTGTAGTAATAATCGGCCACCAGCTGAATGCGGTTGTTCAGCAGGCCCACATCAACCCCGCCGTCGACCTGGAAGGTTTTTTCCCAGCCCAAACCGGGGTTAGGAATGGTGTTCGGGGCAAAACCGGCCACGGTGGTGTTGGAAAAGTTGTACCGGAAATAAGCGAGTTGCGACAGCGACTGGTACGGCGGAATGCTCTGGTTCCCCGTCAGACCGGCGCTCAACCGGACTTTCAGCAAACTCACGTGCTGGACATTCTTGAAAAACGACTCATTGTTGACGTTCCAGCCGAAAGCCGCCGAGGGGAAATAGCCCCACTTGTTGCCCTGGCCAAACCGGGAAGAACCGTCGGCGCGCAGGGTCAGCGTCAGCAAATACCGGTCGTCGTAGGCGTAATTGACGCGGCCCAGGTACGAAGCCAGCGCCCATCGGGTGGCGAATGAACTGGGCGTCCGGTTGGTAATTCCGGTTCCCAGGTTATTGTACGAAAAGGCATCGGTGGCAAAACCGGCGGCTTCGGCCACGGCCCCTTTTGAATCCGACTGCTGGGCCGTAAACCCGACAACGGCATCAATCTTGTTTTTCGCGTCGATCTCCCGGGTGTAGCTCAACGTGTTTTCATTCAGCCAGTTGGTTGTGAAAGCCGAACCGACCAGCGCATTGCCCTGCAAGTTCTGGCCTTCGGCGGTGGCGATGGGCAGGTAGCGGTTTTGTTTGTTGTCAACCACGTCGGCTCCGAACAGGACTTTGGCGATCAGTCCGTCGGCAAGGGTATACTCGGCGGAGATGTTCCCCAGAAACCGGTTCGTGCGGGTTTCGTTCAACTGGTTGTAGAGTGAGTTGATCGGGTTTTGCAGGCTGGATTCAAACGGGCTGTTGACCACAAACGAACCATCCTGCCGGTAGATGGGAAGGGCGGGCGGGGTCAGCAGCAGATTGCCCACAATGGCCGCCGGGGCCACATCGGCCTTGCTCGTACTCCCGGTAATGCTGGCGCTCAGCCGCAGTTTTTTGCTGTAGTCGTGAATGATGTTGATGCGGGCCGAAAACCGGTCGAAGCCGGTGTTTTGCAAAATGCCCTGCTGGCTGAAGTAATTGCCCGATAGCGCCAGTTTTGTTTTGTCCGAACCCGACAGAATCGAAAGGCTGTGGCTCTGGATGGGCGCTTCCCGGAAGGCTGCGGCCTGCCAGTCGGTGCCGACTCCGCTGGTATCGAGGGAGTAACCGATGGTCGACGGAATCGATACGCTTTTGCCCGAGTTGCGGGCCGCATCCTTCCGCAGTTGCCACCACTCACCGGCGTTGAGCACGGGCACGGTCCGGATGACGCTCTGAATCCCATAATAGCCGTCGTAGGTAATGGACGATTTGCCTTTGGAGGCATTTTTGGTAGTGATGATGACCACGCCGTTGGCGCCCCGGGAACCGTAAATAGCCGTAGCGGATGCGTCTTTCAGAACGTCAATCGATTCAATGTCAGCCGTGTTGATGGTCGACATGGGGTTGATCTTTGCCCCATTGGTCACGCCCGCGTCGTTGAGGGTGTAATCGTTGTTAATCGGAAAACCGTCGATCACGTAGAGCGGATCGCTGCCCGCCGTGATGGAGTTGTTGCCCCGAATCTGAACGCTGACGCCCCCGCCCGGCTGGCCGGACGTCTGGGTAACGACGGCTCCGGCGACGGCTCCCTGCAAAAGCCGTTCGGCCGAAGCCACCGGTTGCATTTTAACCTCCGCCGGAATGGAGGCAATGGAACCGGTAATGTCGCTCCGTTTCTGGGTGCCGTACCCAACAACGACTAGCTCGCTGAGTTGGTTAACACTTTCAACCAGTTGGATATCAATGCTATTGGTCGCTGCGACGACTTCCTGAGAAATGTATCCGATGTAGTTAACAAGCAGAACGAAAGGAAGCTTCTGGCCGGTCTTGAGGGCAAATTTTCCTTCGGCATCGGTAATGGCACCGTTGGTCGTTCCTTTGATCTGGACGGAAGCGCCCGGGAGCGGTTCTTTGGTCCTGGAATCGATGATTTTGCCAGAGAGGGTAGCGTTAATGACGGGGCCTGTATCCTGGGCCGAAAGGCCAAAAGCATGGAGCAAAAAGCCCAGCCCAAGTACGAAAAATAAACTTTTTTTCATTGTTTTGTACTGGTTAAATAAAAAATAAGGTACTGGGACAGTCGTTGAAGCGACTGCCTGAATCATTTGCCAAAGTGAGCCTTGTGTTAACCAGCCAGCCCTGTTGCCGCAGGGCTGGCTTTTTTGTGTTGTTCTATAGCGTTATGGTTGAGTTTTGTGTGAATATAATAATGTCTATGGATTTTATATAGAATATGCTGGTGCTTCCGTACCATACGACGCAGCGGTTATCCGGCTCTTAGAAGAGAGCCGTCGCAAGCCGTGTAAAACGGTTTACGGTAAGCCGTAGTGTTTACACGTATTGGGAAATAAATCGACAACCGGGGCAGAAAAGGATGAACGTACAATACGTTACGGGAAAACTCAGACGGCTAGCAACAACAGCAGCCATCCGCACTCCATACCGATAGGAACTTGCCTGAAGAAGAGAGCATCCAATCAACAGATTGAGTAGACGATGCCGGAACGGTAAACCTGTTTTTCATTTTTATAAAATGAAAGGTTAAACATAGCCGAAAACCGAACTGGGGGCGTCGGCGTTGGGGGTGACTTAGTCTACTAAGTCACGCGACAAAGTAATGTAAAGCAAAATCGAAATGCAAGGAATTTGCCTCTTTTATTAGCAAATTGACAACCAATTCGTTAGTGATTGGATTTTTCGGGGGGATTTCAGGATAAGTTGGATACAGCTGCGTCAAAAGGGCATTCTGAAGCTCAATAAGACTTTTCAAGACCGTCTCAACTGTGGCTCCGCTTCGTTATTGAACAGCAGTCGGCACGGTCATCGGTCCCGGTTTACCAGATAAGACTTGTGCAAAAGCCCCCATTTCCGGAGCGCTTCAATCACCTCGTTCAGCGATTTGCTGTGCGGGGTCAGGGAGTACGTCACTTTGACGGGGAAAGTTTCTTCCACGGTTCGCTGAACCAGCCCGTTGGTGACCAGATCCTGCAATTCTTTGGAGAGCATCCGGTCGGTGATGCCGTCAACTTCCTTGGCGATTTCGCTGAACCGCTTTTCGCCGAAGGTGAGCGCTACGATGATCGGAAGTTTCCACTTTCCGTTTAGAATGTCCAGCGCGTCGCGGATGGGACGCAACGTGCCTTTGCACGCTGATTCCGAATGTTCGGGTTCAATGACTGTATTTTCCATAAGGCTTACTGTACTATCATAGAGGATAGCGCTATCAAGAAGTATAGGGCTTACAAATGTATAGTAAATAAGGATACATTTGTTTCATAAATGACAACGATCTTCTGCTTCAGTGGATTACCGTTGAAATTTACTAAATGAATACCAAGATCATGGAAACACAACTGATTGCAAAACCGGAGACAGCTCTGAAAAGAACGTTATCTGCCGTCCATACACCACCCGCCCAACCCGGTTTTCTGGGACCCGAGCACACCGCCCGGGCGGTCATTCAAACCGATTTTTCGCAAAGCGATCCGTTTATTGTGCTGATGGACGATGTACTCGATAAAAAGAGCGACGAACCCGTGGGCGGTCCGCACCCCCACGCTGGTTTTGAAACCGTCTCCCTGCTGCTGGAGGGTGAAGTCGGCGATTCGGGGCACCGAATGGAAGCGGGTGACTTTCAGATCATGACGGCCGGAAGCGGCATTGTTCATACGGAAAGCATTGAGAAGAAAGTAAAAATGCGGCTTTTGCAGATGTGGCTGAACCTGCCGAAGAAAGATCGCTGGGCCGCTCCCCGCGTGCAGGATCTTCCGCTGGCGCAGGTTCCCACGGTATCGCAGGATGGACTTACCATCCGGTTGTACAGCGGTTCGCTGGCGGGGATTACGTCGCCCGTACAAAATTACGTTCCGCTTATCGTGGCTGATCTTCACCTGCGGCCGGGTGTCGGCACCACGCAGCAACTCCCGGCCGCTTTCAACGCCTTTCTGTACGTTTTGGAAGGCAGCGTAGCCGTCGGCGATGAACAGACGGTTTTGCAACCGAATCAGGTGGGCTGGCTCAACCGGCTTACGGGCGATGCGGTCAGTGAACTGCGTTTGACGGCGGGTGCATCCGGAGGGCGGGTGGTGTTGTATGCCGCCCAGCCGCAAAACGATCCGATTGTTTCGCACGGTCCGTTCATTGCCGATACAGCCGATGAGATCAGAGAACTTTACCGGGCGTTTCGGCACGGTCAAATGAATCATGTATCCACGCTGCCCGAAGCCCAGCGGCTGAGCTACTGATTTTTCGCTAAAACGCCAGAGCCTCCGTTGGAGGCTCTGGCGTTTTAGACAATTCCCTATTGTCAGCGTGGCAGTGCGAAAGCCATGATGGAGCCGGAAGGGTTCTTTTCCGTACCCCCAACGGAGATGGCCACGTACTGTTTCCCCTTGACCATGTAGGTGCAGGGCGTGGCGTTGGCAACGGCCGGCAGGGTGGTCGACCAAATGAGTTTTCCGGTGTTTTTATCGAAAGCCCGCAGTTTTCGGTCATTGGTGCCGCTGATAAAAACCAGTCCGCCGGACGTGACGATTGGCCCCGCCGAACCTTCCTGACCGGTTTCCGGCGCGCCTTTTTCCTGCCGTTTTTCGTCATTTCCCAACGGAATCTGCCAGACGTAATCGCCCGTGGTCAGGTTAACGGCGCTTAGTGTGCCCCAGGGCGGACGGAGCGCCGGGTTACCGTCAGGGTCGCGGAAATGACCGTAGGCCGTCAGATTGAGGTAACGGTCGGCACCTTTCTTGGTTTTGCCGGTTTCGAATTTGGTTACCGCGTCACTGGCCTGCTGCTCCCGTTCGTACAGAAAAGCGATGATGCCCTTTTCCTTGCCTTTGACAACGCTGGCAAACGCGGGCATTTTTCCGCCCCCTTTTTTGATTTTGTCCAGAGCCGCTTCCCGGGTCATCCGGTTTTTCAAGCCGATCAGCGACGGGTAGTTTGGTTCGTCGCCGTTTTTGTCCTTGCCGTGACAGGCCACGCAGTAGGTCATATACAAGGCTTTCCCCTGCTGAAATACGGTCATGTTCTGGGCCTCCTGCTCGGGATCAACTTTGACCATCGATTCAATCTCGGGTGAGTCGTTGGATTTGACAAAAAGCACGCTGCTGGCCGGATCGTAAGCCGCACCACCCCATTCGGCCCCGCCCCGGGAGCCGGGCAGCATGAGCGTTCCTTTCAAATCCGGGGGCGTAAAAAGTCCTTCATACCGCATGGAGCGGTATTTTTTCACAATTGAATCGTGTCCCGCATCGGTATAGTGCGTCAGGTCCTGCTCGCTCATGTACTGCCGGGCAAACGGCTTGGGTTTCAACGGAAACGGCTGCGTGGGCCAGGCCTGTTCGCCGGGAATGGTGGAAGCGGGAACCGGGCGTTCTTCAATCGGGAACAGCGGCTGGCCGGTTACGCGGTCAAAAACGAAAATGAAACCGTGCTTGGTCACCTGGGCCACTGCATCAACGCGTTTACCGTCGCGTTCGACCGTCACCAGATTCGGGGGGGCGGGCAGGTCGTAATCCCATAAGTCGTGGTGAATGGTCTGAAAATGCCAGCGGTAGTGGCCCGTGGCCGCGTCGAGCGCAACCACGCTGTTGCCGTACAGATTCTGCCCGATGCGGTCGGCCCCGTAATAATCGTAAGAGGGAGAACCCAGCGCCAGGAAAACCATCCCCCGCTCCAAATCTAGGCTCATACCGGCCCAGTCGTTGGCTCCTCCGGCGTATTTATGGGCATCTTTCGGCCAGGTTTCGTAGCCGGGCTCACCGGGCAGCGGAATGGTATGAAACGTCCAGACCAGCTTGCCGGTTTTGCAGTGATAGGCCCGAATATACCCCGGCTGGGCCCCGTACAGCTCGGATACCTCGGCGCCCATGATGAGCAGGTCTTTGTACACAATTCCGGGGGAGGTTGGAATGACGGAGATGGTTTCGGGGTCGTCGCGCATCCCGACGTTCATACTGACACGCCCGTTTTTGCCAAAGCCGGGAATCGGCTGACCAGTGCGGGCGTTGAGGGCAAACAACTGATCGCCCCCGGTCACCAGAATGCGCTTGTCGTTGCCGTCTTCCCAGTAGGTGACCCCGCGGCTGACGCCCCCGCCTTCTGCGCCGTCAAACGGATCGAACGACCAGATTGGTTCGCCGGAAGCGGCATTGACCGCGTACACCCAATGCTTGGCGGAGGTGGCATACAGCACGCCGTCGACCACAATCGGGTTGCATTCGCTCCGGCCCGGGCGGGCGCCGGTTTTCATGTCCTGCATGGAAAACGTCCAGGCCGGTTGGAGCTGGGTTACATTAGTGGTATTGATCTGGTCGAGCCGGGCGTAGCTGGTGCTGTGGGAGTCGGCTTTGTAGATGCTCCAGGTCCGGCCATCGTCTTTGGTCTGGTAAGCCATAAAACCCCAAAATACCAAAGCCGTCAGGATGGCCACGAGGTTTCGGTTCCGAACGAGCTTCCGGCGCTTCGTAACGTCAATCATAACTGGTTAAAGGTTGTGGGAAAGGTAAGCAGAAAGGGCTAAAAAGCCTAAGGTGTTTCATCGGGCCCGTTTTCCGACAGAATGGGCCTGCGTCCGGCCGTCGGTTTTCCAAACGGGAGCGGCTTATTGGTTTATTCCTCCGTATCCCCAGAGTCGGATTTCAGGGAATTGGCCAGGTTGCCGATTGATGAAACGGCCGCCGTGGCCGATGCCAGGTTGGGAGCGGCCACGAACGTAACAATCAGGGCCGCCGTTGACAGCACGAGCGAGGCTGTCTGGATGATCTTTTCAACCCGTTCAAGCCGGTTAATGGCGTCTTTCAAACGGGTTGACCCTTCCAGAATGGCTTGAAAATGCTCGTCGAGCCCGTCGATGACCGCGATGGACGAATCAATGACCATCTTGGTCGACGCGAGCGTTAAAGGCCGGACCACATTGGCGTTCACGCTCATGAAATGATCAAAATCAATTTTGTTGTTCTGCAGGTCGGCCAGCAGCTTTTGCGAGATCGACAAGGCCATCTCATTGTAGAGTTGGGAGGTGGCTACGACGGTTGCGGAAATTTCCTGACGGTTCATGGCGTTTAGTTGGCGGTGAGGGGCGTAGTGAACTGTTCGATACCGGTGTAGATTCCTTTCAGCGACAGAATAATCTGTTTGACAACTTCTCCGTCTTTTTTGCGGCCCACTTTTCCGGCCTGCTTCACCAGCTCCTGATGCCCGATCCGGAAGGCTTTAACGGTAGTTTCAACCTGGTCCAGCTTTTTCGTTTCCGCATTGACGTATAGTTTGACCAGCGTCAGAACGTCCTTGTCCAGGTTGAGCGGGGTCAGGTCGATGTTATTCTTGCGCGCCAAGGCCAGCTGAAAACCGGCGTTCTCGTTGGCTCTGAGCTGAACGCTGGTTAAATAGGTCTGGAACAGTTGCCGCTGGAGACTGATCAGCTCGAGTAGACCGGTACAAACCCGGTCGACCGAAGACCCCTGCGTTTTGACGGCCTGTCCAATGGCCCGGCGTTTGATGCTGCCGGTGATGAGTTGCTGAATACCGTCTGACACTTCTTTCGCGCCTGCCAGTTGGTTCTCGTTAACGGCCATCCACTGGGCCGCGTTCCCGGCTCTGACGGTTTGCTCGACCACATCGCTCAGGGTGAAATCCCCGTCCTGCGTGGCCAGCAGGAGCGCATCGCTGTAGCCGACCAAAATATCAACCCCCCGGTTGATCCGCTTGCTGCGGTCGGCCAGGCTGTCACAGGGCAACTTTTCAAAACCCTGCATAGACTTGATTTCGGTGCATAAAAACGTGACGTCCTCGTTAACGGCTTTGTAGTCGGTCAACGCGGTGCCGACTTTTCCCACGGTTTTGACCGACTCAAACGAAACGCATCCATTGCCGAGAAAGGCCAGCAGAATAAACGGTAGAATGATTGACTTCATGGAAAGGATAGTAAGGGGAAAAATCGCCTTAATCGGACACAAGAAGCGGAAATTAAAACGAGATACCAACGGTGTCCGGACCGTTTTCCGGAATTTTTTTAACGGTTCGCCGGGACCGATTTTGCACCCCGTAAAACCGTATACGGCGTTGAAACGGCAGGCCGATCATTGCTGGCGCGGCCAGCAATGACCCTCAGTCCGGGCTTGGGCAGGACGGCATTGTGGCAGCCGGGAAAGACCACCGCGTACCGGCCCGGGTCTGCAGACCGTGTTTGCCGTATCAGAAAAAGAAAGAGAAATAGGGCTACAGTCGGAAACTGTGCGTTGTCATCCAAAAGGTACCGCCAAGGCACCTATTTTTCCGCTTGTTTGGGCTGCGGGCGGTACACAACCCGCAACATTCGGACGTTTGGCTGCTGGGTGTCCCTGATGTATTCCAGGACGGCCTGAGAACCAATTTGGTCATTGACGAACCGGGTTTCGTCGATTTTTCGGTAGCCCGCCGTCGTCAACCGGTTTTTAAGCGTATCCGGAACCCAGGGTTTTTGCAGCATGGGCGTACTGATGAGTTGAACGCAGTGGTCTTTAGCCGCCTGCTGGAAGATGAGGGAGTGATTGAAAAATAAGTCCACCCGCCCGGGTTGAATCTCCGAGACGCTGTAGGAAAGAATGATGGCATCACCCGTCGGTGAAGATTGTTCAGTATAAACAATGCGTTTTTTGTCCAATTGGGCTTTAACTTCCCCAATCGGTTGGCCGATGTACTGGTCCTGAGCAAAACAGGTAAAAGAGAAGGCCAGCAAAAAAGCCAGTGAAAAAAGCCAGTTTTTCATGTTTTGAAGAATCTTCCGTGAGCGAAGAAGGCTGCTAATTTAAAGCACAGACGCGATTTCGACCAACAGCAGCCTGACTAAATTAGCCTCAAACAAAGCAAAATTTTATTTTCTGACCGGTTTTTAATCGCTTAACGGAGGGCAGCATACCCGTTTTTGTTGATTCCGGGCGCCAAATCTCCAGCCGGTACCGGAAACTCACTTACCCGTCTATACGAACGGGGTACCCGCCAGGCAAGGGTACCGCTACACTGGTCCAGCCCGGTGGTACTTCAACAATCCAAAGGCAACTGTTCAGGAGGATAAAACCGGCTGCTTCCGGGAAGTCTGGCTGTCGGGTATCCAGCGTTCCATCTGGGTGGCCAACCAGGGGGCCAGCGGAGCCACGAGCAACACACCCAGCGCGTTAAACAGCACGTGCGCGTTGGCTAATTGACGTTCCGCCGAAGCCTGCCTACTGAGCGCGTGCACCAGGTCTGTGAAAGGGCCGATCAGCAGTAAACCCAGCAGGATGGAGAACAGGTTAAAAAACAGGTGAAACAAACCCGTACGGACGGCGGCTTTGGTTCGGCCAATCGAAGCTACCAGCGTATCGGCGCAGGTACCCAGTTCGGCGCCCATCATCACGGCAATACCGGCACCGAGTGTCAGCAGACCCTGCCCGGCCAGAACAACCGACATGCCGACCGTTGCGGAAGATGATTGCAGCAATACCGTTACGCCCGCTCCCGCCAGGACACCGCGCCAGGGGTCGGCCAGCCCTTTCATCCAATCGACCACGCGGGGCAGTTGATTCAACGGCTCAACGGCTTCTTCCATCAGAAATAAACCCAGAAACAGCAGGCCGAAGCCCAGAATAACCTGCCCCCATTGAACGAACGATTCGCGCCGGGCCAGCACCATCAGCCCCAAACCGATGGCCATTGGTACCCCCGACCATTGGCCGATAGTAAACGCAATCAACTGACTGGAAAACGTAGTGCCGATGTTGGCCCCCAGCACAATACCGACGGCCTGCCGAAAGGTTAGCGCGCGGGAGTTGACCAGCGCAATGGTCATGATGATGACGGCGGAGGAAGAATCCAGGAGAGTAGTGACGATGACGCCCACGAGGATGCTCGAAACCAGCGTTCGGGTAAATTTCCGGAGCCACTCCTGCATTTTTTCGCCCGAAACGGCTTTGAGTCCCTCGGCCAGGTAGTTGAGCGCAAACAGAAACAGCACCAGTCCGGCTAACATCAACAACCCAATTTTTACGTACGGCATTGTCATCGAGCATTTAGAACGTTATGAAAAATACGCATTCCGTTCCGGCCTTGTTTGCTCGCTTAAATTATGTTTCTGTTAACAATGCAGTTATGACGTCCAGCGCCGGGTCTTGCGTGGGCCGATTCCGTTCAAAAGAACGGGCGGCTTTTCAGGCCAGTTCAAGCTGGTGAACTTCCAGTTCCTGCTGCACCGCCCGGGCGAAGGCAACTTTATCGGATTTACGGTAACGCTCTGCAGATACAGCCCCGGAAGGCGGAATGAACGTCTGGCTGACCTGCAAGCAGGCTTCCCATAACTCGGGATTGAAGTCTATTTTCTGCTGGCGCAGAAGCGTATCGGCGCCAAACCACAGGTTAATAATGTTTGCGGGTGTTGCTTTAATTCGCTGGGCCATCGGTCTTTGTTGTTGTGTCAGGGTGATATAAATGGGTAAAGACGGTCAGTCTTCGGTGATTTCGGTGGCCAGATCCGTTAATAATTGGTACAGTTTTACCAGATCATCGGTGGAAAGGTCGTCCAGATCGAGGGTGTTGCCATCGGTGAGGCCCAGAATCAACGACTCGTCATCGGGCTTCGAGAGGGCGCTGATCTCGGCGGATGAACTGCTGAGAGACGGAGGCAGGTAATTCAGATCGAAAAGCTGATCATTTAAATCGCCATCCAGTTCAGCGACCACCTGGATAATGGAACGCATGACCTCGGCGCGAAATCGGTCCAACTGGAGGATCAACAAGCCGGACGAGGGCCGTTTCGGACTTTTAGGAATAGCCATTGCTTTGATATTGAAACGTGGGCTTTTTAGTAAACAGAATTAACGCTTGATTGTGAGCGAAATACACGATTTAATTTCTAGTTGTGATAAAACGGTTACTTTCAGTGGAGGAACCTGCCAACCGGTATTCGTCACTATGTCCCGCTGATTGTTGATTTTATTAACAGACAAGCGGCTTTTCCGTGGCGATGACTTTCCAACTTCCTACTTTCCAGAACTATGGATCAACTCCGGTATCCGTCAGGGCTTTCATGAAGGCAATCAGGGCGGCTTTTTCGGGGGCCGTTAGGCGGAGTTCGTCAGTGGGCAGGGTCTGGTTTTCCTGCGGCAGGCCAAGGCCGTTGCCGCCCCCGCGATCGTAAAAATCAATGACTTCTTCCAGCGTTCGAAAGGCGCCGTTGTGCATGTACGGAGCGGTAAGCTCAACGTTCCGCAGGCTGGGCGTTTTGAAAGAATGCCGGTGAATGTCGCCCCGGGTATGGTTGTATTTGCCCAGATCGGAATCCAGCTTGCCGCCTTTCCACCGCAGCTTCTCAGGCACGCCCAGGTTTTCGCTTTCACTTTTCTCGAAATGCGGAGGGACCAGCCCGTTGGTCAACGGAATGAAGTGGCAGGTCGCGCACTTGGCCTGACCCGTGAACAGGTTAAAACCCCGGATTTCCTGTTCGTTCAAAGCCGCCCGGTCTCCCCGGACGTAGCGGTCAAACCGGCTGTTGAAGCTCACCAGCGACCGCTCGTAGCTGGCCAGTGCGTTGCGGATGGTAAACGAGGTGATGCCGTCGGAATACGCGGCCGCAAACTGCCGACGGTAGTCCGGATCGGTTTTCAGCGTATGGGCGGCCTTCTCGAAGGAACCGTGCATTTCGTCGGTGCTGGTCACGACGTCGGTTGCCTGATCTTCCAGAAACGTAACCCGCGAATCGGCAAACAACGCCCGTTGCAATCCTACGTTCCAGAGAGTGGGGGTGTTGCGCAGAATCGACCGGCGGCCGTCGAGTGCCCGGTTACGGGGTAGGGCGTCGGTAAAAGCCTGCTTGGGCTGGTGACAACTGATGCAGGCCCGGCGTCCATCTCCCGACAGAATGGGATCGGCAAAAAGCTTTTTTCCCAACGCTACCCGTTGGGGCGTCATCCGGTGGTCCGGGCCGGGGGTGTAGTGGTTGACATCAAAGGCATTGGCCGCGAAAAGGGTCCGGGCGTTCGACCGCAGCCCGCGCGATTCGTTGAACGGCTGGATGCCCAGCGCCGTCTGCGCGTCGAGCAGCAGACTGCTGAGCGGGTTGGCAATCCGGGTGATGAAGGCCAGTCGGTCGAAAGTATTGAATGCCTCAGAGCCCGTTGCGTTTAGCCGCCGGGGGGCTTGCTGGAAAAGCCGCTGCAGGCTGTCCGCTACCAGCGCATCACGGTGTCGGAGTTCGGGTTGATAAAAAGCCAGATACCGTTGCAAACCGTCCAGAGCGGCTTTGGCTTCCGGAAGAGAATATTGAGCGACGGGCGAATCAAAACCGGTGATGCCCAGGCTGATGATGCGGAAGACTTCCAGCCGGAAAGCGTCGAAAAGGTGGGCATCGGTGGTTGGGTTGTTCTGCGCAACGATGGTAAGCCGTTTGACGTTGGCGGCCAGGGTGGCGGTTTGCTGCACCAGCTCGTCGTATCGCTCGGGATCGGGTTCCGGAAAGAGCAGCGGTTCAACGACCTGGAACCCTTCAGGGTCAATCGTTTTGGCGTCGGATTCCTCGTACTCGGGAATGGCGGCTCCGTTGATGGCTTTGGCCGTAGCCGGAAAATAGTATTCCGCCAGCCACTCCACGTTTTTCCAGGCGAGCCGGGCGCGCCGGAAAGCCGTTTGCTGCGCCCGCGCATCGCCCTGTTTTACCACCACCAGCAGCCGTTGAACGGTTGAATCCAGCGTTACGACATCGCGCAGAAACTGGGCCTGCACCTGTTGTACCGGCGTCGGAACCGGGGTGTTGAGCCGACGAAAACCCAGGTAACCCACCAACAGCAAGAGCCCCGCCAGGCCAATAAACAATGTACGTTTCATGACAATTAAGAATACGAAAAATTCCTGCCGGTGCATACCGGCAGGAATTGGAGAAAAAGAGTCAGCTTACTTACCGGGGCAGCCCTTTCACAATCAGAAGCTGACTGGCCTGCTTTTCGTTGACGCGTTTGGAACCACCGTCGACGCCCTTGTACTGGTCGCCGGTCCAGGTATGCGGCTGCACCCCGAACATAAAGGTGTTGGGTACGCCAATGATGTCGGAAATATCGATGATACCGCTGCTTTCCCAATCGCCAAACTTGGACATGCCGCCGACGTTGTACTTGGCCGCGTCGGGCTGGTTCCGGCGGTGGTCGAGTTCAAAAACAACTTTCAGCGCACCGGTATTCAGGTTGTACTGGTAGATGTAGGCGTCGTGGGTTTCGGTGCCGTAACCGTTGGGATCTTCCTGGATGTAAGCGTAGTTCTCAGTAACCAGAATGTTGTCCGGGTCCTGGAAGATTTTGGCAATACCGCTCCGGTCGTCGCCGTCCAGTACGACTTCGAGTTTGCCTTTGGTCGGATCGGTTTCATCCAGTTTCAGGCGGTAGATACGGCCGTACTTGGAGCGCGAATAATCCGCGTTGACTCCGGTGTTGTTCTGGCCGGTTACGGTAAAATAAACCTCACGGCCGTGAGCAGCTCCTCCCTTGCGGTAGTCGACATCTTCCACCCGGCCAAACTTGATGGCTTTCACTTCATCCACTTTCTGGTTGAGCTGCAGGCCCGTCAGCGTGGCCTGGTTCTCAATTTTGACGAACTCCACATCGTGGTACTCCCCAGCTTTCATGGTCATTTCCTGCTGGTTGAGGTCTTTCCGGCGCAGGATGTAGTAGCTTCCGTTGTCCAGATCACCCACCGAGTTGCTCATGTAAAGCAGTACCTGACCGCCGTAGATGGCGCTGTCGTCGTCACCAATAACAATAACCGTTTTACCCGGATAGGCTGTCTTGGGCAGCGGCACGGCATTTTCCGCACTCTGGCGTCCCAGGGCCGGTTTTTCTTTGGTGACAGCCGCCGTCATGGGGTCGCCGTATGGGTTAAGGGCGTGAATGCGGGATTCTTCCCCGCTTTCTCCGCAGGTCAGAAAGAGCGGACCAAAGCCGTGTTCCTCGGGCGTCGCCATCGTGGCCGAGCAAAGCCGCCACTGCGCCCCGTCTGAGTTGAGCAGGTACTCGCCTTTGACCGGTTTAAACGTTTCGTCGAGCGTCAGCCGGGATACGGCAAAGTTATCCTCGTTGTTGACCAGCAGCGTAAACGTGTTGTCGTTGTTTTTGAGCAAACCCGCCCCATCGGACGAACCTCCGAAAATGTAATTGGTCGATTGGCCGAGTTTATCGTCCGAGCTAAGCAGGGAGTAAACGTCCAGATTTTCAAATCCAGAGTGCTTTTTGACCAGCGCCGGCGTGACAGAATGGTTCTTGAGTTCGACCTTCGAGGACGCCAAGTCGTGGTCCTGGAGCGTACAACCCGCCATGCCCAGCATAACAAGGGCCGTGGCCTGGGCCAGGTAACCAAGAGGAAAGATTTTCATGAATAAGTAGCTATGTGAGGGAATAAACGATACTGCAAAGAAGCCGACGGGCTGTTACTCAACGATTACCGAAAAATGAAGGCTGGGAGAAATCGGGCGGCCAAAACTTAACAGAACAGTAAAGTCCGAAACGCGCCGGACGGAGTGAAGGCGCTGCCAACGACGGCGTTAATTTCACGGTAAATTAACACCAACGGGGTAGGCCATTACACAAGGATAACATAGCGAGCGTAGGTTTGCCTAATTATCTACCTGGCATTCCGTTTTCATGAAAACACCGTTATCCTCTTTTTTCCAATCGTCGTTCAGTGTGGTTGCTGGCTTGTTTCTCGTAGCGGCCTGTAGCCTGCAGGATCACCAGATACCGGCGGACTATCCGCTTTTCGCGGAAGCCACTCATCCCGCCATCCTGTCGACAGCCGCGAATGGCACGGTTCTTTACAACGGCGGGTTTGGGTCTGCCGTGGCCGCCGATCCCAATGATCCAAACGTCTTTTATCTGTTGACCGACCGGGGGCCGAACGCAGCCGGCTCAGCCGCCAATACCATCATCTTTGGCAAGGCCGACTTCACTCCGCAGATTGGTAAGTTCCGGCTTGTTAACAACGAACTGGTGCTGGAGCAAACCATCCTGCTCAAGAATGCCGCCGGGAAGTTGCTGACGGGTTTGCCCAATCCGGTGGGGCAGGGGAATACGGGCGAAATAGCCCTTGACCTCAACGGGCAACCCATTACCCCGGACGCCGACGGTATTGATTCGGAGGGGCTGGTGCGATCCAGCGACGGCTCATTCTGGGTGAGCGACGAATACGGTCCGCACATTGTACACTTTGACGCGACCGGCAAAACCCTGGAGCGGATCAATCCCTTCGGCAGCGGTACGGGGGGACGCACCCTGCCGAGCGTTCTGGCCAAACGCTGGCCCAACCGGGGCATGGAAGGGCTGACGATTACGCCGGACGGTAAAACGCTGGTGGGGCTGATGCAGTCGCCGTTGTACAACCCTTCATCGGCCGCCGTATCCGGCTCGATGGTGCTTCGGGTGCTCACTTTTAATATTGCGACGGGGGTCACCAGGCAGTTTGTCTACCTGATGGAAAATGCCAGCCTGACCGGTTGCAGTGAAATTGCGGCTATCACCAATACAACGTTCCTGGCGCTGGAACGCGATGGCGATTACGGCGGTAATGCCTCGAAACCCGCTGCCTTCAAGCGTGTTTACAAGTTTGATTTGACGGGCGCGACCGATATTTCCGATCCGACGAATGGCCAAACCGGTAAACTTTACAACGGCCAGACGGTTGAGCAGTTGAAGAACAAGGCTGGCCTGGAAAGCGCCGGTATTGTGCCGGTTGCCAAAACGCTGGTGTTTGATTTGCTGACGGAAATTTCACCCATCTATCCGCACGACAAGGCAGAAGGCATTGCCCTGCTCGGCGGAAACCGTCTGGCGATTGCCAACGACGATGATTTCGGGGTGGTCGATAATGGTCTGAATAGCTTCATGAACAAGATTCTACCCGCAACCGGCACCGTTGATCGCAACCGGATTTACTTTATTAATCCGAAAGTTCCGCTAAAATAAATGGCTATTCTTCAGGAAGTACTTGTGAATCTATGAAAAAAGGCTGGTTCCCAGCCTTTTTTTGTTTTCTGAACTTTTGCCCAAGTATCCTGTCTTGGGAAGTTGGAAAGAAAGAAGGTGTCAGAGTAGGAAGTAACGCTAGGTGCTGTACAATGTGACCAACCTACCCATTTCAAGTCTAGATAAGCGAACAAGAAATTCTGCGTTGCCATTTTGGAGGTTTAGGCAAGTAAGTGTTTTACGGGTTTTTCTTCCGGTTTTACTACCTACGGGGGGTGGACCGGAACAAATTGGCTTGGTGCTTTTTGCGTTCGGTTTGATATTCTGAGCATGAAGCTCGTTCAAAATAAGGGTTTGTCTGATGCGATTTCGTATAAAAGAGAACATAAAGAAATAAGTATGAAACGGGTCTTTTTCATGTTGGCAGTCTGCTCGTCGCTGCTAGCGAATGCACAAAATGGTCGGTTCGATGTTCGACTTCAACTTAAAAAGGCTGACTGTGCCAATCAGAAACTGTTCGTAGCGGTTGAACTGAAAGCGCACGATGAGAGCAGTTCTTTTCTGATGGGGAACGCCAATCTACGCTTTTCTTACGACACCCGGCTGGTGAAAAGTCCGGTTATCGTTGAGGAGCAGAACTTTACCAGTCAGGGAGTAACCGGCAATCTGAATTATAGCCCGTTGTCGCTTAACGGTTCGGTGGAGCGCAGCACCAAAGGCATCGTTTCGTTGAACGTTCTGTACAGCGGTTCAGAGCAGGGGGCTACGTTGGTAACAACCAACTGGATGCCTGTTGCTACGCTCCAGTTTGATGTAGTCAGCCTGACGGAAAAGAGCGGTATGAACCTTGAATGGCATAATGATCAGTCGTTCCCAGTCACGGGGCTGAGTGAGGTGGTTTTGAAAGAAAATGGATCCGGATTTGATTACGATTCGTATGTGGCTAAAGCGGGCGGTGTATTTGAAAACATCAGCATCGCATCCATGGCCAATTTATGTTCGGGGACCAGCACCGAATCGTCGGGTGAGGTGGCTATTCCGGAGGGCTTTTCGCCCAATGGTGATGGTAAAAATGATCAGTTTGTCATCCGAAATTTAGGCCAACTCAAGGCCGAGGTGACCATTTTTGACCGCAACGGTACGGTGATTTATGAGTCCAAAGAATACCAAAATGATTGGGATGGACGTAATGGGGGCAAACTCTTACCCGTCGGAACGTACTTCTACAGCATTCAGCTCAGCGATGGACGGAAATTTACCCGTGCGCTGACACTCTCCCGGTAATACCTTTTTACATCTCGCAATAAATTGGAAAGCCGATTGGGATTCCCGGTCGGCTTTTTGCGTTTGGGATAAACTACGATTGAGCCTAGCCGGATGGAATAAAATAAGAAAGCCCCAAATCTTGCGATTTGAGGCTTTTTGCTCCCGAAGCTGGGGTTAATGGGTCGTGTATTGTATTGATTTTCAGCAGTTTATATAAAGGTGAGTTAAGGAGCCCTGTGATTGCTCTTAATTGTATATCGACTGAGTATATTAATGTCCTATAAATCAGGCTTTTAAATGCTACTATTTTTCATGTTAGTATGTAAATAAGAAAATAAATTTTTTCATTCGTACAAGCTGTTTATTAAGCTTTTTAAAAATGATACAAGTTCACTTGCTTTTTCACTAACACTTAATTTGTCATTTGTAATATAATCAGATTGCTTAATTATACTGTTGTTTGCTACCCCTGAACATTGTAACTGTCCTACGACTCCTAGCAATGACTTATTTTCGTCATAATTTGATTTGAATTTTTTTTCTGTTGGTCTTTTGTTGTCTTTGTTCCTGTTTAAATATTCAAGAGCTTCATTAAATATCTGTTCATTACCTAGCTTCATTAAGGGTATAAGAATTTCCTCTAAATTACCAGTCCCTTCATCATTACAAAACAAATGTAGTCCCAGGGATTTAAAGGATTTCGTTAAGCATATATGTTGTTCCGTTGCATTTAAACCCGTAATTTCTGGTAAAATATCGTTAAAGTTATCATGACACTTTTTAACCCTATCCGCTAATCCATCGTCTGCATCGAATATCAATCCAATGGAGATTTCTGCTTTCATTTCTGGTAAGTCATTTATAGCTATGTCCTGAAATTTTTGAATTTGATCCTTCCAGCTTTCAATTTTTGAATCCCCTCCCATTGGATAAATAAGCAAATATACAATTTCTTGATCTTCATGTGGAGTCAAAGAAAGAGTAGTAGGTATTTCTGGTCTACCTGTTAATTGTGAATCTTCATATCTGTAATTTTGAAGTAGTCTAACAAAATGAGAGCCTAAAGGAGACGGAAAATCTTTTAATTTAGTCCCTGTTATATCTTGAGCGTTTAGTGCCAAGCGTGAAACTTTATATATGAAGGCAACGTCGTGAGGGCCTTCACAAAGAATTATAAGTATTTTCATCAGCCTCTCAAATCTGCATCAAAGTTTTCAATTAATCTTCCGAAACGAGATCCTTCTGTATAAAGGCAAACTAAGTTTCCATCTTGCTCTATAAGACGATAAGCAGAGATATTATTGTTAGTATTACCATTTATGAAGAAAGAATTTATGCATTCTTTGCTGTGAGATGTGATGAAGAGTTGAACGTTAAAATCACTGGCCATTTCTTCAATGAAGCGAGTAAATTCTATGTAAAGATCGTGATGTATCGCATTTTCTATTTCATCAATAAGTAATATCCCATTTTGGGCAGAGGCAAATAGCAATGCAATATGAAACACCCGTTGTAACCCATCACCAAACTGAGTAATATCAATTGCCTCCTTAAAATGCTTATGGGAAACTAAAAACCTTTGTGTATCACCCTCACCTGTTAGTTCTATATTTTGAATATCTTTATCAATCTTGTTTTTGATGAAGTCTAGTATTTTATCAATAGCTTTTGTTTCGATACTTCTTTCATGACTAGCGATCAGGTCTTCTCTATTATGAATAGAAAAAGGGCTCGAATACTTAACGTTGCATAAATTTAGTATTTGTGGAAAGAAAGCTTGGCTATCTTTATTTTCAAATAATCGCAATCTACTATCAAATCTTGCATTGCCAATAAACGATTCCAAATATATTGATGTTAAATAAGATGACTTATCAAAGTCATCATTTTCATTGCTAGTATTGAAACTGCTACTCACTGATTTTCCATCAAACACCCCACTCACTGATTTTTTTCCTGAAATCTGTTTTGCTAGCCACAATGAGGGCAAATCATTAAAGAATTTGCCTCTTCTCCTGAAAATCTCAGTAAAAGAAAATATATCATTTAATATACATAAAAGGTAAACCGCTTCAAGTAATGAAGATTTTCCTGAGTTGTTATCCCCTCCAATAAGGTTTATCCTATTTAAGTTATTTAAAGACAATGTTTTTAACCTTTTGTAATTTTCTACATTGATAGATGAGAAATGTGAATCAGTGTATCTTATAAAGATATCCCTTTTTATATCTCTATTGACAAGTACTTCTGAAGAACCTTGAGTAGTTAATAAACCCTCAAACTTTCTTCTAATTGACTTTAGTTTTTCTTTACTTTCGTCGTTAGCATAATTAACAAAGTTAAACGCATCGCCAAGTTGTTTTTCAATTATTTCTAGACTGTTTGAAAACTTATCACTGCTTATCTTATCACTTGCTAAATAAGCTTGCGATATTGATCGTGATAATTCCATCTTTTCTAGCAACTTTTCATCACTAATCAATTGTGCCAGTTCTCTTATATCATCTCCGCGATTTATTATTGGTTCAAGAGTTTTAACAACATCGTCATCTCCGTCTAACTGCAAATCGTCTTCACTTGATATCCACGAAAAAAACCTGTTAAGGTTAAAAACATTCTTGGCTTTAGCTTCGTAGTCGTCCCACCCTAGCCAGAACATTATTTTAGGTTGTTTAATGACCTCTGAAAATATATTAAATTTTTCTGATCTGAACTGATCACCGAGTTCGCTGTCTTTATATTGGTCTACTAAGGCTAAAGATTTTAAATATCTGTTAAGAGTGACCGTAGAAATACCAAGAGCATCTTTAATCTCTTGCTTTGTCATACCCTCATTCAAAAGAGTCCTAAGAAGCTGAGCTTGATTAATTGATGGCCACTTTTTATTTCCACTTATGTGCTTTAGCCCCATAAGTATTTTGTAATGGCTTTCATCAACCCCTCTAGTAATTATAATTGGTACCTTTGCAAATATCGATGGATTTAAGTTTCCTATATCATCTCCTGCTTCAAATCTCTCTTCTAAATACTTCAGAGCTGTTATTCGTCTATTGCCTTCAATTACTAGATAAGAAGAATCATCTAACGGCCTTGCTTGGATTTGATCAACAGGTAGGTAGCCATTCGTTTTATAGCTTCGGATCAAGTCATCTATTTCTTCATTATTTGTGCCTGAAATAAATCTTCTAGTCCGCTTTTGTATTTGCGCATCTTTAATTTTTTCATCTGATACCTTGACATAATCAGCCTTATCAATAAACCTAAAGTTATTAGGGTCCAAGTACAATCTATGCAAGCTGACCGTCTTTCTCTCTTCTTCCTTACTCCCTAAATCCATCATTTTACGAGTTAATAGTAAAGTTTTTAATTAAGCTTACAATCATGTTATTCATTTCCAAGCATAATCACTCATGTTTTGATATTATGCAAGAGGTAAATAATTATTTTAGCTCCTTACGATGTTTTAAGCTTTGCTTTAGTATTTCAATATATTTTTTATAGTTGCCAATCGCAAACATAAGCTCTATTTATCTCAATTAATGTGCAATAAGCCAATACTTGTCATACCTCATCCTCTTCTATGTCTAGCCCTAACTCTTTCGCCTGTCTTTTTATTTCTTCATAGTCCATATAATCATCATCTTCGTCAATTCTCTTGTTGTACTCATCAATAAAAAGGTTTGATTGACGGTGGAACAAGGACATCAATTTATAAAGTAAGTCATTTTTCTTCCTTAGGACCTTGTTGGCGGTTCTTAGCCTCAGTACCTTATTTTCTAACTCTTGTAATCTGACAATATCTTGGTTTGAGTTGTTGTCCAATAATTCATACACTGATACTCCAAGAGCTTTGGCAATTTTCTCTAACATTTCAATGGTAAGACGCTTATCTCTCTTTTCAATTCGAGGATAATTTGTCGGTTCTACACCCAAGGCTCGTGCCAATTCGCTCTGCTTGATGCCCTTACTCTCGCGTATAGCTTTTATATTTTCCGCTATATTCATAGTCAAAAATTGATAATATGCAATGATAGATATATTCTGATTGTCAAGCAATTATCAAAAAATGATAATAATTTTGTTATCATTTTTTGATAATTGTTAAAGTTTATACCTAATATTGTCATCAAAAAAAGATGATAATGAAAACAAATAAGCAAACATCTGTTTCTAGAGCCTTGACTAGGTACGAAGACTCTATCAAAGGCAAATTTAAACCAGATCGTCGATTCTATGATTCTGTAGGGATTAATCAAAAAAGATTTGGACAGTTGGTAAGAGGGGAGAAGCCAATTTTTGGCTTTGAAGCTCGTAATCTGGCTAATTTTTTTGAGGTACCCTTGGAAAGTCTTCTGTAAACAAAATGCCCGTAATCGTCTGCCAACGAGTACGGGCTTCATTTTTCAACCAACATCCATTGAAACATTGATTGATTATGGCAAAGATAAAGCATTTACCTGATGCCACTGAAAAAGTTCGAATGAAGCGTTTAACAGTTCAACTCTATCAACGCGGTTTGACTATTTACCTAAAGCTTCATTACAATGGTCGTAACTTGGCTTTTAGTACAGGTGTTACTTGTAGTCCGAGACAGCTTGATACAAAAACGTTTACGGTTTTGAATGATGAATCGGCAACGGCTTATTTGCAAGCGTTAAAATCAGACTTTCAGCGTGCATTTACGGACTTTTTACTGACCAAACGGACTCCCGACTTAAGAGAGCTTAAGAAGGTAGTGGTAGACAAATCAAGTATAGAGCCCAATAAACCCACTGTAATTGAGTGCTTGGATAAATTCTATAAAGATGAATTTGAAGCACTGTTAGGTATTGATTTTGAACGCAAGACGGTTGAAAAAAAGCGATATTTGGTTGAGCGCATTAAGCAGTACATTCTTACATCTCGTCAAAATCCGTATTTGAAGCTTTCAGACCTTAAGCCAATTGACGCATACTCAATTGTCACCTTTTGTAAGAAGACTTTCGGACATGGACACAATCACGCCGTTTTACACGCTGAATTCTTAAAACGAACGCTAAATTATGCGATTGCTAATGAGTGGCTTGAAAAAAACCCTTTTGCTTTCTTTCGGCCTAAACGAGAACGGAAAGCGGTTGTAGCTCTCAAAGAAAAAGATATTCTCCTTCTACAAGAAACGCAGTTCTTCAGCCAAGAATATAATTACGTTCGAGACGTGTTTTTGTTTTGCTGCTATACGGGGCTAGCGTATGTTGATGTAAGCAAACTCAACTCAACTCACCTTCTCACCTTAGAGAATGGTGACCAGCTCATCAAGATTAAACGGAGCAAGAACGGCAATGATTGTATCATTCCAGTAGTGCCGCAAGCTTTACAAATTTTAAAGAAGTATGCCAATCATGAAGATTGTCTTCGGCGAAACCGTTTGCTGCCCGTTTATGCCAATCAGGTCATGAACCGAATTCTAAAAGAGATTCAAGCCACTTGTCTTATTTCAGTTCGGCTTACAACCCATGTAGCTCGCAAAACCTGCGCTTCTTATTACATCGCTAATGGTGTCCCTTTGACCAGTGTGGCAACCATGTTAGGCCACAAAAAAACCAGCACAACGGAGCAATACTATACGGAGCGAACCGAGGAAGCGGTTATTCGGCATATTCAGGAGTTTCGGGAACGGAAGGAGAATGAGGGTATTGGCCGGAAAGCCATGTAATAAAAAGCCACTCCCTAGAAGGGAGTGGCTTTCAACATAAATCTTATGGTAATTAATGGAACAAATTTATGGAATTCAGTCAAAATAGCAAACAAAAGGTTGAAATTCAGCCTATTATATACCGAATCCGTCATTATTTATTTGCTGAATATGATTATAGGGTTGATGTGGTTTCAAACCAGTTAGAACGAAAACCAAAAAAAGTCACCGAATGGGAATTAGTGAATTTATGTGATGTTGAATTGGAGCTTTATGAATGTGGCTTAAAAGGGTTCAAGGATGCCTTACGAGCTTTGTTCGGTTCAAAAGCGATTCCACGATATGACCCCTTCGAGGTGTATTTTCAAAGTTTGCCAAACTGGAATTTGACTCAGCCAGACTACATTGACATATTAGCCAGTTATGTAAAAACTGAGGATAGTATCTGGTGGAAAGCCATGTTTAAAAAGTGGCTAGTGCGTTGTGTAGGGCAGGCAATTGGTGGTGCACCTTTTAACAAACAATGCTTAACATTAGTCGGCAAACAGAATGATGGCAAAACTACGTTTTTAGATTTTCTCATTCCCAACGCTTTAAAAAACTATGCGAAGAAAGGGTTTGATTTTGGCTCCAAAGAAGGCAAATTTTCACTGGTGCAGAACTTCATGGTGAACCTGGATGAACTAGCTTCCTTTGACAAGAAAGAGCTGAATAACGAGTTTAAAACGGTTCTATCAGAAAGTATTGTGAAGTACCGTCCTCTCTTTCAAAATGTGGAAACGGCCTTTCAAAGAAGAGCTAGCTTTGTAGCTAGTACAAACCAGTTTGAGTTTCTCACAGATGAGACAGGTAACGTACGCTGGTTACCGTTCATTGTCAAGGAAATACAGCATGATAATGGCGGTTCAAACGGCTATATGGCTCAAGTCAATATTGATTTAGTTTGGTCCCAAGCATATGCCCTGTTAAAGGATTCGGCATTTAAGCAGGATATGACAAATGACGAAACCAAAACCTTAGAACTTTACAACCGTAAGTTCTTACGAACGACAACGGAAATGGAAACGATTAGCAAGTTTTACGAACCAGCGGAAAAAGGAGAGCAGGGGGCGGAGTTCTATACCGCAGCAGACATTGAAGAAAATCTACGCACGAAAGTCACCTTAAAGCTTTACCGGAATCAGATTGGTAAAGCACTTCAAATATTAGGCTTCAACCAGGTTTCAACGTACAACACTCAAAAGAAATACACTGAGAAAGGGTATTACATTCGACTGAAATAATAAACTACCTACTCGATTACTCGATAGTTGACATGCTTCTGTAAATCAATATTTTATAAAGTATAATACTGAGTAAATAATTATTTACTCGTAGTTACTGAAAGCTCGAAAATTAGCATAAAAGCGAGTAGCCATCAAATAGTCATTACTCGACATTTTGAAGCTAACTAATTGAAAATAAGATGGAAATTGCACTGAGTAAACGAGTAAGAAGAATTTAAGCCGCTAAAAGAAAAAACAATGATAGCATCACAAGAACTTGAACGAATAAAACAGATAGCCATTACGGATTATTTGTTAAGCAAAGGACATATGCCAGTAAAAACAGCTGGAAAACAGCTAGTCTATTATTCACCTTGTCATGAAGAGAAGACACCTTCTTTTCTGGTAGACCCGGTTAAAAACGTTTTCCATGATTTCAGTGGAGAAGGGCAAAAAGGGGATATTATCCGACTGCTACAATACTTACATGGCTATTCGTTTGTAAAAGCTATCCGAACGCTGCAAAAGTTCACAAGCTCCCAGGAAACCGTTCCTTTTTCTTTTAGCGGCTTAAAACTTAATCAAGCAGCTAAGAACAGTGTGGAGTTAATAAGCATTCAGTCCTTACGTAACAGAGCATTGCTGGCCTATCTAACTAGTCGCCGTATTTCGTACGAAGTTGGCAGTCATTATTTACAGGAGGTGCACTATACAGTAGACAATAAGCATTATTATGCGCTTGGCTTTCAAAACGACAAAGGAGGTTTTGAACTGAGAAGCCAATACTTCAAGGGAGCTACCTCTCCGAAATGGTTTACAACCTTACCAGGTAAGCAAACGGGAGTTATTAATGTGTTCGAAGGTGTTTTTGATTTTCTGTCCTGCTGTCAACATCACAACGCAAACCGTTTAAACAACTCAACAATCATCCTGAATTCGCTTTCCTTGCTAAAAGAGACTTTGCCAGCACTTGACCAATGTCGAAGTGTGAACGCCTTTTTCGACAATGACGCTGCCGGGAAGAAAGCACTTGAGAAACTAAAGCAGTATGGCTTGTCAGTTACCAACTGCTCATATCTATACGCTTCTTATAAAGACTATAATACTTACTATATGCAGCAGTAGTTTTTAGGGTAGATTTCGGGGTAGTTTTTGAAGTAGTTTGACGATATGACACACCATTTACGAATCACTAACGAGTCGTTAACGCGTACACAAAATGAAAAACGAAAAAATCGAACAAGGTAAAAATGGTTTACGAAACTATGGTTTCAGCTCTGTTCAAAAAAACAAAGAAATTGACCGTTGCGATTATAGGCTTGGTATTTATACAGAAGTTACAATCGGCATGTTTTATAAAAAAAAATGCTTATACTGTGAAAATGAGTTTGAAGCAAGAAGGGTGGATGCATCTTTTTGCTGCCAAAGCTGCCAAAAGGCACACTTAAGATTAAGAAAAAAAGCTACGATTAAGACAATATAAAATTAAATTAAGTAAAAGCTGAAGTGAGATGCAGATATTAATAATATTTTAATGTGAGGGGATAAGGTGACTTATTCGCTAGACGTATTATAATTAACATAATATGAACAATATTGTGTTTAATTAGACCATAATTTCCTTCTACCTTCTTTCTATAGTTTTGTATTAAAAGTTTTTTTGATAATTGAAAGTTCTAAATTAATTGAGAAACTCATTAAATGGCAGTATACACCTTAACCAATACTGAAATGAAAGTAGTACAAGTTACTTTGATGAAGCGAAAAACCAAGTTATACGAAAAGTTATTCAGGAAGAGAGAAAAGAGCTTTACAGAAAATGAATTATTTGGAATGAGCCAAGTTCTTGGGAAAGCTTATAAAACTCATCATAAAAGCTTTAGTGGCCAAACTATATATGGAAGAATTGTAGTCTCTTCTGTTGATATCCCTACACTGGGATGGAAAAGAAACGAGATTAGAAAAACTATAGAATTTTTGAGAAAAGAGCAGTTGATTAAGGTTTATAAACAATCACTTCACATAATTGATGATCAACAGAAAAATGTAAAGTACGAAATACAAATTTCGAATAAAGGAGCTGAGTTAGCGTCTCAGGGTATTCAAATTGATTATTTCAAGGAGAGAATAAGGCAAGAAGAAAAAGATAGGCTGGAAATTCAAGAGAAAAAAGCAAATATACGCGCTTCAACTATTTCCCTGTTCTCACTAGTTGTTTCAGCAATAAGCTTAGGTTATTCTTTTTATATAAGTAGTAAGGGAGAAAAGAATGAAAAAGTGGTGACTAAATTAGAATCGAAGTTAGATAGTATTTACAAAATATATAAATCATCAAAAGTTTTGCCTGTAACTTTAGATAAAGATACGCTTATCAAAAATAAGAATGGGAGAAGTAAGGCCTTGCTAACTCAACCAAAATAAAGATCACGTTTTGTTGAATTCAACTAATTTCCATTCAGCTGCTATAAGTTTTTTTCTGATGTCTTTTTCTATTTTAGAAATAAATTCACAAATAGCTAAATGATCAATATTAGGCTTTAAGAGTAAATATGCTGTAGTAACCTGCGAAAGTGAAACTGCTAATGAATGAGAAGGTTCAACAAGTCCAAAGATACTTGGGCCAACAGAAAGTAGATTATTCCTTACCGGTTCTAAATTTAATTTTGAAAGTAGTCCTTTTGATGAAACGTGTACATTGGAACTGGCTTTTTTATAATTAGGGCGCAAATGTGATAAAGAAACATGAGATTCAATATCTTTAAAAGTGAGTCTTTTAGCGTTAAGTGCCGAAACCGCCCAACCATAATCTCCACTGAATGACTGCCCATACTTTTGAATGCACGATTCATAATCTATTTTCAGTTTATTCATGTCTATCTCAGAAATTGGCAGTTTATTTAATTTAATATAATTCTTCTGGTGTTCTTCAGCAGCTTTGTAGTTCTCTATGTGTACATGTTTTAAAAAGCGTTCAGCAACATCTTGACCTTTCTCTTTAATGAAAAATAATATCACAGAGAATTCATGTAAAGAACGCCAACGTGCATGAGCCCCATTAGCATAGCCTGCTTTAATTAAAGTAAGTATTTCGTATGCAATCTGGCAGGAACGGGCATGCAATCTAGCAGCTGCCTCATATACAAAATCTTGCTCAATATCAGTATTTTTCTCATATTCTTCTGTAAAAGCCGCTCCTGTCTCTACAATAACATTAATGAATAGCTCGAGAAGGTCAATCGCTTCCCCCCAAATACTTTTTAAATATGTTTCGAATTCTATATTACTATTCAAATAATTCTTCAGTTTATAGCTGGCCTCTTTATCAAAACGGTTTAAGAGTATTTTTACGTACTTTCTTTTTAACGATTCGCTTGTTCTAAGTATGGCATTTTCAACAATTGGCATCACAATTTCATCTGTATCATCTTCATTATCAAGTAAATTAATCCTTTGCTCGATACCATTAATTGTATGATTAATAAAGAGCTCTTTATCTTCACCGTTCTTAATAGTGTTAAGTAATTCATTGATTTTTTCATCGCTTAAAGTGATATTCAGCTTTTTTAATTTTTCTCTGACAAATATTTCAGAAAGTTTTTCTAATGTGATTGTTTCTTCAATAATTGAATCAAATATCTTTTGAATTGCATTCATTTTTCTAAGATATATTTAAATCAATAGATTCTTCAAATGTTGATGCTACTTGTTTTTTTGATATATGATCCTTTGTGATGGTAAAGCTTTTTAATAATATAAGCAATACTTCTTGCATCCTAATATTCATGCCCTATTTAAGTTTTGATATTATTACGTCGATAGGCTGATATGAGCTAACTATGTACTCACAGAAGGCTTTAATATTGAATAAGCTTGAACTTCAAGTGGTTCGCCATTGTTATCAGTTAAAGTTATAGTTAATTTGTTATTTTTGTGAAGCAAGCCAGCTTTAACAACTACTTCATCAAATTCTGAAATATTCCATGCTACCAAAAGTATTTGGGCAAACAGCCCCTCTAACTGAGAAAGATACCAGTCAATAGTATTATTTGCTGGCCAACTTATAGACTCTAATCCTGTTTTTGCTTTTACAATAGAAGTTGTCAAATTGTTGTGTATTCTAAATAATTTTAAAGATTCTGGTATAATAGATTGATCTATTTTATTTTCCAAAATTGTAACATTATCACTATCCTCATTAATCAAGTATGCTAAGAGTTCTTGGGAACTTATTGCCCTTTCGTTTAGAAAACAGATAGGCAAGTCTTTCACGTCTCCTCCAAGCTTTGTAATTATATTTGAAAAATTTAATAAGTCATATTCATCAAAATGATGCTTTAATTTTGATAAGAGTTCCGCTTGTTCAGTAGCCCATTTTTGAAGAGGGAGGCCATTTGCTATTGGTATTGCTAAATCTCTTGCAGCGTTGATTGATTCACCTAGTAATATGCCGCCAATACCATTCATTCTGTTACTTCTTATTCCACCAACTGCTATGATGCCATGTGTTAAATCACTGTCAAAGACAAAAAAATCATTTTTGCACAGAAATGCTCTTCCAATCGTTTCGCCATTCTCATTTTTAATTAACCTAATGTTATTTAAATAGAGGTTGATCTCTTCCTTAGTATTAGCGTCTTTAAGGTCGTAATCCTCTTTTTTATTAAGGCGAAAGAAGAATGATAAAGGGTCTATAGTCTCCCAATCATTTGCTTTTATAATAGTGCGCTTAATATCACTAACATTAAGATGGAGGTTTACACTCAAGGCAGGGCATAATATTTTTAATTCAGATTCGAGGGTATCAAGGTTAGCATAATTTCTGGGCTTTAAAAAGCGATCGGAATCTGTTTGAAAGGAGGTGAAATCAACAAGCCAAACTCTGATCTTAGTGCCTCCATCTTTCAATTGCTCATCTACTTGAGCAGGTCTTAATAGGGGTCTAGCTTTTACTCCATCAGTGAATTCTAGGACAATTGTCTCGTTTCTACCTTTATCGTATCTTCTAGTTATGACCTTAACTTTCGAGCCAAGCATAAATGTTGAGTAAAAGCCTATACCATATTTACCTATAGGTTTGAAATTTGATGCTTGTAGCCCAGGTAGTTCACCGTGCATTGACGATGAATTCCAAAATGTTTTGCCGAAGTCAAGAAAGGGTTTTGTTAAAACATTAGTGGACATACCTATTCCATTATCTTCAACCTCAATAAAGCAGCCATATTGGTCTTCTCCAAATGAAATGGTGATATCACCCCAATCTTGGGAATGGTTGTCTAAAAACCGCCTAGCGTGTACAGCATCAATACTATTTTGAATTAATTCACGTATTGCTACATATTTATTGCCTGAATAAAGTTGATGCCCTCCTAGATTTGCAACTAATTCTGCCACATTACTTACCGTTAGAGAAGTATCAATCGGTGTCCATCCTTCAGTTTTTACAGTTCTAGTGAGATGGTGTAAAGCTCCTATACCTTCGACTCCGAACACATCAAGTCTTA